>NZ_CP076448.1:314166-628333 GCF_019203965.1 Elioraea tepida
GGGGTGCCGCTGCGGACACGGCCGCGCGCGCGTCAGGACTACCACGCTCTCGAGCTCGACCGCTGGCGACGCTTCCTCGGCCTGCCGCTCAACCTCCGCCCCCGTTTCTATCCGCCCGAGGACCAGCGGCCGGCAGGGCGGATGGTGATCGCCGCCCAGACGCAGGGCCTCGATGCGATGCGTCTGTCGCACGCGATCCTGCGCGCGCTCTGGGTCGAGGAGCGCGACATCGCCGACCCTGCCGTTCGCGCCGCGATCGCCGAGGAGAACGGCATGGATGGGGCGGCTCTGGTGGCGGCCGAGGAGGCCCCGCAAACGCTCGCCGCCTGGGAGGCGAACAACGCCGAGGCGCGCGCCCGCGGCGTGTTCGGCAGCCCGACGATCTTTTGCGGCGAGCTCTGGATCTGGGGCCAGGACAGGCTGTTCTTCCTCGACCAGCATCTCGCCCGGAAAGGGGAAAGACCATGCTCTCGGTTGCGGTGATCGGCGCCGGCGCGGTCGGCGCGGCGACCGCTTTGATGCTCGCCCGCGAGGGCCACCGCGTGACGCTGATCGAGCCCGGGGAGCCCGGGGGAGAGCAGGCCGCGTCCTACGGCAATGCCTGCTGGATCAGCCCCGAGAGCGTGGTGCCGATGAGCCTTCCCGGCGTGTGGCGCAAGGTGCCGGGCTGGCTTGCCGATCCGCTCGGGCCCTTGACCATACGCTGGCGGCACCTGCCGGCGCTCGCGCCGTGGTTGATCCGCTTCCTGCGCGCCGGGGCAAGCCCCGAGCGGGTGGAACGGACGGCGCGGGCGCTGCGCGCGCTTCTCCACGACGCGGTGGAGCGGCACGAGGCGCTCGCCGCCGCTGCCAGCGTGCCGGAGCTGGTGGTCCGCCGTGGCCATCTCTATGTCTGGCGTGACCGTGACGCCTTCGAGGCGGAGGGGTTCGCCTGGGCGTTGCGTCGTGACGCGGGCGTGCGCTGGCTCGAGCTTTCGGCCGAGGAGCTCCATCAGCGCGAGCCGGCGCTCTCGCGCGACTTCGGCTTTGCCGTCCTGGTCGAGGACGGGGCGCATGTCACCGACCCCGGCGCCTATGTCGCGGCGCTCGCCTCCGCTGCCATCGCTCGCGGTGCGATCCATCGCCGCACGCGCGCGACCGGGTTCGACATCCGGGGCGGCAGGCTCCAGGCGGTGCTCACAGCCGAGGGGAGGATCGCGGCCGACCGGGCAGTGATCGCCGCCGGAGCGCATGCGCGGCCGCTCGCCGCGGCGGTGGGAGACCGCGTGCCGCTCGAGAGCGAGCGCGGCTATCACATCGTGATCGAGGCGCCCGAGGCCTCGGTGCGCACGCCGATCATGGTGGGCGAGGCGAAGGCCCCGCTCACGCCGACCGCCCATGGCCTTCGTGTGGCCGGGCAGGTGGAGCTTGCCTCGCTCGAGGCCGAGCCGGACTGGCGCCGCGCCGAAGTGCTGCTTTCGCTCGCACGGCGGGTGCTCCCTGACCTACCAGCCGAGATCGACCCGGGCCGGGTTCGCCGCTGGATGGGCCACCGGCCCTCGATCGCCGACGGGCTTCCGGTGATCGGCCCGGCGAGCGGCTGCGCCGATGTGGTGCATGCCTTCGGCCACGGCCATGTCGGCCTCGCGGCGTCGGCCAAGACGGCCGCCCTCGTCGCCGACCTCGTGCTCGGCCGCCCGCCGGTGATCGACCCCGCCCCTTACGACGCCGCGCGCTTCCGCTGAGGGCCGGAGCGGCGCGGCGGCCGGCGTCAGCGCGTCAGCCGGACTTGATCTCGATCCGCGAGGACGGCTTCGGCGCTTCGGGCGGGCGCGGCAGGGTGATGGTCAGCACACCCTTGGAGAAGGTCGCCTGGACCGCATCCGCCTTCGGCGCGAAGGGAAGCTGCAGCGACCGGGCGAAGCTGCCGTAGCTCCGCTCCTGGATGTGCACGCCCTTCTCCTCGCGGGTCGTCTCGGCCTTCTTCTCTCCCTTGATCGTCAGCACGTCATCCTCGAGCGAGAGCTCGACGTCCTGTTCCGTGAGCCCGGGCAGCTCGGCGGTGACGGTGAGCCCCTCCGCCGTCTCCTTGACGTCGATCGCCGGACGCCAGTCGGCCTTGAAGACGGGGGTGGGGAGGCCGGAACCGATCGCCTGCTCGAACTGCTGCTGCAGTCTGCGGAGGTCGTCGAACATCCGGTCGAGCACGGACTGATTGCCGAACAGGCTTGGCAGGAGCGCCATGATGTCCCTCCTCGTTGTGTGCTTTCTGATCTGTTGCCGGGGCGGGCGTCGTCGCACCGCACGCGAAGGAGGATAGAGAGGCGTGCCGTTGAGGCGATGACGCAGATCAAGCCCCACGCATTAGATAGTGCCACACCGAGGCGGGGGGAAGGTTGAGCGGCGTCCAGGCGAGGCGCCGTCCCTCGAGGCCGAGGGCGTTGCGGTCGAGCGGCGAGGTGATGCAATAGGTGTAGTGCAGGAAGCCGCGCCCCGGGGCCGCCACGGCGCCGATGCACTCGATCAGCGCCTGCTGCCGCGGCTTCGGCAGAAGGACGAGCGGGATTCCGCACACGACGGCGCCTATCCGGCCGAGCAGGTCGGGGCAGATCAGCTCGGACAGGTTCCAGGCATCGCCGCAGATCACGGTTACGCCCGGAAAGGTGGCGGCCAGCACTTCTGCCATCTCCGGCACGATCTCGACGACGGTCAACCGCGCCGGGGGGATGCCCGCCTCGAGCAGGGCGCTCGTGATCGCGCCTGTTCCGGCACCGAGCTCGACGACCGGCCCGCCGGCGGCGATCCGCCGTGCCGCCGCCGCGACGAGACGCCCGAGCGCCGGAGAGGAGGGAACGATCGAGCCCATGGCGAGCGGGTCGGCGGCCCAGCGGCGAAGGAACAGGAGCGTGCGGGAAAGCGGGGAGGAGGAGGGCGAGCTGGAGGTGTGCGCGTCGGCGTGCAGCATGGAGGTGACCAGTCCGGGGTCGAAGGGGAAGAAGGGGTAGGCTCTCCCTCGAAGCCTGGAAACGATGACGCGTCCATCTCGGTTCGATGACGGTTTCGGGTCCTGGTTGCCGATGGCGCGGGTTTTCGGGTGCGGCATGGGCACGATCCGTTATTCTTCTGCTCGGATCATCCCCTCATGAGTGCCCGAATCCTGGTCGTCGACGACGTGGCGGCGAACCTCCTTCTCCTGGAGGCCAAGCTCACCGCCGAATACTACGAGGTGCTGGCTGTGCAGGACGGCCAGCGCGCGCTCGAGGCTGCCCGCGCGTGGGGCCCCGATGTGATCCTCCTCGACGTCATGATGCCCGGGATCGACGGCTACGAGGTGTGCCGGCGCCTGAAGGCGGAACGCGAGACCGAGCACATTCCGGTGGTGATGGTCACGGCGCTTTCGGAGATCGCCGAGCGCGTTCGCGGCCTCGAGGCGGGGGCGGACGACTTCCTGACCAAGCCGGTCGATGACGAGACGCTGATCGCGCGCGTCCGTTCGCTCGTGCGGCTCAAGCGCTTGCTCGACGAGTGGCGGCTGCGGGCGGAGACGACGCACCAGCTCGGTGTCGGCTCGGGCGCGCTGCCACCCTCCGTGCGCGGGGCGCGCGGCCTCGTGATCGCCGATGACGACGACCTCGTGGCCCGGATCGCCGAGGCTCTCGCGGCAGAGGGGATCGAGACGTCGGCGGCACGGGAGGTCTCCGGCGGCTGGGATTGGCTGGTCCGCAGCCCTGCCGATCTCGTGATCGTGAGCCTACTCGGCGGCGGCGATGACCCGCTTCGCTTCGCCTCGCGGCTCCGCGCCGACACCGCGACGCGCGAGGTGCCGCTTCTCCTCGTCGCTGAGGAGCAGCATCGAACCCTTCTTCACCGGGCCTTCGAGCTCGGCGCGAACGACTACATCCTCGCCCCGATCGACCCGAACGAGCTCCGCGTGCGCGCGCGCAACCAGATACGCCGCAAGCTCTACCAGGACAGGCTGCGCGCCGACCTTGCCTACTCGATCTCGCTCGCCCTGACCGATCCGCTGACCGGCCTGCACAACCAGCGTTATCTGCGCGGCCACCTCCGCTCGCTGGTCGCCTCCGTGCGCTCGGCGGGCGGCGCGGTCTCGGTACTGATGATCGACCTCGACCACTTCAAGCGGATCAACGACCAGTTCGGGCATCCGGCGGGCGACGCCGCGCTCAGGCTCGTCGCCGGGTGCATCCGCAGCAATGTGCGGCTGTTCGACACGGTCGCGCGCTACGGCGGCGAGGAGTTCGTCGTGATCATGCCGGGCGCGAGCCAGGCGGACGCGTTGGTGGCGGCCGAGCGGCTGCGTCGGGCCATCGCCTCGGTGTCCTTCCGCCCAGGAGCAGACCAGGCGCTCCTGCCGCTCACCGCCTCGATCGGGGTGGCGACGCTCGCGACGCCGACGGATTTCGCCGGGGATGCCCCGGATGAGCACCTGCTTCAGCTGGCCGATGCCGCCCTCTATGAAGCCAAGCGGGGTGGCAGGAACCGGGTCGTGGCCCTCCCGGGCGAGGGAGAGGCGGCCGAGGCGTGAGCGCGAGCGTCGCCTGACCGGCCTCTCGCTCGTGATGGCGAGACGTCGTCGCCTCCCCGAACACCCCCGGCGTCTCCGGCCCGCCCGAAACGACGGGTGTCGCCATGGCGCTTGGTCAGACCCGCTTTGGGTCGACGAGGGTCGAGCAAAGCCGAACGTCAGGCGGGGCGGGCAAGGCGGCGACTGCAGCGCGAAACTCCTTCTCGCTGTTCAAGACGCTGCCGCGTCACCCGGCCAAGGGCCGAACGCCGGGCGCACAGCTCATGACGGAGCTCGCTCCGACTGACGACCGGGCGATGGTGCGACTGTGCGGTGGGCGGCCGGCCCGTCCTCCGCACGCGCTCCTTATTTGATCTTCGCCTCGCGGAAGACGACGTGCTTGCGCGCGACCGGGTCGTATTTCTTGAGTTCGAGCTTTCCGGTGCTCGAGCGTGCGTTCTTCTTGGTCACGTAATAGTAGCCGGTATCGGCGGTGCTCACGAGCTTGATCAGCACGGTATTCGACTTCGCCATCGTCAGATCCTTCCGACCCAGTGCGCCGCCGGTGCGCGGGCGTTACGCGTGCCCGACGTCGCGTTCGGCACCTCGCTCCGATCCAGGCCCGGCAAGGCCGAACAGGATCAGCGCAGGTGGCTGTCGCCGGCCTCCAACGCCGCCGCCGCGCGTGGCCGCAACAGCCACAGAGCGGCATGGATGTCAAGCGCGCTGCCCACCGCCGGCGGGCAGGACTCGCGATCGCCCAACGCCTCCGCAAGGGCCGAGAAGGGCGCCCTGTCCGGTCCGGTCGCGGCGAGAAGACGTGACGCCGCCGCGCGCGCGAGCCCGTCGCCGCGGCTCGTGCAGAGGTGGGGCACCACACCGCGATCCTGAAGCGGCTGCCCGTCCCGACGCAACAGCCGCGACCAGCTGATGTGGAGTTCGCTGCCATCGGGCAGAGGGTGGACGAGCTGGATCAGCCCCTTGCCCCGCGTCGCGGAACCGACGATCCAGGCCCGACCGAGATCCTGAAGCGACGCCGCGACAGCCTCGGCCGCCGAGGCGGTGCCGCCATCGACGAGCACGACGACCTGCATCCCTTCCGCGAGATCGGCACCGCCAGCGAGCCAGGTGCGCGAGGCCTCCGGATGGCGGCCGCGCTGGTGAACCACCTCGCCTCCGGCGAGGAACACATCGGCCACGCCCACCGCCTGCGGCAACAGCCCGCCGCGATTGCCCCTCAAATCGAGGATCAGCGCCTGCGGCCTCGGCGTGCGCGCGGCGAGCCCCGACACAAGCCGCGCCACTGCCTGATCGGTGTCGCGGCTGAAGGCGGTGACGGCGATCACCGGCACCTCCGCCGTCCAGGCGAGCCGCGCCGTCTGGGCGACGGTGGCGGCACGGACGATGACGAGACGCCGCGGCGCCCCGCCATGCCGTGACACCGAGAGGACGACCGGCGTTCCCGGTTCGCCCGCCAGCGCTTTTGCCAGCGCCTCCGGATCGAGGCCACGGGTCGTGACGCCGTCGATCTCGACCACTCGGTCACCGAGGGCGAGTCCGGCACGCCAGGCGGGCCCTTCCGGCTCCAGCCGCGCGACGCGGGCGCCGCCCGCCTCGGGCTGCAGCGTGAGGCCAAGGCTGCCCGTGCCTATGCGCGCGGCGCGCAAGGCCTCCGCTTCGCGAGCGGGAACGTGGCGGGTATAGGGGTCGAGGCCGGCGGCCAGTTCCGCGAGCACGAGGCCGCGCCGACGCTCGGGATCGAGAGCGCCGAGCCGCTGCGACGCCGCGGTGGCCGCCGCAACGGCCTGGGCGCCTGCCCGGCCCCAGGACGTGGCGTCGGCGTCCGGCGAGAGCGTGAGCGCGAACGGAGCGCCGGACCCGATCCTGACCTCGAGCCGTCCGCGCGAGGCCGTCACCTCGAGCGCTGGGTCGGCGGAACGCAGTCCACGCAGCCCCGCAACCATGCGCTCGCCCGGGCGCTGAGGCTCGATGTGGCGCGATTGGAGTGCGGCGAGCGCGGCGGCGAACACCGCCGCGTCGGTCGCCGCGTTCCCGTTCGCCGCGGCCGGAACCGCCAAGGCCTCGGCGGCCGCGAAGAGCGCGGCGGCGAGACTGGTCGCGAAAGGTGCGGTGATGGCCACGGCGACTCGCGAAGGCATGTCCTGCCGCTCAGTGTGGTGCAGCGCTCTTGCGGTTTCGAGGCCGGACCGAAGGCGCCGGCGCCCCCGTTGCGTCCCGGCTGCCGACGTTCACCCCGCCGTGGCGCGGCGCGCCGGCCGGCGACCCGCCGGCTTCGCGGCCGCGGGCCTGGCCGACGTCGCCTTGCTGCGCCCGCCGCCCCCTGCGAGCGGCTTGCCTTTCTCGGCGAGCAGAGACACGGCTTCGTCGAGCCCGACCTCCTCGATCGCCATCCCTTTCGGAAGGTTCGCCACCAGCGTCCCGTGTTGGACATAGGGGCCGAAGCGGCCGCGGCGAAGCGTCACCTCGCCGCCCTTCGGATGGGTGCCGAGCAGCTTCACGCTGTCGAGCTTCTTCGCGAGCAGCACGACCGCGCGATTGAGCCCAATGCTGAGCACGTCATCGTCACGCTCGAGACTGGCGTAGACGGGACCGAGCCTGACATAGGGCCCGAACTGGCCGATCCCGGCATAGATCGGCTCCTGCCGTTCGGGGTGGATGCCCACGAGCCGCGGCAGGGACAACAGGCCGAGCGCCGTCTCGAGCGTCACCGAGGCAGGGTCCATCCCCTTCGGCAGCGAGGCGCGCTTCGGCTTCGGCCCACCCTTGCCCTTCGCCCCCTTCTTCGCGCCCCTCCGCCCTTCCGATGCGTAAGCCTCGGCGGGCGGGGCCTCGCCGAGCTGGACATAGGGGCCGTATGGCCCCGGCCGGAGCGTCACAAGCTCCCCCGTCTCCGGATCGCGGCCGAGCACCCGAACATCGTCTGCCCCCGCGGCCGGGTTGCCGCCGACGTTCCGGGTGTAGCGGCACTCGGGATAGTTCGAGCAGCCGATGAACGCCCCGGTCGCGCCGCCGATCCGCAGCCCGAGACGACCGGTGCCGCAGCGCGGGCAGGCACGCGGGTCGGACCCGTCGGGCCGGTCGGGGAAGAGATGCGGGCCGAGTTCGCGGTCGAGCGCCTCGGCGACGTCGGAGATCCTGAGCTCCTTGGTGCTCTCGACGGCCTTGACGAAGTCGCGCCAGAACGCGCCGAGGACCTCTCGCCAGGCAGCGCGGCCGCCAGAGATGTCATCGAGCTGCTCCTCGAGGGCGGCGGTGAAGTCATAGGCCACATAGTGCTCGAAGAAGCCGACGAGGAAGGCGGTGACGAGCCGTCCGCGATCCTCCGGCACGAAGCGTCGCGCCTCGAGCCGGACATACTGGCGATCCTGCAGCACCTGCAGGATCGACGCGTAGGTGGACGGCCGGCCGATTCCGAGCTCCTCGAGCTTCTTCACGAGCGACGCCTCGGTGTAGCGCGGCGGCGGCTGGGTGAAGTGCTGCAGAGGCGTGACCGACTTCAGCTGCGACCGTTCTCTCTCCGCCATGGGCGGCAAGAGGCGCCCGTCCTCGTCCTCGGACTCGGGCCCCGGCGCTTCGTCACGGTCCTCCCGGTAGAGCTTGAGAAACCCATCGAAGACGATGACGGAGCCGGTTGCGCGAAAACCGATCCGACCATCCTCGGAGGCGATGTCCACCGCCGTCTGGTCGAGCTCGGCCGAGGCCATCTGGCTCGCCACGGCCCGCTTCCAGATCAGCTCATAGAGCCGCCGCTGGTCGTCGGTGAGAGCGTGGGCCACCGCCTCGGGCGTTCGGGTGACGTCGGTCGGGCGAATGGCCTCATGGGCTTCCTGGGCATTCTTCGCACGGGAGGTATAGAGCCGCGGGGTGTCGGGGAGGTAATCACGGCCCGAGGTAGCGGCGACATGGGCGCGGATCGCGGCCACCGCTTCAGCCGCCATCTGAACCCCATCGGTTCGCATATATGTAATGAGACCAACGGTTTCTCGCTCGATCTCGACGCCTTCGTAGAGTTGCTGTGCGGTCCGCATCGTGCGGGTGGCGGAGAAGCCGAGCTTGCGGGCGGCCTCCTGCTGCAGTGTCGAGGTGGTGAAGGGCGGGGGCGGGTTGCGCCGGACCCGTTTCGTCTCGACCTTGGCGATGCGCCAGCGCGCCGCCTCGACCCGCGACACGATCGCCCGCGCGGCGGCCTCGTCGGGAATGTCGAACTGGCCGAGCTTCCGACCGTCGAGGGAGGCGAGGCGCGCTGTGAACGGAGCCGCGCGCTCGGTAAGGAAGGCGCCCTCGATCGTCCAGTACTCGCGCGGGCGGAAGGCCTCGATCTCCGCCTCCCGCTCGCAGATCAGCCTGAGCGCGACCGACTGGACGCGGCCCGCGCTCCGGCTTCCGGGAAGCTTGCGCCAGAGCACCGGCGAGAGGGTGAAGCCGAAGAGATAGTCGAGCGCCCGGCGGGCGAGGTAGGCGTCGATCAGGTCGGCATCGAGATCGCGCGGATGCTCGAGCGCCGCCTTCACCGCCTTGCGCGTGATCTCGTTGAAGGTGATCCGCCGCACCTCGATGCCTTTCAGCGCACGGCGTGCGGCGAGCATCTCGCGCACATGCCAGGAGATCGCCTCCCCCTCCCGGTCGGGGTCGGTGGCGAGGTAGAGGCGTTTGGCTCCTTTCAACGCGGCTGCGATGGCGCGAAGCTGTTTCTCGCCCCGCTCGTCCGCCTCCCAGTCCATCGCGAACCCCTCCTCGGGGCGGACCGAGCCGTCCCGTGCGGGGAGGTCGCGGACATGGCCGTAGGAGGCGACAACGGTGAAGTCGCGACCAAGATAAGTGTTGATCGTCTTGGCCTTGGCCGGTGATTCGACGACGACGACGTCCATCCTTCTCACCCTAGCGCCCTGCCGGGGCGGCACGTAGCCGGGGCGCGAGGTCAGGCGCGCTTGAGCGCCACGCGGTTTCCCGGCAGGCGGTCGAGGCGCCCCTCGAGGTCGAGATCGGAGAGGGCGGCATTGACCGCAGCGGCGCTACATGGGCAGCGGCGGAGCACTTCGTCAACCGAGACGGGAGCGGGAGAGAGCAGGGTGACGAGATGGCGCCGCGCCAGGGCGACCTCGTCATCGGTCTCCACGTCGAGCTCCTCGGGGTCGATCCCCGCCGGCTCCTGCTCCTCTAGGAAGCCGGGCAAGGGCGCGGCGTGGCGAGAAGGCGGCGGGGCGATCGGCCCCGAGGGCAGGGCGGCCAGCACGTCCTCCGCCGTCTCGACCAGGGTCGCTCCCTGGCGGAGGAGGTCGTTCGAGCCGCGCGCGCGCGGGTCGAGCGGCGAGCCGGGAACGGCGAACAGCTCGCGGCCGGCCTCGACCGCAAGCCTCGCGGTGATCAGGCTGCCCGACTTCAGCGCCGCCTCGACGACCACCACACCGCGGGCGAGGCCGGCGACGATCCGGTTTCGGCGCGGGAACAGCTTGGCCATCGCCGCGGTGCCCAGCGGCGCTTCGGCCACCACCGCACCGGTTTCGGCGATCCGCGCCTGGAGCGCGGCGTTCTGCGACGGGTAGGGACGGTCGAGCCCGCCTGCGACAGCGGCGATCGTCACCCCGCCTGCCGCGAGCGCCCCCTCGTGCGCCGCCGTGTCCACACCGCGCGCGAGGCCGGAGACGATCGCAAGCCCGCTCTCGACAAGCTCACGCGCAAGCCGCTCGGCAATCACCCGCGCCCCGGCGGAGGCGTTGCGCGCGCCGACGATCGCGACCGACCGGCGCGACAGGAGCGCCGGATCGCCGGCGACGGCAAGAGCAAGCGGCGCGTCGGGAAGGGCGGCAAGGGTCTCGGGGTAGAGAGGGTCGGTGTCGAGGAGGAACGCAGCGCCGAACCGGGCGAGCGACTCCTCCTCGCGCCGGATCGCCTCCTCGGCCGGCAGGGCGACCGGACGGCCGCCGGCAAGGCGGGGCAGGTCGGCGATCGCGGCTTCGGCGCTGCCGGCGCGGGCGATGAGGGCGCGCACCGCCGCCGGCCCGATCCCTTCCGCCCGGGCGAGACGAAGGCGTGCGAGACGCTCCGCCTCGTTCATGCGTCGCTCCCGCTGCTTCGTCGTCCGATCCTCGGCTCGGTTCCGTCGAGCAGGCGCCGGATGTTGCCCTGGTGACGCCAGATCACGAGGGCGGAGATCACGAGCAGCGCAAGCGCGGGCGTGGTGCCGCCGAAGCCCCAGGCCAGGGCGGGCGCAAGCAGGAAGGCGGCGAGAGCCGAGGCCGAGGAGATCCGCGTCACCGCCGCTGTGGCGAGCCAGACCGCGCAGGCGCCAAGGCCGGCCGGAAAGGCGAGCGCGAGCAGGGTGCCGAGCCCCGTCGCCACCCCCTTGCCTCCCTGGAAGCCCAGCCACGGGGTAAAGAGGTGGCCCAAAACCGCGCCGACCCCGGCTGCTGCGGCAGCGGCCGGGTTCCACAGCACGCCCGCGAGCAGCACCGCCGCCGCCCCCTTTCCGGCATCGAGCACGAGCGTGGCGGCGGCGAGGTCCTTCCGCCCGGTGCGCAGGACGTTGGTCGCCCCGATGTTCCCCGAGCCGATCGTGCGGATGTCACCGAGCCCTGCCGCACGGGTGAGGATGAGGCCGAACGGGATCGAGCCGAGCAGCGCCCCGAGCAGGGCAGCGAGAGCGAGGCTCACCATCCCCCCTCAGCCGAACACCCGCACGCCCGCCTTCCAGGTGCCGAGCACCCTGCCCTGCATCGGGCGGCCGTCGAAGGGGGAGTTGCGGGCACCGACGAGCGACTCCTCGCGCACCTGCCAGGCGCGGTCGGGGTCGAACAGGACGAGATCCGCCGGCGCCCCTGGGCTGAGCCGGCCGACGGGAAGGCCGAGAAGATCGGCGGGGCGGCAGGTGAGAAGCGCGAGCGCCGCGGGCAGAGTCAGTGCGCCCCCGTGCACCAGCCCAAGCGTGACGGAAAGCAGCGTCTCGAGCCCCGCCCCCCCGGGCTCGGCCTGAGCGAAGGGGAGGCGCTTGGCGTCCGTGTCCTGCGGCTGGTGGTCGGAGGCGATCGCGTCGATCGTGCCGTCGGCAAGTGCCGCGACGACCGCCTGGCGGTCCTCCTCCGCCCGCAGCGGCGGCGAGAGCTTGGCATAGGTGCGCCAGCCGCCGACCGCCGTCTCGTTCAGATCGAAATAGGGCGGGGCGGTGTCGCAGCTAACGCGCACGCCGCGCGCCTTCGCCTGCCGGATCAGCCCGATCGCCTCTGCCGTGGAGACGTGGCCGAAATGAATGTGCCCCCCCGTCAGCTCGGCGAGGCGGAGGTCGCGCGCGACCATCAGCGCCTCCGCCGCGGCAGGGATGCCGGGAAGGCCAAGGCGGGTCGCGAGCTCTCCCTCGTTCATCGCACCCCCCGAGGCGAGCGAGGGCTCCTCCGGGTGCTGGACGATCATCGCCCCGAAGCCGCGGGCATAGGCAAGCGCGAGCCGCATGGTCCGCGCCTCGGCGATCGCGCGGCGCCCATCCCCGAAGGCGACCGCTCCCGCCTCCTTGAGCAGCCCCATCTCGGCGAGCTCGCGCCCCGCGCAGCCCTTGGTTGCGGCGGCGCAGGGCAGGACCGTGACCGAGCCGAAGGCGGCGGCGCGCCGGGCGACGAACTGCACGAGAGCGGGTTCGTCGAGCGGCGGGTCAGTGTCGGGGAGGGCCATCAGCGTGGTGACGCCGCCGGCAGCGGCCGAGGCGGCGAGGCCGGCGAGGCTCTCCTTGTGCTCCTCGCCTGGTTCGCGCAAGCCCACGCGGATGTCGACAAGGCCAGGGGCAAGCACCGCACCATCGCACGCGATTCGCTCGGCCCCGGAGGGGACATCGGATCGTATGCCCTCGATCACCCCGTCGCGGACGACGAGAACGCCCGGCCCGTCATGACCTGAGGCGGGGTCGACGATCCGGGCGCCGGTGAAGGCGAGGGTGGTCATGCGCCGCCCGTCACGCGTTTCCTCTCGCCTCGCGCGTGAGAAGGTCGAGCACCGCCATGCGCACCGCCACCCCCATCTCCACCTGCTCCTGGATCACGCTGTGCTGGAGGTCGTCGGCCACGGCCGAGGCGATCTCGACGCCGCGGTTCATCGGCCCCGGGTGCATCACGAGCGCATCCGGCTTGGCGCGCGCGAGCTTCGCCGCATCGAGCCCGTAGAAGCGGAAATACTCCCGCGCCGAGGGCACGAAGGCGCGCCCCATGCGCTCCTTCTGCAACCTGAGCATCATCACGATGTCCGCCCCCTCGAGGCCGGCATCCATGTCGGTGAACACCTCCACGCCCAGCGCCGCCACGCCAGCAGGGATCAGGGTGGGGGGGGCGATGATCCGAACGCGCGAGCCCATGGTGGTGAGCAGGAGGATGTTGGAGCGTGCGACTCGCGAGTGCAGCACGTCGCCGCAGATCGCCACGGTGAGGTTCTCGAGCGTTCCCTTGTGGCGCCGGATCGTGACGGCATCGAGCAGAGCCTGGGTCGGGTGCTCGTGGGTGCCGTCTCCGGCATTGATCACCGCCGCGTCGAGCTTCTGCGCGAGAAGCGCCGCCGCCCCCGACTGGTCATGACGCACCACGAGAACGTCGATGTGCATCGCATTCAGCGTCATCGCCGTATCGAGCAGCGTCTCCCCCTTCGCGACCGAGGAGCCTGAGGTGGACATGTTGACGATGTCCGCCCCGAGCCGCTTGCCGGCGAGTTCGAAGCTCGTGCGCGTGCGCGTGGAGTTCTCGAAGAACAGGTTGACGAGGGTTCTGCCGCGCAGGACGTCGCGCGGGCCCCCCTTGCGGTTGAGAGAGATGTAGGTCTCAGCGAGGTCGAGAGCGGCGCGTATCTGGGCGGGGTCGAGCCCAGCGATGCCGAGGAGGTGTCGCCGCCTGCCGGCCATCTGCCCGAATCCGTTCAAGGCGCCCTCCCTGAGCTCCGCAGCGGGTGAGGAGGGAACGCGCGCGCGTCAGCTCCGTCAAGCGCTCCGGAGCCGCGCCAACCGCGCTGCCGATCTCGCCTCCTCCCGCCTGCCGCTGCGCGAGCCGGTGAGGTGCTCACGGGCCGGCTCATCTCCGCGTCGCGTCGAGCGCCGCCTGGAGCATCCAGGCCGCCGCCGCCTTGTGCACGACGCGGGCGCGGCGGGCGCGCGTGAGGTCCGCCTCGCCGATCAGCATCCGGTTCACCGCCGCCGTGGAGAGCCGCTCGTCCCAGAGAGCGACCGGCAGCCCCGTCGCGCGCGCGAGCGCCATCGCCCAGTCGCGCGTCCCTTGGGCGGCAGGTCCTGCCACGCCGTCCATCGACAGCGGATGGCCGACGACGACCCCGCCCGCTCCCTCCTTCGCCGCGATCGCCGCCACTTCGGCCGCATTCCGCGCGAGCTTGTCGCGCCTCAACGTGCCGTAGGGGCTTGCCACCATCAGAGACACGTCGGACAGCGCAACCCCGATCGTGCGCGCGCCGAGGTCGAGCCCGATCAGCCGGCTTCCCCGCGGCAGGGACGCGCGCAAGGCGGCCAGATTGGCAAGCGTCATCGGCCGATGCTACCACCCTCGCACCCGCGCGCACCCCCGAAGCCACCGAGGAGTTCCCGGCGCATGTCGCTCGACGCCGACACGATCCGACGCATCGCAAGCCTCGCCCGGATACGCCTCTCCGATGAGGAGGCGGCGACGCTTGAGGGAGAGCTCAACGGCATCCTCGCCTGGATCGATCAGCTCAACGAGGTCGACACCGAGGGTGTGGCCCCGCTCTCGGGTGTGGGGCGGATGACGCTCCGGATGCGCGAGGACGTGGTCGACGACGGCAATATCCGCGAAAAGATCCTCGCCAATGCGCCAGAGCGCATCGGCCCCGATGGAGCGTTCTTCGCCGTGCCGAAGGTGGTCGAGTGATGGCCTCGCTGACCGACCTCACGCTCGCCGAGGCCGCGGAGGCGCTCGCGGCGCGGAAGATCTCCGCCACCGAACTTGCGCGGGCGCATCTCGAGGCGATCGAGCGCCTAGCCTCTCTCAACGCCTTCATCCTCACGACGCCCGAGCGCGCCTTGGCGGATGCGAGGCGTTCGGACGAGCGCCTGGCGCGTGGGGAGGCACGCCCGCTCGAGGGCATTCCGGTCGCGATCAAGGATCTCTTCTGTACCGCAGGCATCCAAACCACGGCGGCGAGCCGAATTCTCGGCCGCTTCGTTCCGCCCTACGAGAGCACCGTGACGGCCAATCTCTGGCGCGATGGGGCGGTCTGCCTCGGCAAGACCAATCTCGACGAATTCGCGATGGGCTCGTCCAACACCACCTCGGCCTATGGGCATGTGATCAACCCCTGGAGGCGGCGCGGCGATAACCGCGATCTCGTGCCGGGCGGCTCCTCGGGCGGATCGGCGGCGGCGGTGGCAGCGCGGCTCTGCCTTGGCGCTACCGCGACGGACACGGGAGGCTCGATACGCCAGCCGGCGGCTTTCACGGGAACGGTCGGCATCAAGCCGACCTATGGGCGCTGCTCGCGCTGGGGGATCGTCGCCTTCGCCTCCTCGCTTGACCAGGCGGGGCCGATGGCGCGAACGGTGAAGGACTGCGCGATCCTTCTGCGCTCGATGGCGGGGTTCGACCCGAAGGACAGCACCTCGGCCGACGTTCCGGTGCCCGACTTCGCCGCCGCGGTGGGCCAAAGCGTGAGGGGGCTCAGGATCGGCGTGCCGAAGGAGTATCGCCTCGATGGCCTCGCCCCAGAGATCATCGCGCTCTGGGACCAGGGCATCGCTTGGCTCAGGGAGGCAGGCTGTTCGATCCACGAGCTCTCCCTGCCGCACACGAAATACGCTCTTCCGGCCTATTACATCATCGCGCCTGCGGAGGCGTCGTCGAACCTCGCGCGGTATGACGGGGTGCGGTTCGGGCTGCGCGTGCCTGCCGATAGCCTCGACGAGCTCTACGAGGCGACGCGCGGCGCGGGCTTCGGCGCCGAGGTGCGGCGGCGGATCATGATCGGCACCTACGTGCTCTCCGCCGGATACTACGACGCCTACTACCTCAAGGCGCAGAAGGTGAGGGCGCTGATCGCGCGCGACTTCGACGCGGCGTGGCAGGAGGTGGATGCGATCCTGACACCGGCCACCCCGACCTCCGCCTTCGCGATCGGCGAGAAGCAGGACGACCCGGTGACGATGTATCTTAACGACGTGTTCACCGTGACCGCGAATCTCGCCGGGCTTCCCGCGATCTCGGTGCCGGCGGGGCTCGATTCGGAGGGGCTGCCCTTGGGGCTTCAGGTGATCGGGCGGGCGTTCGACGAGGAGACGGTGTTCCGTGTGGCCGCCGCTCTCGAGGACGCCGCCGGGTTCGATGCGGTGCCGCCGATCAGGGCGGGGGCGTGAGCATGGGGTACACCATCCAGGGGGCGACGGGCGCGTGGGAGGTCGTGGTCGGCCTCGAAGTGCACGCGCAGGTGATCTCGAAGGCGAAACTGTTCTCGGGGGCGGCCACCGCCTTCGGCGCCGAGCCGAACTCGCAGGTGAGCTTCGTTGACGCTGCTTTCCCGGGCATGCTCCCGGTTCTCAACCGCGAATGCGTCGCCCAGGCCGTGCGCACGGGCCTCGGCCTCAATGCGACGATCAATCTCGAGAGCCGGTTCGACCGGAAGAACTATTTCTACGCCGACCTTCCCGCAGGCTACCAGATCAGCCAGTACGAAAAGCCGATCGTCGGCCGAGGCACGATCATGATCGACCTCCCCGACGGCAGCACGAAGCCGATCGGCATCACCCGGCTTCATCTCGAACAGGACGCCGGCAAGTCGCTGCACGACCAGCACCCGACGAAGAGCTGGATCGACCTCAACCGCGCTGGCGTGGCGCTGATGGAGATCGTCTCGGAGCCGGACATACGCTCGCCTGAAGAAGCCGGCGCCTATCTCACGAAGCTGCGCCAGATCCTCCGCTACTTGGGCACCTGCGACGGCAACATGGAGGAGGGCTCGCTCCGGGCGGACGTGAACGTCTCCGTCCGGCGCCCGGGCGAAGGCTTCCGCACGCGCTGCGAGGTCAAGAACGTCAACTCGATCCGCTTCGTGATGCAGGCGGTCGAGGCGGAGGCGCGACGCCAGATCGCCATCTGGGAGGAGGGGGGAACGGTCGAGCAGGAGACGCGCCTCTTCGACAGCGCCCGCGGCGTCACCCGGCCGATGCGGTCGAAGGAGCATGCGCACGACTACCGCTACTTCCCCGACCCCGACCTGCTGCCGCTCGTTCTCGACCCGGGCTGGGTGGAGAGCCTCAAGGCGAGCCTGCCCGAACTCCCTGACGCGAAGGCGGCGCGGTTCATCAGGGAGTACGGCCTTTCCGCCTACGAGGCGCGTGTGCTCGTCGCCGAACGGGCCACGGCCGACTACTACGAGGCGGTCGCCAAGGGGCGGGACGGCAAGCTCGCCGCCAACTGGGTGATGGGGGACCTCTTCGCCGCGCTGAACCGAACCGGCTGCACGATCGAGACGAGCCCCGTCTCCGCCGAGGCGCTGGGGCGTCTCCTCGATCTGATCGCCGATTCGACGATCAACGGCCGGATCGCCAAGGAAGTGTTCGAGGCGATGGTCGAGACGGGAGAGGACCCGGTCGCCATCGTCGACGCGAGGGGGCTCAGGCAGGTGACCGACCCTGGCGCGATCGAGGCTGCGGTGGCGGAGGTGCTCGCGCGCAACCAGGACAAGGTGGCCGAGTATCGCGCAGGGAAAGAGAAGCTGTTCGGCTATTTCGTCGGCCAGGTGATGAAGGTGATGCAGGGCAAGGGCAATCCCGCCCTGGTCAACGAGGTGCTCAAGAAGAGTCTCGGCTAGGCGGCCGAAGTATTCGCGAATGACAAGATGCCATCTCACGATGGCGTGAGGTGGGTCGTACGTCGCCCAAGTTTGGGCTAGACCTCGCGCATGTCGGGTGTCGTTCCGGTTCCGCCACGCGGGATTGCGCGGCGGATCGCCGTGTTTCTCGATTTCGACGGCACACTTGTCGAGATCGCGCCTCGCCCTGACGCGATCGTCGTGCCGCTTGGGCTGTCGCGACTGCTCGGCGATCTCGCGCAGGCGACAGGCGGGGCGACGGCGCTCCTCTCGGGGCGGCCGATCTCTGATCTCGATCGCTGGCTCGCGCCGCTTCGCCTGGCCGCTGCCGGCTGCCACGGAGCCGAACTCCGCCGCCGGCCCGATGGCCCGGCCGAGCCCGCCGCCGCTCCGTGCTGCCCCGACCGCTGGCTCGAGCTGGCGACGAGGCTCGCCGCGCGCCATCCGGGCGCTCTGGTCGAGCGCAAGCCCTTCGGCTTCGCCCTGCACGCCCGCGCCTGCCCGGGCGCCCTGCCAGAGTTGCGCGACGCCCTCGCCGCCCTTGTGGCCGAGGACCGGCGCTTCCGCCTTCTGCACGCGCACATGGCGGTCGAGGTCCTTCCCCGAGGGGTGCACAAGGGGGCGGCGCTCGCGGCGCTGCTTGACCAACCGCCCTTCGCCGGGCGCGTCCCGATCGCGATCGGCGACGATGTGACGGACGAGGACGCGCTGGCGGAAGCGCGCGCCCGCGGCGGCCATGGCTACCGGGTCGGCGAGAGCTTCCGTGATCCCGGCGCCGTGCGTGCCTGGCTTGCTGCCGTGGCGAGGGAGGCGGGCCATGCCCCAGCCGCTTGATCTCGCGGTCGCCGGCAATGGCACGGTCGCCGCTCTGATCGAGCCTACGGGCCGGGTCGTCTGGATGTGCTGGCCACGGCTCGATGCTGACCCGATCTTCTGCGCCCTCCTCGACGGCACGAACCCCGAGGCCGGGCTCATGGAGGTGGCGCTCGAGGGGCGCGTCACGGCGCATCAGCGGTACCGGCGCAACACCGCCGTGGTCGAGACCGAGCTCGCCGACGGGGCAGGCAACGCGCTCAGGATTACCGACACGGTGCCGCGCTTTCCCCGCTTCGGCCGGATGTTCCGCCCGCAGATGCTCGTGCGCCGGATCGAGCCGATCGCCGGCCGGCCGCGCATCCGGCTGCGCATACGCCCGCGCTTTGCCTGGGGAGCCGAGGCACCGACGCTGCGCACCGGCTCGAACCATCTGCGCTGGCTCGGTCCGGGGGAAGCGCTGCGCTGCACCACCGATGCGCCGGTCGGCTTCATCGCCCACGAAACCGCCTTCGCGCTCGACCGCCCCCTCGCGCTCATCCTCGGCGCCGACGAGCCCGAGCCCGAGCCGCCGGCGCGGATCGCGCGTCAGTTCGAGGAGGAGACGACGGCCTACTGGCAGGAGTGGGTCAGGCTGCTCTCGGTGCCGTTCGACTGGCAGGAGGCGGTGATCCGCGCCGCGATCACGCTGAAGATGTGCGCCCATGACGACACGGGCGGCATCGTCGCGGCCCTGACCACCTCGATCCCCGAAGCCCCGGGCACGGCACGCACCTGGGACTATCGCTTCTGCTGGCTGCGCGATGCCTGGTTCACCGTCCAGGCGCTCAACCGCCTCGGCGCGACGCGCACCATGGAGCAGTTCATCCGCTATCTCACCGTCGCGGTGATGGACGAGACGCCTGAGCGGCTTCGCCCCGTCTATCCGCTCGTGCCGAACGTGCCGATGACGGAGGAGGAGGCGCCGGCACTCGCCGGGTTCCTGCACCACCGGCCGGTCCGGATCGGCAACGCCGCGGCCGACCAGCGCCAGAACGATGCCTGGGGAAGCGTTGTGCTCGCCGCGGCGCAGATGTTCTTCGATGAGCGCCTGCCCAATCCGGGGGACGCTGGGTTGTTCCGCCAGCTCCTGCCGCTTGCCGACGTCGCGGCGCGCGAGGCGCTGACGCCGGATGCGGGGATCTGGGAGTATCGGGGCCGGGTGAGGGTGCACACCTTCTCCGCGGCGATGTGCTGGGCGGCCGTCTATCGCCTCGCGCGAGTCGCTCAGCGCCTCGGCGAGCACCGCGAGGCGGACCGGCTGCGCGGTCTCGCCGCACCGATCCGCGATGCGATCCTCGCACGTGCCTGGAGCGAGAGCCGCAAGAGCTTCGTCGAGAGCCTCGACGGTGACGGTCTCGACGCTGCCCTGCTGCTGTTGCCGGAGCTCGGCCTTCTGCCGCCGACCGACCCGCGCTTCGTCGCCACCGTCGAGGCGATCGAACGCGAGCTTGCGCGGGACGGGCTCCTGCTCCGCTACGCCGCTCCGGATGATTTCGGCGTGCCCGAGACCGCCTTCCTCGCCTGCAGCTTCTGGCTCATCGATGCGCTCGCCGCGATCGGCCGCAGCGAGCAGGCGAGGGCGCTGTTCGAGCGGATCCTCGCCTTGCGCAACCATGTCGGCCTTCTGTCGGAGGACGTCGATCCGCGGACCGGGCGGCTCTGGGGCAACTTCCCGCAGACCTACAGCCAGGTCGGGCTGATCCTGTCTGCGATGCGTCTGTCGCGGAGCTGGGAGGAGGGATTTTGGCGCGCCTGGTGATCGTGTCGAACCGCGTGCCCCTGCCGCGGCCACGCGGCGGGACGCAGCCGGGCGGCCTCGCGGTGGCGCTCGCCGAGGCGTTGCCTGGGCAGGAGGTGTTATGGTTCGGCTGGTCCGGCGAGACGGCGCCCGAGCCCTCGCCGCCCTCCTTCGTCACCCACGGCAGCACGAGCTACGCCACCGTGCACCTGACGGAGGCCGAGAGGCGCGGCTATTATGCCAGTTTCGCCAACGCAACGCTCTGGCCGCTGTTGCACTGGCGCATGGGGCTTGCCGAGTTCCGCCGTGACGACCACGAGACCTGGCGCGCCGTCAACGCGCGCTTCGCCTCCCTGCTCGCGCCGCTGTTGCGGCCCGACGATCGCGTCTGGGTGCACGATTTCCACCTCTTCCCCTTCGCCGCTGCGCTGCGGGCCGCCGGCTGCCGCCAGCGGATCGGCTTCTTCCTGCACGTGCCGTTCCCGCCGCCCTCGCTGTTCGAGGCGCTGCCGCAGGCCGGGCGTCTGCTCGCCGACCTCGGCGCCTACGATCTCATCGGCACGCAGACCCGGGCGGATGCCGAACATCTCGCCGCGTCTCTCGCTGGCATCGGCGCGTCGGTTCCGGTCGCCGCCTTCCCCGTCGGCGTGGATGCGGCGTCCTTCGCGCGCGAGGCGGCCCGGGCCGTCGGCTCGCCCGAGGCGCGCCGGCTTGCCGCGAGCCTCGGCGGGCGGGCGCTGATCCTCGGGGTGGACCGCCTCGACTACTCCAAAGGCCTGCCGCAGCGCTTCCGCGGCTACGCGGCGCTGTTGCGGCGCTTTCCGGAGCATCGACGCCGCGTGACCTTCCTCCAGGTGGCGCCGGTGAGCCGGAACGAGGTGGCGCTGTACCGCGCCCTGCGGCGGGAGCTCGACGAGCTTGCTGGCCGGATCAACGGCGAATGGGGCGAGATCGACTGGATCCCGATCCGCTGGATGACGCGCGCGGTGCCGCGCGCCACGCTCGCAGGCTTCCACCGGCTCGCCCGCGTCGGCCTCGTCACGCCGCTGCGCGACGGCATGAACCTCGTCGCCAAGGAATATGTCGCAGCGCAGAACCCGGAGGACCCGGGCGTGCTCGTGCTGTCGCGCTTCGCCGGAGCAGCCGAGGAGCTTCGGGGCGCGATCCAGGTCAATCCGCACGACCCGGACGAGATCGCCGAGGGGCTCGATGCCGCTCTGCGGATGGATCTTCCGGAGCGTCGCGCCCGCTGGGCCGCCGACCATGCCGTGATCGCGACCAACAGCGCCGCCGACTGGGCGCGGCGCTTCCTCGCCGCTCTCGAGGCCCTCGCACCGGCCGAGCGGGCGGCCTGAGGCGGTTTCCCCGCCGCGTGCGTTCCTCTAGCGTCCGCCCTGCAGCCATGCGGCGAGAACCATGATCGACCTCTACAGCTTCGACACGCCGAACGGGCGCGAGATCAGCGTCGCGCTCGAGGAGATGGGCCTGCCCTACCGCGTGCACGTGGTGGACATCACGAAGGGCGAACAGTTCCATCCCAACTTCCTGAAGATCAGCCCGAACAACAAGATCCCGGCGATCGTCGACCCCGAGGGCCCGAACGGGCGGCCCGTCAGCGTGTTCGAGAGCGGCGCGATCCTGCTCTACCTCGCCGAGAAGACCGGGCGCTTCCTGCCGCGCGATCTTGAGGCGCGTATCCCCGTCTGGGAATGGCTGATGTGGCAGGTAGGCGGCTTCGGCCCGATTCCGGGCCAGGTGCATGCCTATCTCCTTGTCCAGGACGAGGCGGCGCGCGCCCACCCGCTCGAGCGTTTCCAGAAGGAGACGAACCGGCTCTACGGCGTGCTCGACCGGCGCCTTGAGGGGCGCGAGTTCGTCGCCACCGAAGGCGAGCCCTCGATCGCCGACTTCGCGATCCTCGGCTGGGCCTGGCGGCATGAGCGGCATCGGGTCGATCTTGCAACGGTGCCGAACGTCAAGGCGTGGTACGAGAGGATGATGGCGCGGCCTACCGTGACGCGCGGCTTCGCCGTGCCGATGCGCCACCCCGTTGCGGCCTGAGCGCGCGAGCCGGGCAAGGCGCCGAGGAGCGGGGCGTCGATGCGCGCACGCTCGGCGCTGAGGGGGCGTCGCCGTCGCCCTGATCGGCGCGCTTGCCGTTGCCTGCGCGCTGATCCTCGAGCCGTTCATCACCCCGATCCTGCTTGCCGGCGTGCTCGTGCGCGCGACGTGGTTCGGCCAGGCGTGGCTCGCCCCTCGGCTCGGCCGCGCCTGGGCCGCGGCGGCGATGGTGACCCTTGCGGCGCTCGTCCTCGTCTCGTCCTCGTGGTGCCGCTCGCGCTCGTGGTGCACGGGCTTGCCGCCAACCTCGCAGCGGCAGGCGATGTCGGGCGACGGATCGCCGCCTCTCTCCCTGCCGAGCCGCCTGAGTGGCTCGCGGGCCTGCCGTTCGTCGGCGGCGTGATCGACGGGATCTGGGCGGAGGTCGCGCCGGCTGTGGCGGAAGGAGGGGAGGCGCTGCGTGCGCTCATCGAGCCTTACGCCTGAACGCTCGGGCGGCTCGCGCTCGCCTTCGCCGTCTCGGTCGGCGAGGGGTTGTTGCAGCTCCTGTTCGCGCTGCTCGTTGCGTTCTTCCTCTATCGTGACGGCGAGGCGCTGATCGAACGCCTGAGGCGCGTGGCGGAGCGTGTCGGCAGCGACCGTGCCCTCGAGCTTCTCGACCTCACCGGCGATACGGTGCGGGGCGTGGTGTGGGGGCTGATCGGCACCGGGATCCTGCAGGGCGTGCTCGCCTGGAGAGGGTTCATGATCGCGGGGGTTCCGGGCGCCGCGGTGCCCGGGTTCATGACCGTCCTGCTCTCGATCGTTCAGATCGGTGCGCCGATCCTCTGGGCCTCGGCCGCTGCCTGGCTGTTCGCGGAAGGCGAGCCGGGCTGGGGCCTGCTCATGCTGATCTGGGGCGGTGTCGCGGTGAGCTCGACCGACAATGTGGTCCGCCCGTGGTTGATCAGCCGCGGCGCGAAGCTGCCGTTCCTGCTGATCGTTCTCGGCGTGATCGGCGGTCTTCTCGCGTTCGGGTTCCTTGGGCTGTTCCTCGGCCCTGTGCTTCTTGCGGTCGCGTGGCGGCTCGTCGAGCGATGGACGCAGCGCACCGCGGCCGGCGAAGGCGTCGCGGGTGGGGGTTCGTTGACGTGAGGGGGGTGGGCGGCTAGAAGCGCCCTCGCATATGCCGTGTATGCACCGCTCTGGGCGGAGGGGTGGCCGAGCGGCTTAAGGCGGCAGTTTGCTAAACTGTTGTACGGGGTTAACCCGTACCGTGGGTTCGAATCCCATCCCCTCCGCCAAGTCTTAACAAGGACTTAGCAGATCCAGGGCCTCCGGGCCGCCGATCCAGCGGCGGGCGGGAATGGCGCACCTGAGTGCGACACCTCGCCCCCGCCAAGCGCGAGGGCGCGGGCATGGGCGGCCGGGTTCATCTATTGGCAAGGCTGGGGCGGTTCTATTGGCGGGCGCGCCTGCCGCTGGCGCTAGCGAGCCGGATCGGTCGCAGCCACTTCGGGATCGCCCTGAGGACGAGCGACCGGGCGCTCGCGCGGCGCCTTGCGACGCGCGCGACCGCCGCCATGGAGAGCCTTGCCGAGGCCGTTGCGATGACCGCCCAGGAGCCACAGCAGCCCACAGACGCCGAACTGATGGAGATCCTGCGCGAGATGTTCGTCGGGATCATCGCGAGGAGCGAGCGCGCGCACCTGCACCGCGCCGAGGACTTCGACCCCGACGCCATCCGCGACGACGACACCGACGAGGAGGCGCAGGCGAAGGCCGAGGCCGACCCGATGGAGAAGGCGACCTACTGGCGCGGCGCCATCACGCGCAACGCGCTGGAAGAGATCCGGCCCTTCACCCAGGCAGCTCTGCGACGCCGCAACCGCGCCGCACCTGAGCCGGAGGAGCGGCACCGCGCGTTCCTCCGGATGGCGCTGGGCGTCGCCGCCGAGGCGCACGAAATCGGCGGCGCGCGGCGCGTCGGGCATACGCGGCCCGCCGTCTTCCCCTTCGAGGGCTGGCCCGGCCCCAGCGCGATCGCAGACGCCGAGCATGCAGGCCCAGCGCGCCCGAGCGTCTCGGCGCTGTTCGCGGATCACGCCGAGCGGAAGCGGTGGAGCCCGGCGAACCGGCAGAAGGCCGCCGTAGCGGTGCGGCTGTTCTCAGGCCTCGTTGGAGACCGAGCCGTTTCGGTCATTCGCAAGACCGACGCCGCCGACTTCAAGCGACAGTTGGAGAAGATGCCCGCCGCCTGGGCGCAGGCGGCGATCTACCGCGACGCCGCCGCAGCGGGCGATCTCCGCGCCGTGATGGAGACCGTCAAGAAGCTGCGCGACACTCTGGCGGCGACGAAGGATCCCACGATCACGCTGCCCGATGGCTCGACCGTGCCGCGCGAGCGCGCCGAGGTCTTGGCGGCGCCCATGCATCCCAAGACCATCAACATCCACCTGGAGTTCTTCTTCTCCGCGTTCCGCCGCTTCATCGCCGAGGGCGAGTTCGTCGGCGAGAATCCCTTCGCCGCGCTGCGCTTCGACAAGCGCGAGCTGCGCCACAGCGCCGACGACGACAACGGGCGCGACGCCTGGCCGCGTGCGCAGCTACAGACGCTCTTCGATTCGCCGCTCTGGACCGGCTGCAAGGGCGCCACGCGCCGCAAGGAGGCGGGCCCGGTGGTGATTGAGGACGGATGGTTCTGGGCGCCGCTCATTGCCCTCTATGCCGGCCTCCGGATGGAGGAGGTGCTCCAGCTCCGCACCGCCGACATCGCGAGCATGGACGGCCTGCCCGTGATCCGCGTCGCGTGGTCGAACGAGCAGCGCAAGAAGTCGCGCTCCGCGCGGCGCGTCGTGCCGATCCATTCTCACCTCATCCGCGTTGGCCTGCTCGACTTCGCCGAGGAGGCACGCACGCGCGGCGTGCGCCTGCTGTTCCCCGAGCTGCCGAAGACGCAGCCGCGCAATACGCTACAGGCCTATTTCTCGCGGCGCTTCGTGGTGCTGCGACGCGAGCTCGGCATCCCCGACCGGCACGACTTCCACGCGCTGCGAACGACCTTCGACACGGCCCTCGAACGGCAGCCGACGACCAACACGACGCTGGTTCGAATGGCGATGGGCCACAGCCTCGGGCGCGATATGGCGAGCCACTACGCCAAGATCACGCCGCCCGACTTCGCGCCGCTGATCCAGTCCCTCGACTTCGGCCTCGACCTCACGGCGCTGATCGCCTCACGCGGGCGCCGCCAGCGCCCCTTCGAGATCCACCCGACCCGCGAGGAGGACCAGGCGAAGCCCGACGCCGACCAGTAGCGGCCCCCGCCCGGCGGTCCCGTCCGGGGTCCCATCGCGGCACGCCGCGATGAGTGCCCCGGAAGGCCAAGCCGCCTCCGGCGGGGCACCCGTGCGGGCACCGCCTTAACCGGCCCGGCGAGAGGCGGCGAGGGCCCGGGGTGCGCGCCGCGCAGCGGCACGCCCGAGGCGGGCCACCTCACACGGTTCGCCTTGCGCGACCGCTCATCGGCCCGGTACCGTATTTCAACCGTTGGGGCCGAGTCGTGATCGCCGGGATCCTGCTGACCAAGTTCTCCGCGAGGGGCTGCGCGAGACGCCGGAATGGCAGGCGCTGGACCCCGCCAACCCCTGCACATTCTTGCTCTCTTTTCAATGTCCTGTTATTATAATCTACGTAACGACACCATGACAAACATACGGATAATGCAGAGATGAACTTACCAGCCAAAATGATGGGAGCTTTTGTCGGCTTCTTTGCTGGATCATTAGTACTACTCCTGCTTTTTTACTTTATTCAGTTTACAATGGAGCTTTTTGAAATTAGAAGAGCTAGAATTGCGGTTCCAGTCAAGCTTTTTGTCCTCCCATTGATAACAGCTTTTGTCGGCTTTAAGGTCGGACCCACTTTGTCTGTTGTCGTCCAGGACTATCTTGGGGACTCAGGTCCATTGACGCGTTTTTTGTTTGCAGCGCCGATTTTTTGGGCAGTTGTAGTTTTAGGTTATGTTCAAGTTTTTGAGCCGTTTGGCCGCTGGATATCAGAAGACGAGTGGATTTTAGTGGCAAAAATCATTTTGTTTCCGATTGGCGTCTTATGGGCTGGGGCGCTCTTCTTTATGAAGTTCGTTTTTCGTGAGTAAGACCTTGTTTCTTGTGTTCTGAGTAGCGGTGGTAGAGCAGTATTGGTGACAGGCGACGCCGAGAGCCGGATCGCGGCGTAGGATCCATACTCCTGTCCGCGCGGCGCGCGCGCAACACCTCGGACGCCCGCGCCAACGCCTTGCCGCGCAAGCGTTCCGCGCCGTGTGCGCAATGTTGCGCGACAGATTCGCCGTGGCGGATTTCGCGCCCTATGTGACGTCCAGACGCTACACAGGGAGAGCGACCATGCAGAAGTCCGCCACCGCCAAGAACACCAGACAGAAGCCCGCGCGCAAGCCGACGCCGAAGCAGCGTGCACAGCCGCGCGCCCCGCTGACGCCCGACCAGCTGGCCGCGCTCGACGTCCTGTTCGACGCCGCCACAGAAGGCGGCCCGCCCCGTGCTGATCTTGATCTTGTGCGCCGCCTCGCGGTTCAGGCGATGGATAAGGTTCCGCGCGAAGGTGAAGGCCTGGCCGCGCGGCGCCGCCTGCCAGCAAGCGCCGGTCCATCGCAACCACTGCCCGGTGTCCTCGACGTGGCGCAACGTGTCGGCGTGCTGCGCCTCGAACATTCTGGCGACGCCATCCTCGGAAAGCTCAAGGTCGAGCGGCGCGGACGGCGCGGCGGAAAGTGTCTGCGGCGCGGACACTTTCGCGGCACGGCGCTGGATGGCTGGCTTCCACCCGTTCTGTCGCGCCTCCCAGAACAGCGTGCCGACCGTCACCTCCGGCGGCGAGGTCCGGAAGCTCTCCCACTTGCGTCGCGTCTCCGCCGGATCGTGCTTCGGCGACTGCGCGGACCAGGCGTAGAACAGCTCGGCGCCGTCGTCGCCCAGCGCATCCCAGATGGCCGCGCCGATACGGAACCAGCCGTGCCAGTCATGCGTGTTCGGGACGTGGCGAAGCGCGTCTTCTACCGCAGCCCGCGTGGGAGGCGGCCAGCCGCCCGGCGGCGGGGCGCTGGGACGTGGCGGCGGCGTCGCGGGTGCCGAGGATGCGGCCGAGCCCGTGGCGGCCTGTGCGGGCTTCCCACGGCCGCCCGTGAGGCGCCCGGCGGCGGCCAGTATCGCCTCGGCCGATGCCAGGAATTCGACCAGCGCCGCGGGCGCGGCGAGCGGCAAGTCGGCAAGCGGCACCACGTCGAGCCCGCCGCCATGCCATTCGTAGTCGCGGCCGGCGTCCGGATGCACGCCGTAGGCTACGAACTGTTGCCCGGAGCCGAGGATTTCCACTTGCGCCTTGCTGCCATCGGCGAGTGTGTATTCGCCGGTCAGCAGCTTCTTACCGGCCTCGGCGGCGCGGTAGGGGATCAGCAGCTTCGGCGGCCTGCCGATGCGGCGCAGCGGGTTGGCGCCGATGACCCGCTCGGCCTCGGCGGCCAGGTGCTCGGCGAGCGCGGCGTCGAGCACGTCGATATCAACGGCCCGCACCTCGTCGGTCCTGACGCCGGTGTTGTCGGCATCGCGGAGACGCTGCCAGGCGGCGATGCGCTCCGCCGTGACGGGAAGAGATTGCCACCCGTCGAGAACCGGGCGCTTGCCGCGGACCGGAATCGGGCAGTAACCGTTGTTGAAGAGGACCAGTCGCAGCGCGGTGACGGCGGCGTGGTGCGGGGTGCCGGAGGCGTCAGGCATGGTCCGCCTCCCCGGCGAGACGGGCGCGAACAAGGCGATGGAGCCGGAACAGCTGCGCCGCCTGCTGCCAGGTGATCCGCTCGTATCCCCGGCACGCCATATGTTGAAGCCAATGCCAGCGGGCTTCGTCGTTGATGGTGTTGGAGTGCTCGGCGGCGAGGTCGCAGGCGCACTCCCAGGCGCGCCGCTGGATCGTCTGCGGCGGCGGGATCAGGGCGGTGAGCGGTGCCGAAACTTGCCGTTCCGGCTCATACTCTGGTAGAACGCGATCAGCACGCATCGTCTGCGTTTCCTTGCTGACCGCGTGCTAGGTTTTGCGTGAGCGCGCCGCCCTATGCTGCTGGAAAGGCTTGGCTTCTACAGCCTTGCCAAGGTTGGGGTCGAGGGTTCGAATCCCTTCGCCGGCTCCAATTGCCGCGTATCCAACCCTTCTCCCGACCGGTGACCGGCGCCGAAAGCCGCAGGTTTCCCGCGCCGTTGCGCGCGGACCTTGAGACTGCGCAGGCGGAACGAGGGCCGTTTTCGCTCTCCGGACGGCGGATTCTCTCAGAACCTTGATACTGGGCCGATTTAGTCTACAAGCTTAACGCTTTGATCTGACAATGTATTCCGTTGGGGTTACGACACCGAAGTTCGCATTTCGACCGCCCGAGCGGTCGCAGCGCGGTGCCGAAAGGTGGGCGACTCGCCCCCGAGCTCATCGCCCTATCCCGCTTCCGCGTGGCCCCTGGACCCTCCGCTCGTGCGCAGCGCTTCCCACAGCGCGCCGGGACCAAGCAGCATCGAGATCAAGCCCGCCTGAATCGCCTCCGAGTTCAGCGCCTGGCGGCTCATGCTGCCGTGTGCCTCCATCGTGGCGATGATCGCGTTCAGCAGCTCCTCCCGCAGATTCGGCGAGTTGCCGAACTGCTCGCGCGTGTTCGCCGCAGCCTGGGCACGCAGCGTGGCGCCCTCCATCATCTTGGACCGCAAGCTCTCAGCGAAGGCGACCCGGTCGCCATCCGTCAACTCCCCCTCGAAGAGGTCGTTCAGCGCGCGGATGATCTCGCCAAGCCGCTGCTTCTGCCGATCCTGCACCTGGCCCGAGCCGACCTCGGTCGGCGGCTTCAGCCCCTCGGCGGGCTCGCCGCCGGCAAGCTTTAGCCGCTGCTGGCCGAGGTCGCGCATGCGGTGATGCGTCAGCCGCAGCGCCGAAAGATCCACCCCCTCCCGCTCCCGCCCATAGTCCAACAACGGCAGCAGCATCTTGCTGAACAGGTAGAGCTTCTCGAAGTCGGTGTTCCCGTAGTCGAACATCTGCCCGAGGAACTCGTACAGCCGCACATAGCTGCCGAGGTCGCGCTTGAAGAGCAGCAGCACCTCCATCTCGGCCTTGGCCGCCTCGCGCGCTTTCGTCCCGTCCGCCCCGGCCCTCGAGGCCTGCTGTGCCTGCCGGAAGCGGGTCAGCAGCCGGTTGCTCACCGGCCCGATGGCGGCGTCCAGATCCGCCGGCGTCGCCTTCGGCTTCACCGCCACCTTGGCCACGCGCTCGACCTCGAAGCGGTCGTAGAGGCCCATCGCATCGAGCTTCTTGCGGAGATCCAGCACCACATTGGGGTCGCTGACATCGGCGAGCTCGGCAGTGCCATGGTACTGCCTGAAGGCGGCCAGGATCTCCTCGGGCTCGTTGACGAAGTCGACGATGTAGGTGGTGTCCTTCCCCGGATGGGCGCGGTTGAGGCGCGAGAGCGTCTGCACTGCCTGGATGCCGGCAAGGCGCTTGTCGACATACATGGCGCAGAGCAGCGGCTGGTCGAAGCCGGTCTGGAACTTATTTGCCACGAGCAGCAGGCTGAACTCCGGCGTAGCGAAGGCCTCGCGGATGTCGCGCCCGCGCAAGCCAGGGTTCATGTTGGCCTCGGTGAAGGACTCGGAGCCCATTTCCGGGTCACTGACCTCGCCGGAGAAGGCGACTAGCACTCCGATCGGGTAGCGCCGCTCGCGGATATAGGCCTCCATCGCCGTCTTCCAGCGCACGGCCT
Organism: Elioraea tepida; assembly: GCF_019203965.1. Classification (NCBI taxonomy): domain Bacteria; kingdom Pseudomonadati; phylum Pseudomonadota; class Alphaproteobacteria; order Acetobacterales; family Elioraeaceae; genus Elioraea; species Elioraea tepida. Next base: position 343,933 of record NZ_CP076448.1, read on the forward strand.
CCTTGCGGCTCGCCGTGACCACCATCGCCTTCGCCCGGCCGCCGAGCAGATGCGCGACATTCTGTCGGAAGTGCTCGACGACGATCCGCACCCTTGCCGCGATGTTGTAGGGATGCAGCCGCACCCAGCCCAGGATGCCCTTCTTCGCTTCGCTCGCATCCACCTCCCGCTCGTCGAGCTCGCGCCCCTCATGCGTCAGGCGGAAGGCCATGCGGTAGGAGGTGTAGTTGCGCAGCACATCGAGGATGAACCCCTCCTCGATCGCCTGGCGCATGGAATAGACGTGGAAGGGCGCGGGCAGGTTCTCCCTGCCCGCGGGGCGCGAGGGGTCGGGGCGGCGGCCGAACAGCTCGAGCGTCTTCGCCTTCGGGGTCGCGGTGAAGGCGACATAGCTGATGCCGGCATCCTGCGCCGCGCGGGCCTTCATCTCCGCCGCCAGCAGGTCTTCCATATCCACCTCGCCGCCATCCTCAAGCGCGGCGATCTCCTCGGCCGAAAGCGTCGCCTTGAGCTTCGCCGCCGCCTGGCCTGTCTGGGAGGAATGCGCCTCATCCGCGATCACCGCGAAGCGCTTGCCCTGGGTGGCCGCGAGCCGCCGCACCTCAGCCAGCGCGAAGGGGAAGGTCTGGATGGTGCAGACGACGATCTTCTTGCCCTTGGCCAGCGCCTCAGCGAGTTCGCGGCTCTTGGAGGCACCCTCGCCGGTGATGGTCGCGACCACGCCTTGCGTGCGCTCGAAACCTTCCACCGCCTCCCGCAACTGCCGATCCAAAACGTTGCGATCGGAGACCACGAGCACCGTGTCGAACAGCTTGCGGTCCGCCGAATCGTGCAGGTCGGCGAGGAAATGCGCCGTCCAGGCGATGGAGTTGGTCTTGCCCGACCCTGCCGAGTGCTGGATCAGGTAGCGCCCGCCTGGGCCTTCCTGCAGCACCGCCGCGAGCAGCTTCCGGGTGGCATCCAGCTGGTGGAAGCGCGGGAAGATCCAGCCCTGAAGGCGCTTCTTCTCGTCCTTCACCGGCACGAGATAGCGGCCGAGGATGTCGAGCCAGGAATGGCGCTCCCACACCTCCTCCCACAGATAGGCGGTGGGGGCGCCGTTGGGGTTCGGCGGGTTGCCCGCACCCCCCTCATGGCCGCGGTTGAAGGGGAGGAAGCGGCTGTCCGCGCCTTCAAGGCACGTGCACATCCGCACCTCGCTGTTGGAGACGGCGAAATGCACCAGCGCGCCGCCGGGAAAGGCGAGGATCGGCTCCGGCGTGTTCCGCCCCGGCAGCCTCGGCAGGCGGTCGAAGCGGTACTGATCCACCGCATCCTCGACGCGTTGGGTGTAGTCCGACTTGAGCTCGGCGGTGGCGACGGGGATACCGTTGAGGAACAGCACGAGGTCGAGGCTGTTCTCGTGATGCGGCGAGTAGCGAAGCTGGCGCACCACGCGCAGGCGGTTGGCGGCGTAGCGGGCGGCCAGCGCCTCGTTCATCGCCAGCGCCGGGCGGAACTGGGCGAGCTGGATCGGCCGGCGCAGCCCCACGACATCCAGGCCGTGGCGCAGCACCTCCAGCGTGCCCTGCTTGTCGAGTGCCGCACGCAGCCGGTCAGCGAGCATGGTCGCCGCCGCCGGGCCGTGCGTCTTGGTGAGCGCCTGCCAAGCCTCGGGCTGGGTTTCCTGCACCCAGGCGGTCAGGTCCTCCGTGAACAGGCCGCGGGCGCGGTCGTGGCAGGCGGCGGCGCCGGGGTCATACAGCCAGCCATGGGCAGAGAGGTGGGCGCAGATTGCCTCTTCCAGCCGGGCTTCGCGGTGGAGGTCGGTCATGGCAGGGCCGCGATGCGCTGGCGAAGCGCGGCATCGAGGCGGATCATGGCGTCGACCAGGCGTTGATGGATGGCCGGCCACTCCGCCTCGGGCGAGCGATAGCCGCCTTCGATCTCCTGGTAGATCCGGCATTGGCGGACGCCTTCCTTCTCTTCCCAGACGAGAGGGGCACCGAACTCGGCCTCGATCGCGGCGCGATCCTGCGACAGCTGGCGAAGCAAGTCCTTGCCATCGTCACGCTGGAACAGAACTTCAACCCGGGACTGAAGCCGCCCGACCACATAATTGATGCTCGCCCCGGCCTTGCCGATGGCACGAGAGAGCACGCCAAGAGCGACATACGGAGTGCGCTCGGCATGAAGCGGCGTGCGTGTTCGCGCGCTATCCATGAGCCCGGCGAAGAAGCGCTCCAGCAGCCGGCTGCGTTCGCCGCGCTCCTTCCTCTCCGCCGCCTGCTTGGCGCCGATCTGCGTCTGGAACTCCGCTGCTTCCGGCAGCGGGATCAGGGGCTGGATGTCGAGCAACAGCCGCCCATCGGGCATGCGGTGCGGCCTCAAGCGGATGCAGCGGATGTCGAGGCCGTAGCCCTCGCGCAGCCAGAGGACGGTGGTGGTGATCTCCTTCCCGAAATCCACGGCGGCGAGGATGATGCGCGTCTCCTGCGCGAAGGCTTCCTCGTCCGGTTCCGTCCAGCCGAGATGGGCGAGGATGGCGGCCTTGGCTGCGGCGGGATCGGGAGCGGCCGGGTTGCGGTAACGGGCAAGGGCCTGCGCCGCTTGCTCGAAGGTCATGGCCGAGACCATGGCGGCGTAGCGCAGCGCCTGCAGTTCCATGTGGCCGCCGCTCTCGTCGCGCTTGAGTTCGACGACGACGAGATTGGCGCTGCTGTCGAGGCAGAGGAGGTCGATGCGCCGGGAGCTGTCGGCCCAGTCGCCGAACTCCTCGGCGAGGACGAGCAGGCCGTCTTCCAGCGCCTCGATGTGGTGGGCGAGGAGGCGCTGCAGGTCGGCCCTCTCCTTCATCCCGAGGGTGGCGAAGCTGGTGGCGGGGATCGGCGTCAGCGTGCCGGCGGAGGCGTCATAGATCGGCATGGCGGGAGCTTGGCGTGCGACGGGGTGGGCGGGGGGTCATGCAGCGGCGGCCTCCTCGGCGGGGACGAGGCCGCGGACGTCGATCTTGCCGGTGACAGCGGCGGAGATCAGCGCGGCGCGGCGTTCCTTGAGCAGGGCGATGGCGCGTTCGGATTCAGAGATGAGGGTATCGATCTTAGCGCATTCGCGGTCGAGGAAGGCGGCGATGGCGCGCTGTTCGGCGGGGGGTGGGAGGGGGATCGGGAGGTTGCGGATGAACTCCCAGCTCGCGCGCGGCATCTTCACGCCATAGGTCGAGCCGTCGATGAGCAAGATCACCTCGGAGGACAACAAAAGGCGCTGAAAGAACTCGGGCCGATTTGGTGCCGGGACCCGGATCACATGGAAGTCGCCGACCGCCTCGCCGGGCCGGTCGGCAAGCCACGCCTTCGCCAGATAGGGGCGCAGCTTGCCGAACAGGATGTCACCCGCGCGGAACGAAATGCCCTCCCCTTCGAAGTCGGCCTCAGTCTCGATGAGTCTGCCCGACCAACTTTCCACGTGTTCCAAGCCAACCGCAAACGACCGATCCGCGGCGCGTTCCGTGACGAGCCGTGCAACCCGCTTGAACGGCAGCACTGCCCACCCCGCCGGCACCTGGCCGATCCAGGCCACGCCGGAGTCCTTCATCGGCGCGGAGGGGTCGAGGCCCTTGGTGACGGCGTGGGAGATGACGGCCTGGCGCTTCTCCTTCAGCAGCGCGATCAGCCGCTCCTGCTCGGCCACCAGCGCATCGATCTTGCCGCATTCGCGGTCGAGGAAGGCCGCGATGGCGCGCTGCTCGGCGGGGGGTGGGACCGCCACGACGAAATTGCGCACGAACTCATCGGGCACGCGCTTCTGGCCGCCCGCGCCATACATCGCGGCCGTCCCCGCGTTGCGGAAGTCGGGTCCCACGAACAGCCACTGCAGATACGCTGCGACCGCTCGGCCGGGCAGCGGGCGCACCACGATCAACTCCGTCGTGCCGAAGCCGATGCCGCCAAGCAGCCCCGCCGCTAGCGCGCCCTTTCCGTTCTCGAAGCAGGGCGTAATCTTCGCGATCAGCAGGTCGCCATCGCGGAAATAGGTGTAGCCTTGCTCCACCGCGCTCAGCGGGCGCGTTGCATCGAGCCGCAGTGATCCGTCGTCCCCGATGGCGTCCATCGGCAGGAAGCTGACCTCGGTCTCCGGCGGCAGGCTTCCGATCTCAGACTTGGAAGGGTTAAAGTGCGCTATGAAGCGAAGTCGTGTCAGGTTCCAATGCGCCGGCACGCGCCCGAGCCACGGCACGCCGCTCTCCCGATAGGCCGGATAGGCAGGCAGGCTCATGCCGCCAGCCCCTCCAGCATCGCCTTGATGCGCGCCGTCACCTCCCTCAGTTCCGCATCGATCGCCTCCAGCGGTCGCGGCGGCTCGAAGACGTAGAAGAAGCGGTTGAACGGGATCTCGTAGCCGATCCTCGTCTTCTCCTCGTCCACCCAGGCATCGGGGGCGTGCGGCAGCACCTCGCGCGCCATGTAGTCGGCGATGTCCTGATCGAGCGGCACGCTCTCCGTGTCGCGCAAGGCAGGGTCGGGCAGCGGCTTGCCCTTCTGCTTTCCCTTCTGGCCCAGCACGATGCGCCCCGCCTCGTCGCGCAAGGGCCGCTCGACGGTGATCTGCCGATAGCCGAACACCTCGTTGCGCAGCAGGCGCGAGAGCGGGGCGACCTTGACGCGCCCGCCTTCCGGCGCGGCCGGCGGCGCCTCGCCCGCGCGCAGGATGACTCGGCTCGTCTTGCCTGCGGCGTCTGTGATCGTGGCGAGGTCAGCCTCCGCCGCATCCCCGAACAGGCGGGTGACGGCGGCGATGTCCTCCTCGCCCATCTCCTTGCGCTTCGAGCCGAGGCTCCGGCGCATCTTCTGCCAGAAGGCCGAGGCGTCGATGAGCTGCACCAGACCGCGCCGTTGGGGCGGCTTGCGGTTGGTCAGGATCCAGACATAGGTCGCGATGCCGGTGTTGAAGAACATGTCGGTCGGCAGCGCGACGATCGCCTCCAACAGGTCGTTTTCCAGCACATGGCGGCGGATTTCGCTCTCGCCCGAACCGGCGCCGCCGGTGAACAACGGCGAGCCGTTGAGCACGATGCCGATGCGGCTGCCGCCCTCCTGCGCCGGGCGCATTTTCGAGAGCAGATGCAGAAGGAACAGCAGCGAGCCGTCCGAGATGCGCGGCAGGCCGGGGCCGAAGCGCCCCGCGAAACCCTTTTGCTCGTGCTCGCGCCGGACCTCCTTCTCGACCTTCTTCCACTCCACGCCGAAGGGCGGGTTGGAGAGCATGTAGTCGAACTTCTGCGTCGGGTGCCCATCCTCCGAGAGCGTGTTGCCGGGGACGATGTTGCGCACGTCCTGGCCCTTGATGAGCATGTCTGCCTTGCAGATGGCGTAGCTTTCGTCGTTCAGCTCCTGGCCGAACATGGTCAGCCGCGCAGCGGGGTTGTGCGCGAGCAGATGTTCGGCCGCGACCGAGAGCATGCCGCCGGTACCGGCGGTCGGGTCGTAGATGGTGCGCACCGCCGGGGTGCCGGGGGTAAGGATGTCGCTGTCCTCGATGAACAGCAGGTTCACCATCAGCTTGATCACGTCGCGCGGCGTGAAGTGCTCGCCGGCGGTCTCGTTGGAGATTTCCGCGAATTTGCGGATCAGCTCCTCGAAGACGAGGCCCATGTCATGGTTGCTGACGGCGGCGGGGCTGAGGTCGAAGCCGATGAAGCGTTCCGTGACCTGGTAGAGCAGGCCGGCCTTCTACAGCCGGTCGGTCTGCTCGGCGAAGCGGAGGCGTTCGAAGATGTCGCGAACGCGGGCGGAGAAGCCCTGGACATAGGCGGCGAGATTCGGCCCGATATGGTCCTGGTCTCCCATCAGGCGGGCGAGGTCGAGCGAGCAGGTGTTGGCGAAAGGCACGCCGGTGATGCGAGCAAGAAAGGGCTCGGGATTGAGACCCTGCTTCTGGCACTCGGCGACCTTGGCCAGCACCTGCGCCTTGGTGGGCGCGAGCACGCAGTCGAGCCGCCGCAGCACGGTGAAGGGCAGAATGACGCGGCCGTACTCGGAGGGCTTGTAGTCGCCGCGGAGCAGATCGGCGACGGACCAGATCAGGGAGGAGAGGGACGCGTGACTCATGCAGCGGGCTCGATGTGGATCCTGGGGGCGCGCTGGCGGACGCAGGGGCGATTCAGCGAGCCGTGACTGTGCCCGGACATCTCGGGCCTGTCATCCGCGATGCGCGGGCGGGCGGAGAGTCGGCGCGTGGTCGCGAGACCCAGCCAGCACGGCCCGCTGCACCACCCACGCCACCGCAAACGGCTCCATGAGCCTCGGCAGCGTCATCCCCTCCGTCTTTTTCCCCTCGACGATCGCCTCGACGAGATCCGGCGCGAGCAGGGTGAGTTGCAGCAGCCGTCCGAGGTAGCCGCGGTCGAGCCTCTCCCCGGCCGCCATCTCGCTGATCGAGGCGTAGCGCCCCTCGTCGAGCATGCGCTGGTAGCGGAAGGCGCGGGCGAGCGCCTTGAGCAGCGCCGGATCGGCGCGCGTCGTGGTGTGCGTTGGCAGCCCGTAGACCACCGGCGTGACGACCGTCCTGCGCCCCGGCCGCCGACGGATCCTGAGCGGCACGCGGACGGTGATGTGCGTGGGCGCGGTCACGCCGCGACTCTCTCTGTACCGACCAGCCCGAGGTCGCGCACCAGGCTGGCGAGCCCCTCGACGCGGAGGCGGATCTCGGCGCCATCCAGCCCGACCGTGACGCGCTCGACCAGCGAGCGGACGATGCGCTGCTGCTCTGCGGGGAACAGCTCGTCCCACAGCGGCTCGAGCCGATCGAGCGCCTCGCGCACGTCAGCTTCTGTCAGGTCCGGATCCTCCGCCTTCGCCGCCACCCACGTCCCGACCACGACCTCCGGCTGCCGCAGCAGGGCGCGCAGCTGCGTCATCACCGCCGCCTTGATCTCCCCGGCGGAGACGCGCCGGACGATGCCGTCGTCGGCCTCACCCTTCAGCGCCCGCTGGGCCACGTAGTAGCGGTAGAGCCGCCCGCGCTTCCGGCTGTGCGTCGGCGAGAGCGCGCGTCCGTCGGTGCCGAAGATCAGCCCCTTCAGCAGCGCCGGGCTCTGCGGCCGATTTGCCTTCGCGCGTGCGCGCGGACTCACCTGCTGGAGCGCGTGCACGCGCTCCCACAGCGCGCGCGATACGATCGCCGCGTGCTCGCCGGGGTAGACGTGGCCCCGGTGCGCGACCTCGCCGACATAGGTGCGCAGGTTGAGGATCTTGTACACGTCGCCCTTGTCGATCGGGCGCCCTCTCCGAGTGGTGATCCCCTCCGCGCGACACCGGCGCACGGTCTCAACGCCGGAGCCGGTCTCGGCGAACACCTCGAACACCCGGCGCATCCGCGCGGCCTCGCGCTGATCGACGATCAGCTTTCGGTTCTCGACCCGATACCCGAGCGGCACCTTGCCGCCCATCCACATCCCCCTGGCCTTCGAGGCGGCGACCTTGTCGCGGATGCGCTCGCCGATCACCTCGCGCTCGAACTGGGCGAAGGACAGCAGGATGTTTAGCGTCAGCCGGCCCATGCTGGTGGTCGTGTTGAACGACTGTGTCACTGAGACGAAGGTGACCTCGTGGGCGTCGAACACCTCGACCAGCTTGGCGAAGTCCATCAGCGAGCGGGAGAGGCGGTCGATCTTGTAGACCACCACCACGTCGACGAGATCGCGCTCGATATCGGCGAGCAGGCGCCTGAGCGCGGGGCGGTCCAGGCTCCCTCCCGAGAAGCCGCCGTCGTCGTAGCGGTCGGCGACCAGGGTCCAGCCCTCGGCGCGCTGGGAGGCGACGTACGCCTCGCAGGCTTCGCGCTGGGCGTCGAGGGTGTTGAACTCGCGGTCGAGGCCTTCCTCGGTGCTCTTTCGGGTGTAGACCGCGCAGCGCTTGCGGATGACGGAAGCCGGCAGGTCGGGGAGCTTGCGCCGGCTCACGGTGCACCCCGTGGATTGCGAATGCCAAAAAATTGCCAGCCGTTCCAGCGCGTGCCGGTGATGTGGCGGGCGATTGCGGACAGGGAACGGTATGGCCGGCCTTCGTACTCGAAGTCATCCGGCCGCACGGTCACCACATGCTCGACGCCCCGCCACTCGCGCAGCAGCCGCGTACCGGGGAGTGGTCGGCTGTCCGCACGGATGCGGCGCAACACCACGTTGCCGCCGTCGAGCTGCTCGCCCAGCGCCTCGAGCCGAGCCCGCGTCTCCGGCTTCAGCCCGCCATAGGCGAGTTTCTGGATCCGGTAGGCGAGCCGGCCGACCAGATAGGGTCGGTTAAAGGGCGGCGGCTCCTTGCCGAACAGTGCGCGCCACTGCTGCTTCAGCTCCGCCGTGGTCGCGGTCTGCAAGGCCGCGAGCCGCGGCAGCACCTGCGCCGGCGGGATGGTGGGGAACGTGGGCGCCGGCTGCGGTGGGCAGGTGGGGGTGTGGAGTTGCCCCTATCAAACCGGACAGCCGGCATGGGTTGGTGACTGTTGTGAGACGAAATCAGGTGGCGAGCGCATTTGCAAGCCGCTGTGAGGATGGATGGTGTTGTAGTCCTCGAACCATTTGGGCAGGCGCTGGAGGACGGACATGGCGTCTGGCCTTGGGTTCACGCGGACGTAGTCGCGCTTGAAGGTCTTCACGAAGGCCTCGCAGACGCCGTTGCTCTCGGGGCTGCGGACGGGCGTGAAGCACGGGATGAGGTTCAGGGCGGTGGCGAAGTCGATGGTTTCGCCGGCGGTGTAAGGGGAGCCGTTATCGGCGAGCCACTGGACAGGTTGCGGGGCGCGCAGGGCATTGAAGCGCCGTTCGACGCAGTCGAGCATCATGTCACGGATCATCTCGCCGCTGATGCCGCCGGCGGAGGTGCCGGCCCAGGCCATGACCTCGCGGTCGTGGGTATCGAGGGCGAAGGGTGAGGCCAGAGCGCCACCGGTCCGAGCGAACGGCCGAACCGGACGACCTCGCCGTTCCAGCAGGGGATTTCGAAGCCGTCGGAGGCCCAGCGATGGTTGGAGGCGGGTGCGACGACAGTGCCCTCGTGGGCGCGGATGGCGCGCCGGCCAGTTTGTGGCTGCAGGAGCAGGGAAGAGAGGAGCATGAGGCGAAAGACGCGCTTGTGGTTGAGTGGTAGCTTGCCCGAGCTGCGCCGCGCGCGGTTGAGCAGCGCCGTGACGCGGCGGTAGCCGTAGGTTGGGCGTGCGTCGGTGATGGCGCGGATCTCGGCCAGGATGGTTTCGTCTTCGGTGCGGTAGGGGCCGCGCCGGGGCCGGTCTGGCTGACTGGTGGCGGGGAAGGCAGGGTGGGAGGCGAGTTGCTCGACCAGGTTGGACCTGGCGACGCCGAGGGTGTCGGCCACGGTCTTCACCGGGAACCTGCCGGTGGCGGCGAGGGCAAGTGCAAGGCGGGTTTTTTTGGGCGTGCCTGCGCGAGGGCCTCGCGCAGGATCTCGGTTTCCATGGTCTTGCGGCCGAGCAGGCGCTCGAGTTCGCGGACGCGGTTTTCGAGTTCCCGCACGCGGCTGATGGGGACGACCTCTTCGTCGGCCCTGATTGCCTCCTGGCCACCCTCTGTCATGCGCCGCCTCCACTGGAACAGCAGGCTGGGCGAGACACCGTGCAGCCGGGCGACGGCGGAGACCGTCATGCCGGGCTGCATGGTCTGCTCGACCAGCCGGACCTTTTCCTGGGCAGTGTAGCGTCTCCGGCGCTCGCGGCCGCTGATGATTTCGACGCGTTCGATGGGCTTCGACATAGGCGTACGCCTAGGCTTGCGCCTAGGCCCTCTGGGCTACGCCGAGTGTCCGGTCGAATTGGGGGCCAATCCAGGGTGGAACGACTCGTCATGCGTCCTCCGTGTCTCGAGGGTTCGCATGACGGCGCTGGTGGGGAGTCGAGTGTAGCGAACTCTCTCCGCACTCCCGAGCTTCCGGGTCGATCGCGGTGAGCTGGCCCTTTTTTCCTTGGACATCCATTTGTCGAAGGACGCCCGAGGATGGCTGCTTCCGAGATGCCGAGACGAGAGACCCCGGAGCGGGGTGATGGGGCTGAGCGGCGCGCCGGCGGCGGGGCCGCTCGCTCCGGGGCAGCGCTGGAGCGTGGCGCGCAAGCGCGCGGTGGTGCTGCGCCTGATCGCGGGCGAGCCGGTGGAGCTTGTGTCGCGCGAGATCGGCGTGCCGGTGTTCAAGCTCGAGCGCTGGCGCGAGCGAGCCGAGGCCGCGCTGGAAGGGGCGCTCAAGGAGCGCGAGGCCGACGGCGAGGGCCCCGAGCTGGCCGCCGCGCTGCGTCGGATCGGCGAGCTCAGCATGGAGGTCGACCTCCTGCGCGCGAAGATGGGCCAGTCCCCCGGCCCTTTGGCCCGGAAGCGGTGGCGGTGATGGCCGGGTCGGTCTCTCCTGCCACCGGCCGCGCCTACGGCGTGGCGCGGGTGTGCGCGGTCTGGGGCGTGCCGCGATCATCGTTCTACCTGGCCCGGCAGGCGGCGCAGGGCTTGGCCCCCGCGCGGCCGACCGGCCGCCGCGGGCCGAAGCCCGCGGTTCCGGACACCGCCCTGCGGGCGGCGATCCGGGCCGACCTCGCCCGCTCGCCCTGGTCGGGCGAGGGCCATCGCAAGGTCTGGGCGCGGCTGCGCGTCCGGGATGGGCTTGCGCATCGCGCGCAAGCGGGTGCTGCGGCTGATGCGCGAGAACGCCCTCCTGTCGCCACACCGCGCCCGCCCACGCCCCGCCGACGACCATGACCGGAAGATCATCACCGACGCGCCGAACGTGATGTGGGCCATCGACGGCACGCAGGTCGCCACGGTGCGCAACAGCAAGGTCTGGCTCTTCGCCACGGTGGAACACTGGAACGCGGAGGCGCTCGGCTGGCACGTCAGCAAGCGCGGCACGCGCCGCGAGGCGCTGCAGGCCATGGGCATGGCCGTGCGCCAGCAGTTCGGCCATCTCGGCCGCGACGCCGCCCGCGGCGTCCAGCTGCGCCATGATCACGGCAGCTGCTTCATGGCCGAGGACTTCCAGAACCAGACACGAGCCTAGGGCATGACCCCGAGCTTTGCCTTCGTAGGCAGCCCCAGACCAACGGCGTCGTCGAGCGGTTCTTCCGCACACTCAAGGAGCAGGTCGTCCACGGCCGCGTCTTCGAGACCCTCGAAGACCTCCGCGACGCCGTCCGAGCCTTCATCGCCCGCTACAACGCCCAATGGCTGATCGAGAAAAACGGCCACCTCAGCCCACACGCACGACGCCGCCAACACGAGCTTGCGGCCATGCCCATGGCCGCGTAACCCAACCGAGTGTCCAAGGAACCGGGTCCGGTTCAACCGCTGCTCCGGGTCGATTACTCGTGCCGGCGGATAATCACGCCGTGAGGGTCAACACGACCACTTCGGATTCGGAGCGACCTGTTGTGAACCGCTGACGCTGCGAGGGCTGCAGGGACGGTTCGTCTCTGCTCGGGGATCCGCTCATGCCAGCTTGCTTGGCAGGACTTACTCAAAAAAAATGAATTCGTAGTCCCCCGTGTAGCCGGCTTTGGAGAAGATCCACTCCCACTCGTCCGGAGTATGGAAGGCGCGGCAAGTGAGCTGCCAGTACATGAGGTTTACCTTTTCGCGCTCGGTACGATACGCCTCGACGACCACAAACTTTTCCGCCTTCGAGACCCGCTCGATCTCGGCAAGGGCAGCAAAAAGATCGTAGATGTATAGGTTGTGCAACGTATTAATCGAGACAACCAAGTCGAAATGGTTGTCTGGCCAGTCGAGCTTTGCTGCCGTGCCGTGGCGGATCTTCCCCTTAACGCTCTCCATCGCATGCTCGATCGCGTAGGAGGAGATGTCGATCCCCTCTACTTCCAGGCCGGGCACGCTCTCGGCGAGGTCGTGCATCAGGAAGCCCTTGCCGGCACCGACATCGAGCACGCGCATGCCCGGCCTGAGCCCATAGGTGTCACGCATCGCGTCCGCAACCTTGCGCCAGCGCCCGTCATATCGGTAGCCGCCATATCCCGTATCTCGGCTGCCGTCCCAGTAATCGTAGCCGTATTGGACGGCGAGTTCCGCTGCCTTCGCCTTGTCGCACCGCGTGACGCGTGCGAGGTAATCGCGCTTGGTCGATTTGTGGATCAGGCTGACGAATTCGCGGTATGCCATCCTGGACACTCCTTTCAGGTGGTTTGAAGGCGGTCGAGCGCGGCGGCCGCCTTGGCAAGCTGGGCGGCACAGCGCGACGCGCGGTCTGCTCCTTCTGCGAAATGGCGTCGGGCTGCGTCGGCCACAATGAACTCATTCAACATGATGCACACCCACTTGATGCCATAAGCCGGCAAGAGGGCATCGCAGCGGGCGCTATGTGTAATGGTACCAAGCCCAAGGGCTCCCAGAACCGCGTCTCTGAAGGCAGGATAAAGCGAAGGTGGGGCAGGGAGGTCGGGCTGGCAGAAGAAGTCGCAGATCAATTTCGCCGGATCGTCGCGACCGGCGTATTCGAAGTCGAGGAAAGTCAGGCGTCCGTCCGCTTCGAGCGCATTGTGGAAGCCGAAATCCGATGGCGAGATGCACCATGGCAGCGGCGTCGAGTCGGGGGTGAGGTTGCGCACAAAACGCCGCCAGGCCGGCACGAGGCGGCTGCGGACCAGTGCTGCGGCGGTCTCGAAATAGGGGGCAGAGGGATCAAGCCGTGCCTCCAGTCGTGCGACGCGCCGGGCAATCGCCTCGAGGTGGGCTGCAAGCGAGAAGCAGGCCTCTGAGGCAGGTGGCAGCGCCTCGGCTGCGCTCCGTGCCACCCTGGTGTTCAGCGCAGCGATGAACCGCGCTGCCGCCTCCACATGTCGCGGTTCGACGGCGGCAATCCGCGCGCCCGGGACGAAGGCGTAGAGCGCCGTGTGGCTCGCTGGATCGGCCGCAAGCGGCGCGGGCACCGTTCGCAGGCCGCATGTGTGCCAAGCGTAGTGTAGGAATGCCCACTCCGCTCCGAGCCGATCGCGCGGATCGCGCGGATCGTGGTGGTAGCACTTGATGACAAGGGGAGGGCCGTCGCGCTCGATCCGAAACACCCGATTGTTGCGCCCCCCTGGAAGACGCGTCAGCGCATGTGGCGAATCCGTTAGCCCGGCTTTGCGCATCAACCGCGACGCGGCCTCGATCGGCGTGACCTCGGCGATCACGCTCACGCCGCGGTGCGGCCGAACAGCGCGGCCGTGATGCTGTCCCAGGCGCCGTAACGTTCGAACCTTCGTCCCTGCCAAGTGCCTTCGGGATAGTTCGCCTCAGGATCGAACAGGATCGCGCGGCAGCAAGCGGGAAACGCGGCCTCTGCAAGCACCTCCGGCAGGTCGTCGACGAAGGCGTCGAGCCCGAGAGCGGCGATGCGCGCGAGCTTAGCGGCGATCGTCACCTCGAAAAGGACGCGCTCGGGGGGAATGCCACCATGCGCGGGATCGGTAAGACGGTGTGCGGCCAGGAACGCGCGCGCAGCCTCGTGCAGGTCGTAAGGGGGCCCGCGATAGGGCACCCGCGTCCGGTGGCTGACGATGAACACGTCGTGACCGGCGTGTTGAGCGGCGGCGATGAAGGTGGCCACACCCGGATAGGGTCGGACCAAATCCATCCGCGCGCCATAGACATAGCCCTGGAGCTCGGTCCAGTCGTTCTCTCGTCCGATCGCGCGCAGGTGGTTGCGCACGCTCGTTTTGTCCCTCGGCAGATCGGTTGGAATAAGGCCCCGCTCCACCGCTGCCGCATGAAACACGCCTTCATAGCATGCGATGGTATTGTCGAAGTCGATGCCGATTCGCATCGGTCTAGGCGAGCCGCATGTCGATCAGCGGCCGGCCAACCCTTCCCTCCGCGAGGTCGTCGAGTGCTTGGTTCGTCTCATCGAGGCGGTAGGGTTTGGAAAGCAGTCGTCGCACATCGAAGCGCGCCGCACCGAGGAGACGCGCGAAGCGCGGATGGTCACGGTCAGGGACCACGTCGCCGCCCCACGTGCCGAGCAGGCTCTTGCCCTGGTTGAACAGGCCGGGATCGAGCGTAAGCGTCGCGCCATGGCGCGCATTGCCAATCACCACGGCTCGGCCGCCCTGAGGACGCACAGCCTTCAGCGCCTGTTCCATCACCGCGGGCTGGCCGCTCGCCTCGACCGCTGCGTCCACGCCGTGCGGCACGAGGGCGCGGATGACCGCGACCGGATCGTCGACGCCGGGGTCGATCGTGTGTGTCGCACCGTACGACTCGGCAAGCGCGCGCCGATGCGGGTTGGGATCGACACCGATCACCGGCACCGCACCGGCGAGTGCCGCCGCCATGCAGGCGTTCAGGCCGATGCCGCCGGTGCCGAACACCGCGACGCTCTCGCCAGGCAGCACGCGCAGAACGTTCACCACACTGCCGATGCCGGTGGGCGCGGCGCAGCCGAGCAGCACGGCGACGTCCATCGGAAGGCCGGCGGGAAGCAGCGTGAGGCGGTTCTCGCTGACCACGGCGTGGCGTTGGAATGTGGTGACGCCGCCTGCATTCACCCGGCGCCCGTTCCAGTCGTAGATCGTACCGCCGGCCTCGATCCCGCTGCCGCGGATCCAGGACAGCACGACTTGGTCCCCCGGCTTGACCTTGGAAACTCCCGCACCCGTCTCGAGCACCGTGCCGCTTCCTTCGTGGCCGAGACAGTGCGGCACCCATTTATCGTGGCCCTTGAGGCCGCGCTGTTCCATCACCTGCGTGCCGCAGGCCCCGGAATAGGCGATCTCCACCAGCACCTGGCCGGGCTTGAGCGCCGGGATCGCGATTTCCGCCATCTCCAGCGGCCGGCCCGTCTGGACCAGCAGCATCGCTTCCGTCTTCATCCCGCGGCCTTCCCGTGCAGCGCCACCTCCACGCGCTCGGCGATCTGATGGCCGGCGAGGCCGAGCTGCTCGCGCGCGAAGTCCTGCTCGCCCGACTGGCGGAAGAAGGCGTCGCCGGTATGGAAGCGGAGAAACCCGCCGCGCGGCACGGGCGTGCCGGAGTCCGCCATCCACTCCGCGACGGCCGCACCCATCCCGCCGATCGGCGAATGCTCCTCTGCCGTCGCCACCACGCGGCAGGTCCGGAACGCATCGGCGAGGGCCAGGGTATCCAGCGGCTTCACCGTGTGCATCGAGAGCACGCGCACGGAATGGCCATGCCTCGCGAGTTCGTCCGCGGCGTGCAGGACCTCCGGAAGGATGTTGCCTGTAGAGATCAGACAGACTTCGTCGCCCTCGCGCATCGTGATGGCGCGGCCGAAGGCGAATGCCGCGGGGATGCCGGGATGGATGATCGGCTCGCCCTTCTTGCCCATTCGGATGTAGACGGGACGGTCCTGCTGCAGCGCCGCCCGAAGTGCGGCGCGCACTTCCCAGGCATCGCCTGGGCAACACACCACCATGCCCGGGAGGGACCGCAGGAAGGCGATATCCTCGCAGGCATGATGCGTTGGCCCAAGGGCAGCATAGGCCAGACCGGCGCCTACTGCGACGATGATGACCGGTGCCTCGTGATAGCAGACATCGACGCGGATCTGCTCCAGGCAACGCGTGGTGACAAAGGGCGTGATCGTATAGGCGACCGGCCGCAGACCGCTGAGGGCCATTCCAGCCGCGACGCCCATCATGTTCTGCTCCGCCACGCCGCAATTGAAGAACCGCGACGGATGCCTCGCGCGGAAGGTGTCGAACAGGCGATTGCCGATATCGCCCGACAGCATCACGAGCCGCGGGTCCGTGTCCGCAAGCCTGGTCAGCTCATCCGCGAATTCATTCCTCATGCGAGGCCGAGCTCTTCATGCGCCTTACGGACCTCGTCGGCCGTCGGGGCGCGATAGTGCCAGTTGTTGTCGTCCTCCATGAAGGACACGCCCTTGCCCTTCACGGTGTGCGCGATCAGGGCGACGGGTCGGCCCTCGCCGCATGCGGGAATCGCGGCGAGGCTCTGCGCGAGTGCGCCGACGTCATGGCCATCGATCTCGTGCGCGTTCCAGCCGAAGGCGGCCCACTTGTCCCGCAACGGCGCGAGCGCGAGTGTCTCGTTCGAGCGCGCGGTCGCCTGCCACTTGTTGTAGTCGACCACCACGCAGAGATTGGCGAGGCGCTGCGCCGCGGCGAACATCGCCGCCTCCCAGACAGAGCCTTCGTTGCACTCGCCGTCCGACAGCACTGCGAAGACGCGGTAGGCTTGGGAGTTGATGCGCGCGGCGAGCGCCATCCCGGCGCCCATCGGCAAGCCATGGCCGAGCGAGCCGGTCGCCGCCTCGACGCCGGGCAGGCCGTGAGCGGGTGGGTGCTCGGCGAGCCTGCCGCCGTTCCGGCAGTAGGTGTCGAGCTCCGCCGGGTCGAAGAAGCCGCGGAACGCGAGGGCGGCATAGAGCGCGGTCGCGGCATGGCCCTTTGAGAGAATGAAGCGGTCGCGCAGCGGATCGTCGGGCCGCTTGGGATCGATCCTGAGCGCGTACCAATAGGCCGCCGCGAGAATGTCGCAGCAGGAGAGGGCGGAGGCGAGGTGCGCGGCCTGGGCGGCATGGGCCATCTCGATCACGCGCCCGCGCAGCTTCGCGGCGATCGTGCGGAGCGCAGCCTCGTCCGGGGCGCGGCTAGAGGTCGTGAGAACCGTCACGGCTTGTGCTCGTAATCCCAGCTCTTCATAGAGAGAAGATGGTCGCGGAACCGTTCCGCCCAGGCAATGCACTCGGCGATCCCATCCTCGAGGCAGACCATGTCGCGCCAGCCGAGTTCGGTCCTGAGCTTCGTCGAGTCCAGCATGTAGGCTTGGTCCTTGCCGGGCCGTTCCGGCACGATCGCCACGCAGTCGTCGAAATCCTTGCCGAGCCGCTCCAGGATCATCGCCACGAGTTCGCGGATCGACAGCGTCCGCAGGGTCGAGATGTGGTAAGTATGCCCTACCTGCCCGGCGAGGGCGATCCGCAGCGTCGCCTCGCTGACGTCGCGCATGTGGATGAAGGAACGGATCGACCGGCCGCCGCCGTGCAGTTCAAGCTTGCGCCCCGCGAGCGCCGAGAGGATCGTGCGCGGAATGATGCGATAGGTCTGTTGGCCCGGCCCGTACACGTTCGCCGCCCGGGTCGACACCGCGGGAAAACCGTACTGCGCCACCACGACGCGGAGCTGCATATCGCCCGCGGCGCGCGAGACGGCATAGGGCGTCGTCGGGTTGAACGGCGCATCCTCGCGCACCCATCCCTCGGTGCTGCCATACACCTCGGGCGTGGTGACATGGACGTAGCGCTCGAGCCAATCGAGCCGTCGCAGGCGCTCGAACAGCAGGGTCGTGGCGACCACGTTTGTCATCATCCAGTGCTCTGGGTGACGCCACGACTCCCCTACCATACTCTGCGCAGCGAAGTTCACCACATGGCTCGGCCGCTCGGCGCGCAGGAGCGCATCGAGCGCGTCAAGATCGCGGTTTATGTCGAGTTGCACGAAGCGCACGCGGTTGCCGCGCCAGCGATAGGGCACGAAGGCCTCGTGCGGCTCGGGCGAGCGCGAGGCCGCGATCACTTCGTACCCGGCCGAGACGAGGTGGTCACAGAAGGTCGCGCCCGAGAAGGAGTTCGAGCCGAGAACGAGGAAACGCGTCATTCCGACGCTGCCTGCACCGAGTCGCGCTGGGTGTGCAACCACTGCATGATCATGTGCCCGATCGCCATTTGCAGATCCTCGGCCACTTGCATGTCGTCGATCGCGACATGGATCGGCACGTCTGCCAGCGCCTTGGCCTTGCCGCCCGAGTAGCCGAGCACCGCGAACGAGGTCATGCCGATGCGTCTCGCTTCCTCGAGCGCGCGCAGGATGTTGGGCGAGTTGCCGCTGCCGGAGAAGGCGATCAGCACATCGCCCGGCCGCGCCATCACCGCGAGCTGGATCGCGTAGATCCACTCGTAGCCTTCGTCATTGGCGAGGCAGGTGACGACGGACGGGTTGGCGGAAAGCCCATGCGCGCGAATGCCCGAACCGGGCCGCTTCGAGAGCGCGTAGATGTAGTCATTGGCGAGATGCATCGCATTGCCAGCGCTGCCGCCGTTGCCGATCAGGAACACCTGCCGTCCAGTCGTCCAGCAGCTCTTCAGCGCTTGCGCGAGGGTTTCCACCGCATCCAGGTCGAGCAGCTTCAAGGCACCCGCCAGCCGATCGACATAGGCCGCGAACATCGTCTTCGGGTCGGCCGCGCTGCTGACAATCCCACTCACGACAAAACCTTCGCTTTCATCCATTTCAGATTGTACCAGCGATCCTCATCTTGGAGAGCGCCCTGGCGGTACATCCCGACGAGCTCCTTGATCGCATCCTCGACCGTGTGCATCGGTCGAAACCCTGTGGCGAGCAGCTTGTCGGAGTTGACGCGGTAGGAGCGTGGATCGTTCGAGGGCGAGACCACCACCTCTGACGGCACGTGCTGCTGGACCATCCGCGCGATCTCGAGGATCGAGAGATTCTCGAACCCGGCATTGTAGATCCCCGCGTGCTGGGGATTGTCGAGGAGAAACAGGTAGAGGTCAGTGATGTCCTGAATATGGATGTTGGGCCGGGTCTGGTTGCCGCCGAACACGGTGATGCGCCCCTTGGTGAGCGCCTGCATGGTCAGCATGTTGACCGACACGTCGAGGCGCATGCGCGGCGAGAAGCCGCACACGGTCGCGGGGCGGACGATCTGCACCACCATGTCGTCCGCGTAAGAGAGCAGGATGCGCTCGGCGCACATCTTTGTTTTATTGTATTCCGAGATCGGCACGAGCTCGAGATCCTCGGTTACCTGCTCCTCCTCCTTCACGCCATAGACGCTGCCGGAGGACGCATAGAGGAAACGCCTGATTCCGCGCCGCGCGCAGGCGTCCGCAAGCTGCATCGTGGCAAGGCAGGACACCTCCCATGTCAGCTTCGGGTCGAGATCGCCACAGGGGTCGTTCGCGATCGAGGCGAGGTGGATCACCGCATCCACGCCGTCGAGATCGATTTGCCTGGGGTCGCGCACGTCGCCCTTGACGACGGTCAACGCCGGATGCGGCCGGAGGCAGTTGCCGAACCACTGGATGTCGAACGCCACCACTTCGTGGGCCTTCGCCAGCAGCTTGGGCACCAGCACGCTGCCCTTGTAGCCGCAAGCGCCTGTCACCAAGACCCTCATCCGCGATCTGTCCTCGTGTCAGTGGATCCTGTCCGCATCACGCCGCGCGCCCTCATTCGGGTGCCACTCGGCCTCCGCCAGGGCGAGCGCCTCGGGCGAGCCGATATCACGATGGTAGCCCTGCGTCTCCACGGCCAGGATGCGGCCGGTAAAGCGCGGGATCACCTCGGTCGAGAGATCGACCACGGACCTGCCGAGCGATGCGGCCAAGTCGATCACCTCTGGTTCGAACAGATAGACGGCGGCATTGGCGAGGTCACCCGGCGGGTTCTCCACCTTCTCGTGGAACGCCTGAACGATGCCGCGGGCGTCGATCTCTAGGATGCCGCAGCTCTGCGGCGAATCGGTGCGGAAGGCGAGCATGGTGATCGCGCAGCCGGCGGGGCGCTCGCGATGCGCTGCGATCAACCGGCTGACGTCGAGATCGGTCAGGTTGTCCGCATGCGCGACCAGCACCGTCCTGTTGCCTATCCAGGCGCGGTTCGCGAGCAGTGTGCCGCCTGTGCCGAGCAGTTCCGGCTCGTGCGCAAGATCGACGCGCGCCGCCCAGGGCGACGCAGTGACGAAGCGTTCCACCTGGCCGGGAAGCCAGTGCGTGTTGACGAGCGCCCGCTCGATCGCGCCCGACCGGAACAAGAGGTCGAACCAGATGCCGAGCAGCGGCCGCCCGTGTACCGGGACGAGGCATTTCGGCACGCGTTCGGTCAGCGGCCGAAGCCGCGTGCCGAGCCCCGCCGCCAGCAGCACCGCCCGAATCACGCCGTGTCCGCGTCGATCTCGGCCTCGATGTCGGCAGCCGTGACCGGCAGGTTGCCGACGCGGCCGACCTGGCAGGCGGCGGCGAGCGCGCCGATATAGGAGGCGCGCCAGATATCCGCGCCCGCAGCGAGCGCCAGGGCGGTCGCGGTGAACAGGCTGTCGCCGGCGCCGGCGGGGTCTTTGGGGGCGGTATTGAACGCGGGCAGCCGATCGTCCATCAGCGCGCCGTCTGATCCGTTTGGCGCATGCACCAGCATCCCATCGGCGCCGAGCGTCACCACCACGTTGCGGGCCCCGCACGCTGCGCGCAGCCGGTTGGCCAGCACCGTTAGCCCGCTCTCGAAGTCACGCAGCGCGAGCCGTGCCTCGCGCTCGGTCGGGGTGATCAGCGTCATGCCTCGGAAGCGCGAGATGTCCGAGAGCTGCGAGGAGGCTTGGCTGTCGGCAGCCATCATGATGCCGCGCTCGGACGCCAGCTCCACCACGGCATCGACCAGCGGTTGCGGCAAGCACCCGTAGTTGAAGTCCGAGAACAGCAGCAGGTCAGTGTGTGGCAGGGCCTGCTCGATCCGGTCAAGCACCTGCGACCTGATGTCTGCGTCGATCGCGTGTTGACGCAGGTGGTTCACGCGCAGGAGCGTCTTGCCCGCGGCACGGTAGCGCTGCTTGTGTGTGGTCGGGCGGGTCTCGTCAACCAGAAACTCAGTCGCCACGCCATGCCGGGCGAGAGCTGAGCGTGCGAAGCCGGCCTGATCATCCCGTCCCGCCACCGTGATGTAACGCACCTCGGCGCCAAGCCCGCGTGCGTGTGCCGCCACGATCGCTGCGCCGCCAACGAAGGTCTTGTGGTCGATGGGCGTGACGACGATCGTCGGATCCTCCTGTGACATGCCGAGCGCGTCGCAGTCGATGTAGGTATCAACGATGAGGTCGCCGACGACCAGCACGCGGATCCCGCGCATGTGGGGAAGCACGGCCTTCAGACCCTCGATTGTGAAGCCGTGGCGGCGTGGGAAATCCTTCGGCTTGATCAACGTCCAGAACGGCCCGCTTGTATACTCGCGCTGGAGGAGGTCGAGCGAGGCGAAGCGCACCTCGCCCGAACTGAACAGCAGCCGACCGCCGTAGGCCTCAACTGCGGCGAGCTCCGGATTGTGGCGCTCGGCATGCTCGCGCCCTTTCACGACGATGTCGGGCTTGAGCTCGGCGATGAAGCACTCCGGCGGCTCCCTCAGCGCGAAGGCGTAATCGACGATGCCGAGCGACTGGATGCCTTCAAGACGCAGCGCCAGCGGCACCGCGACTCCGGGTGTGGAGTCCGGGTTGACGCCGACAACCAGGAACTCGCCGGCCTCAGCCGCGAATTTCAGAAGCCGGAGATGGCCAGGGTGAACGACATTGAAATTGCCAGACACGAACGCCACGCGTCTGCCCGCCGCCAACCGCCGAATCTCGGCAGCCACGCATTCTGATCGGGCCACCGGATCGGCGCTCGATGCCCTCATCAGGGCCCCCTTTTCCGCGAACGCGCCTTCTGAACAACCCGCCCGTGAGCGTACTCTCTCCCAGATGTTTACGGCCTATAGGCGGGATCGACTTCCGGCGCAACACGATCGCGCAGCCGCTCTGGCGGGTGGGACCGGCCGCTCCTGCCCAGCAGGTGGCGCCGACGCAGCACCGCCTGCTGTTTGTCTCACCTCGGGCCTCTGCTAAAATAATGGGATGCAGTGTTTTGTTGCGGGATCGAGAGAAATCGAGGATCGAGCGCGGTTCATGGACAAGCCGGAAACCAAAGAAAAGCAATACGATTTACTCTTCGAGGTTAAGGAGAAGCACGGGATCGCGCGCTTCGGGCTGATGGCGAATGAGTCCTGGAACCAGGATCCGCGGCGTACCGTCTTCACCCTCGCGCGGTATAAATTTGTGTCGAAAATGCTGGCGGGGCGCAAGAAGGTGCTGGAGATCGGCTGCGCCGACGCCTTCGGCACGCGCATCGTGCAGCAGAGCGTCGGCCACGTAACGGCGGTGGATTTCGACCCCGTCTTTGTCGCCGACGCGCTGGAGCGGATGAATCCGCACTGGCCGTTCGAGGTCTTCGTGCATGACCTCCTTGCCGGTCCCGTGCCCGGCCGCTACGATGCCCTGTATGCGCTCGACGTGCTGGAGCACATCGCTCCTGATCGCGAAGATCTATTCCTCCGCAACGCCGTTGCCGCGCTCGAGCCGACGGGGGTCGCGATCTTCGGCATGCCGTCGCTCGAGTCCCAGGCGTATGCCTCCCCGCAAAGCAAGGCCGGCCACGTCAACTGCAAGACCGGCGAGGCGCTGAAGGAGACGCTGGAAAAGTATTTCCACACCGTCTTCGTCTTCTCGATGAATGACGAGGTCGTTCACACTGGCTACTTCCGGATGGCGCATTACCTCATTGGCGTGTGCAGCCATCTCAGATCGGCGTGACGAAGGCTCTCGTCCTCGGCGGGTCTGGATTCGTCGGACGCGCGCTGTTGACCGCTCTTGGGTCCGACGCCGTCGGCGCGCATCACTCGCGTCCCTGGCCCGGCTCGATCCCTTTTGACGCCACGCGCGATGACCTGGCCGCGCTGCTCGACCGCGCCGGCGAGGGCATCAGCCGGCTTTACCTGTTGCATGGCGCAGCCAACCCAGAGATCTGCGCCCAGGATCCGGTCGGCACCGCCGCCATAAACGTCGTCAGCGTCAAGCGTATGGTTGCCGATGCTGTGGCCCGCGGTATCTTGCCAATATTCGTCTCAAGCGACTATGTCCATGACGGGACGCGCGGCGGCCGCACGGAAGTTGAGCCACTCACACCGATTACCGAATACGGGCGGCAGAAGGCCGAGGTCGAAGAATGGATGGCAAGCCTCGACCGGCCCTGGCTCGTCGCCCGGCTGTCGAAGGTCGTGAGCGAGGCGGAGTGTGCGCACAGCGTGCTCGGACAGCTCGTCCCGCAGATCCGCGGCGGTGCCACGCTGCGTATGGCGACCGACCAGATCTTCTCCCCCGCTCATGTCGACGACGTGGCCCGCGCGCTGGCGGAACTGCCGCTGCGCGGTGCGCGCGGCGTGGTGAACGTGGCTGGCCCCGTGGCCTGGAGCCGGTACGACCTCACCGCCTGCCTGCTCGCCGCGATCCGCCGCCGCGATCCGACCGTGACGGCGACCCTTGTGCCCTGCAGCCTACGTGACATTCCCTTCCGCGAGCAGCGGCCGCTCAACACCTCGCTCGATACCACGAAGCTGCATTCGCTGCTGCCCTGGCGCTTCCGGCCGATGGAGGAGGTGTGCGAGCGCATCGCCGAAGCCGCCTTCGGTCCGACCCGCGAGTAGCAGCGACGATGGCGACCGTCGGTGTGGTCCTGCCGAATTACAACCACGCGGCCCTGTTGCCGGAAGCGATCGCCGCGCTCCAAGCGCAAACGAGGCCCTTCGACGAGTTCGTCGTTGTGGATGACGGCTCCACCGACGACAGCGTCGCCGTCATCGAACGGCTGGCAGCGGCCGATCCGCGCATCCGGCTGATCCGGCACGAACGCAATCGGGGCGCGGTCGCCGCCATGAACACCGGCGTCGCGGCCGCGACGGCCGATTACGTGCATTTCGCGGCCGCCGATGACCGCTTTTCGCGCGAGCTTGTGGCGACGCTGCTGCCCCGTCTCGAGGCGCACCCTGGGGCGGCCTTCGCCTGCGCCGAGGTGACGCTGACCGATCGCACCACCGGCCGCCCGATCGGGCTGCGCCCGGCGGTCCGCCCCGCCCATCGCGCACGGTACTTCACGCCGGCAGAGAGTGCCGCGCTGCTTACGCGGATGGACAATTTCGTCGTCACGCCGGCCGCGCTGTTCCGGCGCGCGCTGATTGCCACGATGGGCGGCTTCGATGCGCGGCTCGGGCCGTTCACTGATGGACATCTGGTCCGCCGCCTCGCGCTGCATCACGGGTTCTGCTTCGCGCCGCGCGTGCTCGTAGAATGGCGCGTGGACGATCGCGGCTATTCCCGCGCTGTCGCGCGCGATCCCGGCCGCGCACTCGATCTCTTGCGTCGAGTCCTCGAGGCCTTCGCCGAGGACCCGGTGTTTCCATCCTGGTATCCGCCGCTGTTCGAGCGCCGCTACCGGTTCGCCGTCGCGCGGCTTGCCGTGCAGGCGGAGCCCGTCGATTTCCCGACCCTGGAGAGGATCCTGGAGCCGGGCGGTGTCTGGCTTGGGCCGGTGCGGCGCCTGCCCGCGCCGCTCCTGCGCCCCGCGTTGCTCACCGCGCTGACGCTGCTCTTCCGCCCCACCTCGCTCCGCGGCCTGCTGGGCACCGCTCTCGCGCGCCGCTTCGGCCATCCCGCCACGGAGCCCGCTGGATGACCCCGATGACCTGCCATGTCTGCGGCGCTGCGCGCCTCGCACCGCTGCCCACCTATGCGTCGATGCCGCGGGTCAGTTCGGATTGCCGGCTCCTCCCCCCGGGTGGCGCGCTGCACGCCTGCACGGCCTGCGGCACTGCGCAGAAGCTCGCGACCCCCGAGTTCCTGGCCGATCTCAGCGCGATCTATGCCGCCTACGACGTGTACTACCAGGGCGGCGGCGCGGAGCAGATCGTGTTCGACGCGGCGGCCGGCGAGAGCGTGCGTCGCTCCATGCTGCTCAGCGGGCGCATCCTTGCCACTGGTTTGCTGCCCCCACGCGGCAGCGTCATAGATATCGGCTGCGGCAACGGGGCCTTCCTCCGGGCGTTCGGCCAGCGCCTGCCGGAATGGGATCTCTACGGGCTCGAGCTCGACGACCGGAACCTCTCGGTGATGCGTGACATCCCTCGCTTCGCCGGCCTCAAGATCGGCGACGCAACGAAGCTCGAAGGACACTACACGCTGATCACGATGATCCACGCCCTCGAACACTTCACCGACCCCTTTTCCGCTCTCGTCGCGTTGCGCGGCAATCTCAGCGCAGATGGCATCGTCTTCATCGAGGTGCCGAACCTCGCCGAGAACCCTTTCGACCTCACGATCGCTGACCACGCCACGCATTTCACCCCGGCGACGCTGGAAGCCCTGCTGATTCGCGCGGGGCTGGAGCCGCTGCACTTCGAGACCGGCTGGGTGAAGAAGGAGATGTCGGTCCTTGCGCGTGCCGCGCGCGGCCCTGTCGCCACACGGCAGAAGGCCGATCCGCCGGGCCTCGTCGCCACGCAGCTCGCCTGGCTCGACGCCACACTCGCAGCGACGCGGGAAGCCGCCTCGCGCGGCGCGAGCTTTGGGATCTTCGGCACCTCGATCGCCGCCACCTGGCTCGCCGGCGCGCTCGGCGATCGAATTGCCTTCCATGTGGACGAGGATGCGAACCGCCAGGGCCGCACCTTCTTCGGCAAGCCGGTGCTTGCGCCCGAGGCAGTGCCTGCCGGGGCCGTGGTCTTCCTCGCCGTCGCGCCCGTGGTCGCCGAGGCGATCGCGCCGCGGCTGCGCCGTCTCGGGCTCGATCCCGTGCTGCCGCCGCCTCTCGCCACCTGAACCCCGGAGGTTGCCATGCTCGGCCTGCTGAAGAAGAAGCTGCGTGAGGCGGTGGACCGCCGCGTTATGCATCTCATGACTCAGCATGTGGACCGTCTGGTGGGCCGTCTGGTGCGGCAGCAGATGGCAGACGAGCTGGAAAGCCTTCGCGGTGGCCTCGCGGTCGATGATCCGCGCTATGTCGGCTCGCAGGGCTGGACGGGGTACGGCGACCCCTTCGCCTTTCATACTGCCGCCGCCGCCTCCGCCCTCGCGGAGGGAGTCGCCGCCTGCTACGGCTTCGACGTGGATGGCCACATCGCCGAATTCGGCACGATGACGGGTGCGACTGCCCGCGGCCTCGCCCGCGCGATGGCCTCCTGCGACACGCACCTCGCCCATGCCGTGCAGGTCTATGGCAGCCCGCGACGGGAGCTGCACCTGTTCGACAGTTTCGAGGGCTTGCCCGCCGCCGACAATCCCGTGGATGCCGCGAGCCCGCATGTCCAAGACGGCATCTGGCCGCCCGGCTCCTGCCGCGGCCTCACGCCCGAGCAGCTTTTCGCCGTCGTGACCGAGTATCTCGCCGAGGACCGCGTGCGCATCTTCCCGGGCTGGTTCGCCGACACGGTTCCCGCTCTGCCGGCGGAGACCCGATACGCGCTGATCCACGTCGATGCCGATCTGTACGTCTCGGCCATGGATGTTCTGGGCAATCTGTTTGCGCGGGGCATGGTCACCAAAGGTGCCTACATCTATTTCGACGACTGGTCCTGCAATCGCGCCGACCCTGCGTTCGGTGAGCGCCGGGCCTGGCGAGAGTGTGTGGAACGATTCAGGATCGAGTATTCCGACCAGGGACCCTACGCCCTGTTCTGCCGCCGCTTTACCGTGCACGACTACCAACCGGAGACTGCGACGGGATGATCTGGAACCCCAGGAAACGCTGGCGCGCGGAGCTGGGGCGCCTCCGGGCAGAGGCGGCACGCCTCCAGGCCGAGCGCGATGGCTTCGAGCGCGCCTACCTCGCCGTCTCCGCCGAGCGCGATGCGGCGCGCGCCTAGGCGGCGACCCTGCGCGCCGAGAGGGATCAGGCACTGGCAGCGGGCCAGCAGGTGCCCGCCCCTCTGCCAGACATGCGTGGCGCGACGATCCTTTACGGCCACGCGTCGCATTTGGAGGAGATCTCGGCTCTGGCCCGCGCTTCCGGCCATCGCCTCATCTACGCATCGGCCCCGCACCACTCGGACCGGCCCCCAGCCGCCATGCCGGTTATGCCGCTGGAGAGGGTGGCGTGGGGCGCGGCCGCGACGGTGATCGCGCTCGACGCTCCGGAACGAGGTGAGGATGGCGGCTTTGTGGCGAATCTCGCGCGGCTCGCTCCGCTCGTGCCGGAACGCGTTCCGATCCTGCATCCGGCAGCGCTCGCCTTCGCTCCGGGAACCTTGGCACGGGACCATTGGGCCCTTACTGGTTTTCCCGGTTCTCGCAACATCCTCGTCCAGGCCGTGCTGCGCGCCTTGCACGGCGATGATGATGAGCCGGCGGGTCTTGCCAGGCATCTCGGCGACGCGCAGGCGCTTTCGTTGCGCCGAGTGGTGGAGAGGACCTTCGGTGCGCTGCCGGGCTTCTCCTACCACATATGGCCAGGCTTGGCGGCGCCGCATCGCGCCTGGGTCGTAGTGTTCTCGGATCATGGCTGGTTCGTGCTCGACGGTCTGCCCTATGCGGGATTTCTGGAGAGGGCGGAGGGCACGCATGCAGATTGGACACCGGCCAACCAAGCGTTTCTGGAAGCGCTCGGCTATCGCTGCTTCTGCGTGGTGCGCCATCCGCTCAATGCCATTCGGTTAGTGCTTGCAAAGCTCGGCCGCAGCGGGCAGGCCGGGCTGGCCGGCGG
Source organism: Elioraea tepida (assembly GCF_019203965.1). NCBI lineage: Bacteria > Pseudomonadati > Pseudomonadota > Alphaproteobacteria > Acetobacterales > Elioraeaceae > Elioraea > Elioraea tepida. The sequence continues at coordinate 371,223 of NZ_CP076448.1, forward strand.
GCAGATATTGGAGCGCGCCGCCTCGCGCCACCGCTCCGCGATTGAGGCGGCGCTGCGGCCCGATGCGGGGCTCGAGCTGATCCGCTTCGAGACGGCGCTCGCCGATCCTGTCGCGGAGATTGTCCGGCTTGGTGCGCTTCTCGGCCAGAGGGTGTCGTCCGGGCGGGCCGCGGTGCTGCGCGACGCCCTGCAGTTCCGCGACCTAGTCGGGGGGCCGGCGCCGCATCTGCGCGATCCGCTCCTCGACATGGGGCGCGGGTTTAGCGATGCCGCCCTTGCCGTGCTGGAACGCTGCGGCACGCGCGCGCTCCCGGACCGGCTTGGCTATGCGTGGCCGGCAGGTGCCGCAGCGCCGGCGCTCGATTTGCCAGAGTTGCACGGCGCGGCGCTGCTACATGCGCCGCTCGACCTTCTGGCGGAGGCCGTACGGCAGCCGCCGGAACTGCCCGGCGTCACAGTGTTTGCCGCTACGAAAGCTATGCTCGATATGGGGCTTGCGATCGCCGCCGTCTCACTGCTGCCGCGGTTCTGTCGCTCGCTAGGACCCGTGCGGGGGCCGGATGGCGCTCCCGTCAGCGGAAGCGCGCCAGCGCTCGGCTGACCATCCGTGTCGCGCGGTTGCGCAGCGACAGCTTCAGCCGCGCGATGCTCCGCTTCGACCCGCGCAGTAGCTGCCGCCGGTCAATCGCGTCGCGCAGCAAGGCCGAGGCCGGCAGGTCCTGATAGCTCGCGCGCGGCAGATACCGCCGTGTGTTCACATAGTCCAGGAACTGGGCGATGACGTGGTTCACCCGCGCTTCGGCAGCTGCGATCAGCGCCTCCGGCGTCGCTTGGTCCGACAGCAGCCGCACAGGATGGGCGAGCTGCGCCAAGTGATACTCCAGCGCCCAGCGGTTGTTCACCCAGTCCTTGAGGTTGGAGAGATGACGCGCGACGCCGCTGCCGCGCCGATACGGCTCGCCTTGGTGGTAGCTGAGCGGCGTGGTGCTCACCGTGAGACCATCGTCGATGCTGTCCAGAACCGCGACGTCGGCCCAGCCAGCGATGTGCAGCGCGCCGTAGTTCCAATCCACGGTGTTGGCGATCCTTGCCAACGGATTGGCGATGCGGATGGCGAGCGGGTGCATCACTGTCCAGCGACCGACATAGCCTCCCGGCACGCGCGCCAGCACTTGAGCGGGCTGCGGGTGGGTCCTGTTGCTGTCGTTGTCGATGCAGAAGGCTTCGGTCAGCGGATGCTCATGCCGCAGCGCCAACTGCAGCAACTTGCGCCCCGAAAGCTTCCAGTCCTGCCTCATCATCAGCTCCGCTTGGAAGCTCTCCTCGACCACGCGCAGGGACGGCACGAGAACGACGCGCTGCGTCTTGAGCCGCTCCAGGCAGCAGGCGAAGACCTCGCAGGAGAAGAAGCAGTCTGACGTCAGGAAGAAGTAGATGTCTTCCGGCACCGCATCAGCAAGCGCCAAATTATAGTTTCGGGTTAGCAAGTGATATGAATTCGTGTGCGGCGGCGTGGGGGCTACCAGCACCCGCACCGGCAGGATCGCCGAGAGTTTCTTTTTCATCGCTGAGGCGTTCGACCGCTCGGCCCCGTCGGGATCCGTCACGATCACGAACTCGGAGCTATCTCGCGGCGCGGTGTCCAGCACGCCACTCTCGATCAACCCGCGCAGGCCGAAGGTCAGGAAGGCATCCATGAAGTTCTTGCCCCAGACAGGCAGGATGAAGCGGACCCGCGGCTCGCGCCTCTCTTCAGACGTCAACGGATTCAACGTCGGGCCGGCGGAGAGCGGAAAGCGGTTCTCCTCAACGCGCGCGTGGCTGCCGAAATCGGTTCGCGGCACGAAGGCGCCGTCGCGTTCCTCCATGTAGTAGCGACCGTCAAAGGGAATGATGAATGGCCGGTCCACCGTCTTGCGCAGCACCGCGAAGATGGCCAAAAAGTCTGTGGCCATGATGCCGCGCTCGGCCAGCACAGAGTCAGTGTAGGGAATCAGCTCTTCGCCAAGATTGTAATGCAGGCCAAGCACGTCGTAATCGTTAGCTCTGGCGAGATCGAGGAAGAAGGACGGGTGGTAGTTGAAGAACGCATGATTGTGGTAACCCTGGGAGGGTAGGGCGTGCAACATGAGACCGCCCGTCCGCGTCAGCTTGTGGATGTTCTCGAAGCAGTGGAACTGGTCGAAGGCGTGCTCGGTGGTGCCGTGGTTCGTGACGAGGTCGAACGTTTCCCGGAACTGGTAGGTCTCATCGAGCGGCAAGTTCAGGTTGTAGCGAAGCGCGCCGTCATGTCCGTCGAGGTCAATCGAGACATATTTGGTCATCCCGAGCGCGCGGTAGAAATCGCGCGGCGTCGAGATCGAATCGGACGGGATCTCGGGGAAGAGTTCGCGGATAGCCTCGCGCGCACGGTGCGTATCGGGCGCGAAGGTCTGGCTGCCGAGCTCGAGAACCGACTTCCGGCCGGCGAGAAAACCCTGTAGCTGCATCTGTCGCATCAGACGCAGAGCCTGGACCCCAATGCCCATCGAGGTGACCACCACTGCCGCTGCGCGTGCCGTCGGGTGACGCACGCTTCTGGCGGACCGTAGAGCCGGAGCGCGTGGCCAGGCAATCCCGCTTGCCCGCTCGAAACCATCCTTGCCGCGGACTCGAACGCACGGGTCATGCTCAACGGCCCCGGCCCACGCCAAGTGGCCGTGCGCCCAGGGGCGCGATATAGAAGCGCCATGCTGGCTCGGACCGCACCGTCATCGGCGTTCTACCATTGCGATTCCGCGCATCCCCAGAGGCTGCAACGCGCGCTGGCCGACCTTGCAAAGGGCTTTGCGCGCTGGCGGCTTGCGCTGTCGCTCGCAAGGCTCGACATCCGCAACCGCTATCGCGGCTCGGTGCTCGGCCCGTTTTGGCTGACGCTGTCCACCGCGATCATGGTGTGCGGCATCGGGCTGCTCTACTCCCAGCTTTTCCAGATGCCACTCTCGGCCTATCTGCCTTTCCTGACGGTCAGCCTGCTCATCTGGAACATGATCGCGCAGACCGTGTCGGACGCCTGCACCAGCCTGGTTTCGGCCGAGGCCATCATTCGGCAAATGCCACTGCCGTATACAGTGCATGTGCTGCGTTTCCTTCTGCGCAACGCGCTCATCGCCGCGCACAACCTGCCGCTCATTCTGATCGTCTTCCTGCTGTTCGGCGTGCTGCCGGGTTGGACCGCGCTGATGGCTCTGGTGGGGCTCGGGCTGATCGCGGTCAACGCGTTTGCCATCGGTATGTTCCTCGGCATGATCTGCGCACGCTTCCGCGACGTGCAGCAGATCGTGGCGAGCGTGATGCAGCTCGCCTTCTTCCTCTCGCCGGTGCTGTGGAAGCCGGAGCTGCTGAACGAGTTGCAGGTGCTGCTTCCGCTCAACCCCTTCTACGTGCTGATGCAGACTGTGCGGGGGCCGTTGCTGGAGAACGGCGCGCCGCCGCTGATCTGGGCGTGTGCGGTGCTCTACACCATCCTCACTTCGGCGATCGCCTTCGGCTTTTTCGCCCGGTTCCGGGCCCGAATCGCTTTCTGGGTGTGAGCCGTGCCGCATATCGAGGCCCAGGGCCTCAGCATCAACTTCCCGCTCTATCATCTCGGCGCCAGGTCGCTGAAAAAGCGGCTGATGGCTGCCGCCTCGATCCGCTTGCGCGAGGATGACAGCCACCGGATCGTCGTCGTCGCCCTGCGCGATCTTTCCTTTCGGATCAATGCCGGCGAGCGGGTCGCGCTTGTCGGCAGCAACGGGGCGGGCAAGACGACGCTGCTGCGCACGCTGGCCGGCACCTACGAACCGGTCGCCGGCAGGCTCGAGGTCGAAGGCACGATCGGCGCGTTGCTTGATCCTTCAGCAGGAATGGATCCGGACGCGACGGGCCGCGAAAACATCGTGCTTCGCGGGCTGTTCCTTGGCCTGTCGGATGCCGAGTGCAAGGCGCTGGTGGAGGAGGCTGGCCGGTTCAGCGGGCTCAACGAGTTCCTCGACGTGCCAATCCGCACCTATTCCGCCGGCATGAGCATCCGCCTCTCCTTCGCGGTGGCCACGCTCATGTCGCCTCAGATCCTGCTGATGGACGAGTGGTTCCTGGCAGGGGACGCGGACTTCATGGCGCGTGCCTCGGAGCGACTGGAGAAGCTTGTGGTCGGAGCGGACATCCTGGTGCTCGCGACGCATGACATGGCCATCGTCCGCCGATGGTGTACGCGGGTAATCAGACTCGCCAGCGGGCGGATCGAGGCGGACGGGACGGTCGAGGAGGTCCTGGGTCCGGCGTAAAAGAACGCTGGTGTGGAAGGGCTCCCGCCTTGCCTAATGGGTCGAAGGCACGTTCGGCCTCGTTGCACGGCGCCACAGGGCTCCGGAGCGAGGCCGGAACCCGATGCTCAGCGCGTCTCAAGGGCCACCGACGCCAGGACTCAACAGCAGGAGCGGCCGGGTGAAGCGGAAGGGGCCCCGGATCGCGGAGCACGCCGCCGACGGCTGCCATAACACGACAGGCCTTTCTAGCCTCCTGCGCCTTGGCAGCCCTCGCCGCGGACGTGCTGCTCGTCTCGCGGGTCATTGACAGAATTGGTCATCCTCGATCCGGTCTCTCCAGGGCGCCGTGGCGCCGCCCCTCGCGGTCGGTACGCGGGTAGGGGAGCCGTAGCGACGACAGGTTCAACGGGAAAATGATGCCTATCGACGAACCCATGCCTTCGGTTCCCACTCCCTCCGCCAGCTCTTGACAAACGCTGTGGCGCATCCCGGGCCTCCGGGCGGCCGATCCGGCGGGAGGGGCGAGGGGCGCACGCCTCCGTCGCATCCTCGAACTAGGTCAACGGTCCCGGTGTCCCGCCCGCCGGGCCCGCCGAGTGAGGCATCGCCCCTGGCGATCCGGTCCTCGTGAGGATGGCCATGCTCGACCGGGTGCACGATGCGCACTCCGCCACCACCAGCGGCACCTGACCAATCCCGCCTGAAACGATCAAACGGTCGCCGTGACCTTCCGTCGCGCGCCATCCTGCCGACAAGGGGCCCCGGCATCCCGAGGCATGCCCCCTTGAGCGCACCGCGCTGCCGAAAGCGCCGCGGTGGCCTCAGGACCAGGTGTCCCTTTCGGCCACGGCGGCTTGCCCGCTACATCAGCCGCGGCAGGGCGAGGCTGAGCGAGGGAATGTACAGGATCACGCCCAAGCGCAGGATGTCGGCAAGCCAGAACGGGGTTACGCCGCGATAGATCGTGCGGAGCGAGACGTCAGGCAGAAGGCCGCGCAACACGAAGACGTTCATGCCGACCGGCGGCGTGAGCAGGCTGATCTCGGTCGCGACGACGACGACGATGCCGAACCAGATCAGCACCGAATCGGGATCGAGGCCGAACTCGAGCACCTGAACGAGCGGATAGAACACGGGCACAGTGAGCAGGATCATGCTCAGGCTCTCGAGCGCGCAGCCGAGCACAAGGTAGATCGCGGCAATCACCGTCACCACCGACCACGGCCCGAGTCCAGACCGTTCGACGATCTCTCGCAAAAGATCGGGAAAGCCGGCGACATTGACGAGGTTGCCGAAGACGAGCGCGCCGATGATGACGGTGAACAGCATCGCGGTGGTGCGCCCGCTCTCGACCAGAGCCTCCAGGAGCTCCCGGGCCCGAAGCGCGCGACGCGCGAGCGCCATCCCGAGCGCGACCATGGCACCGATGCCGGCCGCCTCGGTGGGCGTGAACACGCCGAGATAGATTCCGCCCAGGATCACTGCGAACAGTCCGAGCGTGGGGGCAACACCGCGCAATGCGCGTAGTCTCTCCTTCAGCGGATGTCGTTCCCCCGGCGGCCCGAGCGATCGACTGATCGCGGTCGCGACCGCAGCCGCTCCGACATACATCGCAATGCCGAGAAGCCCCGGCAGAATGCCGGCAATGAACAGCTTGCCGATGTCCGACTGGGTCAGCAGGCCGTAGATCACCATGATCACGCTCGGGGGGATCAGGATCCCGAGCGTGCCACCCGCGGCGACCGCGCCGGCGGCGAAGCCGGGAGCGTAGCCGTAGCGTCGCATCTCCGGCATCGCCACCTTGGCCATGGTGGCGGCCGTGGCGAGAGACGATCCGGAAACCGCGGAAAATCCGCCTGCGGCGAGGATCGTCGCCATCGCAAGCCCGCCGCGGCGATGGCCAAGCACGGCATAGGCAGCGCCAAAGAGTTCGCGGGAGACGCCGGCGCGCGTCAGCAGATTGCCCATCACGATGAACAGCGGCAGCACGGAGAGGGTGTAGGAGCGCGCTGCCTCGAACACAGTTGTGCCCAGCATTGCAAACGCCGCCCGCCAGCTCACAAGCTCGGCGAAGCCGACGAGGCCGACCGCGAGCATGGCGCAGCCGATCGGCATGCGCAGGAAGATCAGGGCGAACAGAACCCCGAAGGCGGTCCACATCTCGCCGATCACGCCGACGCCTCAGCCGGTCCGTACGCTGGAGCGTTCCCGTAACGAAACCCCTGCCAGGATCACCATCGCGGCCGCAGCGAGAGCCGTGAAGGCGGCCATCAGGAACGCTACCGGCGCGAGCGGGATGGCGAGAAGGTTGGTCGTGGCATGCTCAAGAGCGAGGCGTTCGCCCCGAAGCCAGAGCTGCCAGGCGAGCACGGCAAGCACGGCCCCCGCCGCTGCCTCGGTGACGGCGCGCTGCAGCGCAACGAGCCGCGGCGGCAGCAGATGATCCAGCACATCCACCACGACATGCTCCCGCCCGAGTGTGGCGAGCGGCAGGGCGGCGAAGACCGTGATGGCGAGCAGAAGCCCGACCAGCTCGTAGGAGCCTGGCAGCGGCGCGTTGAGCAGATACCGCCCGATCACGTCGAGCGCCGTCACCACGGCCATGGCGGCGAGCGCGAGAGCGACGAGAAGCCCCGCTGCCAAGCGGCCAGGTCCCACCACGCGCTCGGCGGAGGAACGAGCCGTCACGCTGGCGGGCGCACACCGGTCGCGGCGCGGATCTCGGCAAGCAGCGCCGCGCCGTCGACTCCGCGCCCGCGCGCAGCTTCGACCCAGCGTGATTCGAGCGCGGCGGAGGCCCGTCTGACCGCGCGCACAAGCGCCTCGCTTCCTTCGACGATGGTGATCCCGGCGGCCCGCATCTGCTCGATCGCTGCCCGGTCCGCGGCGTTCCACGCCTTGCCGATCAGCCGAGCGAAGGCTTCGCCGGAGACGGTACTGATCGCCTCGCGATCGCGCGGCGCGATGGCATTCCACTTCGCCTCGTTGATCACGAAGAACCAGGATGTGTTGTAGATCCCGCCCGGCAGAGTGGTGGTGAAGCGCACGTGTTCGGTGAGACGGAACGAGGTGATCGCCTCGTAGGTGATGGTCACGCCATCGACCACGCCGCGGCTCAGCATCTCGAAGATCTGGCCGGCCGGAGCCTGGACCGGGACCCCGCCGAGCGCCTGAATGAGGTCGGACGCGTGCCCGCCCGGAACACGGAACCTGAGACCGGTGAGATCACCGGGCTGCATGACCGGCCGTGGTTTCGTGTGGATGTTGCCGGGCCCATGGGTGAAGAGGCCGAGAACGTGCACGCCGCGATGCTCGTCGGCCTTACGCAGTGTCCTTTCGAAGGCGTTCCAGTACGCCACCGAAAGCGTCTCGGCATCGTCGCCCAGGAAGCTGAACTCGAAGGCGCGCTGCAACAGGAAGCGATCGCCTGGGATGAAGCTATGGAGGCTGTAGCCGAGATCCGCGACGCCATCGCGCACAAGGTCGAAATGCGCGGGCGGGCCACCGAGCGGCTGGGCAAGAAGCCGCACCGTGACGCGCCCGTCCGTGACCTGGCGGACCTGCTCCATCCAGGGGCGGAAGGCATTCTCGACGATCGGGTGGCGCGGCGGAAGCCAAGAGGAGAAGGAGAGGGTGACGCCCTGTGCTGCGAGAGGGCGGGCGATCGAGAACAGCGGCAGGGCGCCGATCGCGCCGAGGAGCATGCGGCGAGGGGTGCGGCCTTGCATGGACATCCTCCCTTCTGTGGTTACAAATGAAAATGTCAGTCCGGCACCGCCCGGTCAAGCCTCGCCGTGTCCAGGGCCTCCGCGCGCGCCGCGATCCGCCCGAGCATCGCGCTGAGCGCGGCGCGGTCAGCCGGCCCGAGCACCGCCATCAGGTCGGCCTCCAGGCGCCGGGCAAAGGGCACGATCTGCTCGTAGACACGCCGCCCTTTGGCGGTGAAGGCGAGCAGCCCGAGGCGGCGATCGGCCGGGTGCGGGCCGCGACGCACCAAGTCCTTCGCGAGCAGCGACGCGACGGCGCGGCTGACCTTGACCTTGTCCATCGCCGTCCGCTCCGCGATCGCAGTCGCCGCGACCGGGGCATAGCGGCCGATCACCGCGAGGCAGCGCCATTCCGGGATCGAAAGGCCGAACCTCTCCGCATAGAAGTGGGCGAACAGGCGGCTGACCTTGTTCGCCGTCACGGAGAGCTCATAGGGAAGGAAACGCTCGAGCAGGAATGGGGCGGTCTCGTCGCCCGCCTGCCCGGCGTCCTCCGGCTCGCGTCTTGACAACCGTTGCATCTGAAACAGTATGTTGGAAACGCGAACGTGACGCAAGGCGGCCGGGCGAAAGCGGGCATGGCAGGCCGGTCGCAGGGAGGGTTGCGATGAAGCACTACATCCGGTTTCCCCGCATGGAGGGGCAGACGAGCCGCCAGGCGCATGCCGATCTCCCGGCGGGCACGTTCGAGCGCGAGCTCGGCAAGGAGGGGTTCTTCGGCCCGGCGACGCACATGTACCACCGCCATCCGCCGACCGGCTGGTCGTCCTGGGAGGGGCCGCTGCGCCCCCGTGCGTTCGACCTCGCCCGGCTGAACGCTCAGCATGCCTCGCCGTTCGAGGCCGCCGAGATCCTGTTCAACCAGCATGTCCGGCTGCGCTTCTGGCGTGCCCCGCAGGCGATGGACCATCTCGCCCGGAACGCCGATGGCGATGAGCTGATCTTCGTCCATCAGGGGTCCGGCGATCTCTTCTGCGACTACGGACACCTGACCTACAGAGCCGGCGACTACATCGTTCTCCCGCGCTCGACGATGTGGCGCATCGAGAGCCGCGAGCCGACCGTCTGCCTGCTGATCGAGGCGACGAACTCGACCTATATGCTTCCTGACAAGGGCATGCTCGGGGCGCATGCGATCTTCGACCCCGCGGTGCTCGAGACGCCGCAGATCGACGAGGCCTTCCGCGCGCAGCAGGGCGAGGCGGAGACACGCGTCGTCATCAAGCGTCGCAACGCGCTATCGGTCTGCACCTATCCGTTCAACCCGCTCGATGCGGTGGGCTGGCATGGCGATCTCGCGCCGGTGAAGCTGAACATCGAGCAGATCCGCCCCCTTGCATCGCACCGCTACCATCTGCCGCCGTCGGCGCACACGACCTTCGTGGCGAACCGGTTCGTGATCTGCACCTTCACGCCGAGACCCTTCGAGACCGACCCGGGCGCGCTGAAGGTGCCGTTCTTCCACAACAACGACGACTATGACGAGGTCCTGTTCTACCACGCAGGCGACTTCTTTTCGCGCGACAACATCCATGCCGGGATGATGACGCTGCACCCCTGCGGGTTCACCCATGGGCCGCACCCGAAAGCGCTCGAGCGTGCCTTCGTCCAGCCCAAGCCCGCCACCGACGAGTATGCGGTGATGCTCGATGCCCGCGACGCGCTCGAGATCGGCGCAGCGGCGCACGGCGTGGAGGTCGCGGGCTACGCCGACAGCTGGAAGGTCAAGCGCGCCGCGGAGTGACAGCTTGAAGCTCGCCACCCTGTCCGAAGGCGGGCGCGACGGCCGGCTAATCCTGGTGACGCGCGATCTCGAGCGCGCCGTGCGTTCCCGCACGGCGCCGACGCTCCAGGCCGCGCTCGATGACTGGGCACGCGTGGCACCGAGGCTCGAGGAGGAGGCCGCGGGACTCGAGGCAGGCGTTGTGGAAGGCGCGTTCCCTTTCGATCCGCGCGCCTGCAGGGCCCCGCTGCCGCGCGCCTATCAATGGGCGGACGGCTCCGCCTACCTCAACCATGTCGAGCTTGTCCGCCGCGCCCGCGGCGCCGAACTGCCGCCCGCTCTTCGCGACGACCCCCTGATGTATCAAGGCGGATCGGACGGCTTCCTGGGCCCGACCGACGACATCCCGCTCGGCGACGAGGCCTGGGGCCTCGACTTCGAGGCCGAGATCGCGGCGATCCTCGATGACGTTCCACAAGGCCCCACGGAAGAGGAGGCGCGCGCCTCGATCAGGCTGTTCGTCCTCGTGAACGACATCTCCCTGCGCAACCTGATCCCGGCTGAGCTCGCCAAGGGATTCGGCTTCTTCCAGTCGAAGCCCGCCTCGGCGTTGTCGCCGGTGGCGGTGACGCCGGACGAGCTCGGCCCGGCCTGGGATGGCGACCGCGTGCATGGCGCGGTTTTGTGCACGTTGAATGGGACCCTTTTCGGCCGACCTGACGCCGGCGTCGACATGGCCTTCGGATTCCCCCGCCTGATCGCGCACGCGGCGCGCACGCGAAGCCTCGGTGCCGGAACGATCCTCGGCGGCGGCACGGTCTCGAACCGCCAAGGCGGGCTCCATGGCGCAACCGTCGCGAACGGCGGGCGCGGCTTCGCCTGCATCGCCGAGCTGCGCATGTACGAACAGATCGAGACGGGAGCGGCACGAACGCCGTTCCTGCGCGCGGGCGACAGGATTCGAATCGAGATGGTCGATAAGAGTGGCCGAAGCGTCTTCGGTGCGATCGACCAGCGCGTGGTTCCGTTCCGGCGGTGGGTTGGATGAGCAAAGGCTTCGCAAGCACGGCTGATCTTGCCGAAAAGCGCGTGAGCTTCGACGAGATCGGCCCCGGTCTTTATGCCTACACGGCAGAGGGCGACCCGAACTCGGGCGTGATCATCGGCGATGATGCGGTGATGGTGGTCGACGCCCAGGCGACGCCCGCAATGGCCGCCGACGTGATCGCCCGGATCCGTACCGTCACCGACAAGCCGATCCGCTGGCTGGTGCTGAGCCATTACCATGCCGTTCGGGTGCTCGGCGCGAGCGCCTACCGCGCCGATCACATCGTCGCCTCCGCCCCGACGCGCGGGCTCATCGTCGAGCGCGGAGCGGCCGACATGGAGAGCGAGATCGGCCGCTTTCCGCGGCTGTTCCGGGGGCGGGAGACGATCCCCGGCCTGACTTGGCCGACGCTGACCTTCGCACGCGAGATCACGCTCTGGCTCGGCCGCCGTGAAGTGCGGATCCTTCATGTCGGGCGGGCGCATACGGCCGGCGACACGGTCGTCTGGCTGCCGCGGGAGCGTGTTCTGTTCGCTGGCGACACGGTCGAGTTCGGCGCCACCCCTTATTGCGGCGATGCGCATTTCGGCGACTGGCCGGGAACGCTTTCGGCGCTGCGCGCGCTCGATCCGGCAGCGATGGTGCCAGGGCGCGGTTCCGCCCTGACGACACGGGAGGACTGCGCCTTGGCCATCGAGGGAACGGAGGCGTTCACCACGCGGCTCTATGCCCTCGTGCGTGCCTATGCGGAACGCGGCGCGCCCCTGAAGGAGGCCTACGACGCGGCGATCACGGCGATGCGACCGGAGTTTGGCCACTGGGTGATCTTCGATCACTGCATGCCGTTCAACGTCAGCCGCGCCTATGACGAGGCGCTCGGGATCGATCGCCCGCGCGTCTGGACCGCGGCGCGAGACCGCGCCCTGTGGAACGCGCTCGAGGGCGATGGGCAGGCCAAGGCGTGACCGCCATGCTGAGCCGCTGGACCCCGCCCCGCTATCCGTTCCGCCCGCCGCGCGAGCTCGAGGCCGAGGCCCAAGGGACGGCGCCCGTGCATCATCCGGTCGTGATCGTCGGCGCCGGGATGGTCGGGCTTACGGTAGCGCTTGATCTCGCTCGGCACGGCATCGCAACGGTGGTGATCGACGACGACGACACCGTCAGCATCGGCAGCCGCGCGATCTGCCTCGCCAAACGCACGCTCGAGATCTACGACCGGCTCGGGCTCGGCCAGCGCGTGCTCGACAAGGGTGTGACCTGGAAGGTCGGCAAGGTGTTCCACGGCTCGGCGCTCGCCTATGCCTTCGACCTTCTGCCCGAAGCGGGGCACCGCATGCCCGCCTTCGTCAACCTGCAGCAGTATTATCTCGAGGCGTGGCTGGTCGAGGCCTGTGTCGAGAGCGGGCTCGTTGATCTCCGCTGGAAATCCCGTCTCGTGTCGCTCTCCCGCGAGGAGGACCATGTCCGGCTCGCGGTCGAGACGCCGGCGGGGATGTACACCATGACGGCCGACTGGCTGCTCGCCTGCGACGGGGCGAGGAGCACAGTTCGCGCCGCGCTTGATCTGCCGTTCGTCGGGAAGGTCTTCCGCGACCGGTTCCTGATTGCCGATGTGGTGCTCAAGGGCGAGGTGCCGTTCCCCTCAGAGCGCTGGTTCTGGTTCGACCCGCCGTTCCATCCCGGACAGTCGGTGCTTTTGCACAAGCAGCCGGATGACATGTGGCGGATCGATTTCCAGCTCGGCTGGGAGGCGGACCCGGAGGAGGAGAAGCGGCCCGAGCGCGTGATCCCCCGGATCCGGGCGATGCTGGGCGAGGGAATCGAGTTCGATCTCGAATGGGTGAGCGTCTACACTTTCCGCTGCCGGCGGCTTGAGCGGTTCGTGCACGATCGGGTGATCTTCCTCGGCGATTCAGCGCACCAGGTGAGCCCGTTCGGCGCGCGCGGCGGCAATGGCGGCGTTCAGGATGCCGACAATCTCGCCTGGAAGCTCGCGGCCGTGCTGCGCGGCACCGCGCCGCCCTCGCTTCTTGGGACCTATGACGCGGAACGGATCCCGGCCGCCGACGAGAACATCCTAAACTCGACCCGCGCGACCGACTTCATCACACCGAAGACGGAAGCCGTGCGCGCCTATCGGGACGCGGTTCTGCAGCTTGCGCGCGACCACGCGTTCGCCCGCCGCATGGTGAATTCCGGTCGTCTCTCGAGCCCGCATTGTTACGCCGCGACACCGCTCTCCACGCCCGACGTCGAGGCATGGGCGGCGGGGCCCCCTCCTGGCGCGCCGGCGATCGACGCGCCGGTCGCTGACGGGTGGCTACTCGAACGCCTCGGCGGGCGGCCCGTGCTCGTGCTGTTCGGCGCCGTGCCTGACCCGGCGCTTCCGGGCCTTGCGACACTGCGCCTGCCCGCGGACGGCGTTGCCGCCGAACGCTATGGAGCGCTCGCGGGCGGAGCCTATCTCTTTCGGCCTGACCAGCATGTCGCGGCGCGTTTCGCCGCACCGACGCCAGAGGCCGTTGCTTCGGCGCTCGCGCGCCTGTGGGGTCGCGTCCCGGCGGAAGGACGGATCACGGCGGCGTGATGCGTAAGCTCGACACAGCCCCGCGTCTGAGCGACCCGGATGCGGTGTTCGCCGCGCTCGCTGAGGCGCATCGCGGCCTCTCTCCGGAGGAGAGCCGCCGCCTCGATGCGGCGCTCGTGTTGGTGCTCGCCAACCACATCGGCGATGCCGAGGTGCTTCACGGGGCGATCGCCGTCGCCCGCGCCGCGATCCACGCACCCGCCGCGTGGGGCGACACGGCGGGCACTGTTCCATGACGCTGCGCCTCTTTACCTACTGGCGCTCCTCGGCGTCCTATCGCGCGCGGATTGCGCTGAACCTCAAAGGGCTTGCCTATCACTCGGTGCCGGTGAACCTCGTCCGCGATGGCGGGGAACAGAACCGGCCAGACTATCTGTCGAGGAACCCGCAGGCGCTCGTGCCCACCCTCGAGGTGGATGGCATGCCGCTGACGCAGTCGCTTGCGATCATGGAATGGCTCGAGGAGACGTATCCGCAGCCGCCGCTTCTGCCGCGCGAGCCTCGAGAGCGCGCACGGGTGCGCGCCTTCGCGCTCGCGATCGCCTGCGAGATCGCCCCGCTCTCCAATCTCGCAGTGCGGCGCTATCTCAACGATCCGCTCGGCATAACGGAGGCAGCGCAAGCGGCCTGGCACCAGCATTGGCTCGCGCGCGGGCTGTCCGCCTGCGAGGCGATGATCGCGAGCGGGGAGGGGCCGTTCTGTTTCGGTACGTCACCGACCATGGCGGACTGCACCCTCGTTCCGCAGCTCTACAACGCTCGCCGGTTCGGACACGACCTCGCCCCCTATCCCACGCTCCTGCGCGCGGAAGCCGCGATGCTCGCCTTGCCTGCTGTGCAGGCTGCCGCACCGGAGGCGCAGGCCGACGCAGCCTGAAGGGAGGGAACCGGGCGCGCGCCCCTCGCCCGATCAGATCCCGAGATAGGCTTCCCGAACCCGCGGGTCATCAAGCAGGGCCCGGCCCGTTCCGGCATGGGCGATCCGCCCTGTCTCGAGCACATAGGCGCGATCGGCGATCGCGAGCGCGGCGGAGGCGTTCTGTTCCACGAGCAGCACGGTCATCCCCCGTGCCCTGAGCCGCACCACCGCCTCGAGGATCTGATCGACGAGAAGCGGCGCAAGTCCCATCGAGGGCTCATCAAGCAACAGGAGCCGTGGTCGCGCCATCATCGCGCGCCCGACCGCGAGCATCTGTTGTTGCCCGCCCGAGAGCCGCCCGGCGGGCTCGTGGCGCTTCGCGGCGAGCACCGGGAAGAGGGCATAGACCTCGCCAAGGGTCGTTTCGGTCTCGGCGCGGCCGCGGCGGAAGGCGCCGAGCCGGAGATTGTCCTCGACCGTGAGCGGGGCGAAGACTTGGCGGCCCTCCGGCACCTGGACGATGCCGAGGGCAACCCGCGCATGCGCCGCAAGCTCCTCGATTGGCGCGCCCTCGAACAGGATCCGTCCGGCGGTCACCGGCTGCACGCCGGAGATCGCGCGCAGGAGCGTCTTCTTGCCGGCACCGTTGGCGCCGATCAGGGCGACGATCTCGCCCGAGGAGACCTCGAGATCGACGCCCTTCACCGCCTCGATTCGGCCGTAACCGCTGCGCAAGGCCTCAACCCGAAGCATGCGCTGCCTCCGCGCCATGCCTGCCGAGATAGGCAGCAATCACCTCGGGATTGCCGCGAACCTCGGCTGGGCTGCCAAGCGCCAGCATCCGGCCGTGGTTGAGCACGAGGATCCGGTTTGAGATCCGCATCACGAGCTTCATGTCGTGTTCAACGAGGACGACTGTCGTGCCGCGCGCGGCGATGGCTGCGATCAGCCGGTCGATCTCCTCGGTCTCGACCGGGTTGCAGCCGGCGGCGGGTTCGTCGAGCAGAAGCACGCGCGGCTCGGCTGCGAGCGCCCGGGCGATCTCGAGACGCTTGAGCGCACCATAGGGCAGGCTGCCTGCGGGGTCACGCGCACGGTCGGCGAGGCCGACGAAGGCGAGAAGCTCGCGCGCGCGCTCGCGGGTCGCGCGGTTCTGCCGCGCCACCCATGGAAGGTGCAGCAGCGACCCGATCACCCCCTGCCGCTCGCGCAGGTGGCGCCCCACCATCACGTTCTCCTCTGCCGTCATGCGGAAGAAGACCTGCAGGTTCTGGAACGTGCGCGAGAGCCCCCGCGCGGCGAGGCGATGGGGCGGCAGGCCGGTGACGTCCTCGCCCGCGAGAAGCACCTTCCCCTCTCGCGTCCGATACACACCCGAGATGATGTTGAAGAGCGTTGTTTTGCCCGCACCGTTCGGGCCGATGATCGAAAATACCTCCCCGGGCTCGGCGCTGAAGGAGACGCCGTCGAGCGCGCGCAGCCCGCCGAAGGAGATCCCAATCTCTTGGGCCGCGATCGCGCTCATGCCGGCCGCTTCGCAAGCAGCACCGCGAGGCCCGGCACGATCCCCTGGCGGAGGAAGATCATGAACAGGATGATCATCAGCCCGAGTACTGCATGCTCGTAGTCGTGGAAGACGGTCAGGGCCTGCGGGAGGATGGTCAACACTGCCGCACCGACGACTGCTCCGAGGCAGGACCCCATGCCGCCGATCACCACCATGGTGACGAGCTCGATCGAATGCAGGAAATCGGCCGCCTGCGGCGTGACGAACCGGTTGAACAGAGCAAGCAAAGCGCCGGCGAGGGCGGCATAGACGGCAGCGATCACGAACACAGCGAGCTTGGCGCGGGCGACGTCGATCCCGGCGACGGCGGCGGCGACCTCGCTGTCGTGCAGCGCGCGCAAAGCCCGCCCTATCGGGCTGTCCTCCAGATTGAGCGCGACGAGCACGCCCGCAAGCAGCGTCAGCCCGTTGATCCAGTACCAAGTCGCGGCCCCGGCGACGCGCCAGCCGAACAGAACGAGCCGCGGCACCTGGATCCCGTCCCGCCCGCCGGTGATCGCCACCTCGCTGTTGAGCACGAGCCAGATCAGGATCCCCAAGCCAAGCGTCGCGACCGCGAGATAGTGCCCGCGCAGGCGCAGGATCGGCCGGCCGACGAGAAAGGCGAGCAGCCCGGCGCAGAGCAGCCCGAGCCCGAGCGAGGGCAGGGGATCGAGCCCGAGATGGCGCGGCCCGAGCGCCACCGCATAGGCGCCGATGCCGACGAACCCCGCTTGCCCGAGGCTCACCTGGCCCGCAAGCCCCATCAGCAGGTTGAGGCCGACGGCGGCAAGCGCGTTGATCCAGACGAGAGTCGCGATGCGCAGAAAGAAACCGGACGGGAAGACGAGCCAGAGCAGAAACAGAAGCACCGCGAGCCCTGCCACCGTGGCGAGACGGGGACTGAGACGCCCCGACGGCATCAGACCCGCTCCACCCCGCGCCGGCCGAGCAGCCCCTGCGGCAGCACGAACAGCACGGCGAGAATGACGAGGAAGGCGACCGCGTCCTTGTAGGTCGAGGAGATGAAGCCGGCAGCGAGCGACTCGAGAAGCCCGAGCGCGAGCCCGCCGACCACTGCGCCGACCGGGTTGCCCATGCCCCCCAGCATCGCCGCGGCGAACCCCTTGAGCGCGAGCAATGTGCCAACCGTCACGCTCGTCAGCGTGATCGGGGTGATCAGGATTCCCGCCATGGCGCCGATCGCACCCGAGATGCCGAAGGCGAAGGCGAGCACGAGTGTGGTGTCGATGCCGACGAGGCGTGCGGCGAGGCGGTTCGCCGCTGTCGCCCGAACCGCCTTGCCGAGCAGGGTGCGCTCCATCACGAGCCACAGCACCGCGACGATTGCTGCCGCGCCACCGAGCACCCAGAGGCTCTGCGGCAGGATCGAGGCGCCGAGCACGCGGATCGGCTCCTCGCCAGAGAAGGCCGGGAGCGAGTGGAACTGCCGGTCGAACACGATCTGCGCCAGACCGCGGATCAGGATCGAGGCGCCGATGGTGATGATGATCAGCGTCACAGCGGAGGCACCGCGGGCAGGCTCGATCGCGAAACGATGCAGCAAAAGCCCGGTCACGACCGCGACGGCGATCGCAAGCAGCGCCGCAAGCGGCAGCGGCACGCCGGCGGCAAAGGCGAACACCGTCACCATGCCGCCAAGCATGACGAACTCTTCTTGGGCGAAATTGATCACGTCCGAGGCGTTGTAGATCAGCGTGAAGCCGAGCGCGACGAGGGCGTACACTGCGCGCACGGTCAGGCCAGAAAAGACGAACTGCAGGAGCTGGTCCATGGCGGGCGAACGGGGAGCGGGGCGCCAGTGGCGCCCCGCCGGGGATCAATCGAGCAGGCGCCAGGTGCCGTTGCGGATCTCGATCATTCGGAACGCCGAAAGATCGAGGCCCATGTGGTCGGTCTCGCTCATGTTGACGACGCCGCCCGTCCCGATGAAGCCGCGCGTCTGGCGGATCGCATCGCGGATGCGCGCGCCGTCGGTGCTGCCGGCACGCTTGATCGCCTCGACCAGGATCATCAGCCCGTCGAAGGCATGGCCCCCGAAGGTGCTCACCGGCTGGTTCTGCGTGCTCTCGTAGAGCTGCTTGTAGGCCATGACGACCGGCTTCTGCGGGTCGTTGTCGGGCAGCTGTTCGGCGACGAGCAGGGCCGCGGCGGGGAGCCGCAAGCCCTCCGCGGCGGGGCCCGCGAGCTCGATGAAGCTGCGCGAGGCGACGCCATGGCTTTGATAGAGCGGCACGCCCATGCCGAGCTGGGCGAAGTTTCGTGTCACGATCGCCGGGCCCTGGCCGAAATCGGCATTGACCACCGCCTGCACGCCGCCCTGAACGTTGCGGATTCGTGTCAGCTGCGGCGTCATGTCGGTGTCGCCCGGGCCGTAGCGCTCGTCTGCGGCGATGGTGATGCCGAAGGCGGGGGCGACGCGGAGGCACTGGGTGCGCATCGAGGCGCCGAAGCCGCCGGTGCCGCTGATCAGCCCGACGCGCGTCAGCCCGCGCTTGCGCAGGTCATCGAAGATTTTCTCGCACGCCATCTTGTCGGTGTGCGGCGTCTTGAAGGTGAAGGGCTTCACCGGCTCGATGATCTCGATGCCGCCGGCGAGGCTGATGAAGGGCAGGCGCGCCTCCTCGAACACCGGGATCATCGCGAGGCTCGTGCCAGTCGTCGTGCCGCCGACGATGGCGACCACGCGGTCATCCTCGACGAGGCGGGTGGCGAAGGTGCGGGCGCGGTTGGCATCGCCACCGTCGTCGTAGAGAACGAGCTCGAGCCGGCGCCCGAGCACGCCGCCCGACTGGTTGATCCGGTCGATATAGAGGCGTAACGTGCGCGCCTCCGGATCGCCGAGGAAGGAAGCGGGCCCGGTTACGGAGAGTACCGAGCCGATCCGGATCGGCGCCTGGGCGGCGGCAGGGGGCAGGCCGAGGCTGAGGGCGGCGGCGCCGATCAGCATGGCCGAGAACAGTCTCCTGGACATCGTTTGTCTCCCTCGGTTGTGCGTGTTGTTCATGCCGCGATCGGCCGCCGGACGGCGACGACGCGGAAGCGGTTGGCGACGAAGGCGCTGTCGGTCAGGCAGGCATTGCCTGCCGGGTTAAGGCCGGTGACGTGGAAGTCGCTGAACGCAGCCGACTGGTTCACGTAGATGCCCCCGGTGAGATTGACGGAGAGTGGCACGCCGGCGCGGGCGAAGGCCTCCGCGGCGCGGGCGATGAACGCCTCGTCGGTGGCGTAGAGACCCGCGGTGATGGCGCCCTTCGCTCGCGCCGAAGCAGCCGCGCGGGCGAGCGCCTCTTCGGCGTTCCGGCAGCGGATCAGGAAGGCGATCGGACCGAACCGCTCTTCTAGATAGGCCCTGTCGTCCTCGGCCTCGACCGCGACCAGAAGCGGGGTTGCCGTACGCGCCTGCCCGGCATTGGGCAGCGGCGTGCTGTCGCGGACGATCCGCCCCAAGCGCCGCGCCGCCGCGATGCGCTCGAGCGTGGCGGGGCTTGCGATTGCGCCGAGGATCGCAGCGGCACGGGCAGGATCGGCGAGCAGGGAATCGATCGCCTCGCCGATACCGGACGCGACGGCCTCGAAGCTCAGCGTTCCCTGGTCGGTCTCGACTCCCTCTGCCGGAATGAACAGGTTCTGCGGCGCGGTGCACATCTGCCCCGAATAGAGGGAGAGCGAGAAGGCGAGATTGGCGCACATGCCGCGGAGATCCGGCGCACCCGCGATCACCACTGGGTTGATCCCCGCCTCCTCGGTGAACAGAACGGCGTCGCGCACATGTTCGCGAAGCCAGCGCCCGAAGGCCGGGCCGCCTGTGTAATCGACGATGCCGATCGCCGGATGGGTAGCGAGCTCCGCGGCGATCGGCGCCTCCGGGCTATCGGGCGCGAGCTGGACCACGTCCGGGTCGAACCCGGCCTCGCCCAGGACAGCGCGCGCGGTGCGGACAGTCAGCGCAAGCGGCAGGATCGCATTCGGATGCGGCTTGACGATCACGGCGTTGCCGGTGACGAGGGAGGCGAACAGAGCCGGATAGCCGTTCCATGTCGGGAACGTGGAACAGCCGATCACAAGGCCGATACCGCGCGGCACGATGCGCCAAGTCTTGGCGAGGAGGAGCGGGGGGCCCTTTCCCTGCGGCTTCTCCCAGCGCGCGGTCGCGGGGATACGCGTCATCTCGTCGACGGCATAAGCCACCGCCTCAAGGCCGCGATCCTGCGCATGCGGCCCGCCCGCCTGGAAGGCCATGACGAAGGCCTGGCCGGTGGTGTGTTCGATGGCGTGCGCCATCAGGAAGGAGTCGCGGTTGAGGCGGGCGAGGATTTCGAGTGCGAGGCCCGCACGCGCCTCGACCGACGCTGCCGCCCAGGCGATGCCCGCGCGTTGCGCCGCGCCGATCAGGGCTGCGACCGATCGCTTCGGATAGGTGATGCCGAGCGGGAAGCCATAGGGCGACACTTCCGCGCCGACTGGCTCTGCGTCGCCGTCCTGGTCGAGCGGAAACGGCTTGCCAAGCAGCGCTTTGAAGGCGGTTTCAGCGGCGGGGCGCGCGTCCTCGCCGTAGAAGCGGGCCGACGGCGTCTCGGGATAGGCGCTCCAGTAGCCGCGCGCGCGGCAGGCAGCGATCGCCTGCTCTAAGATGACGCGATGGGCCGCGAAGAACTCCGCCATAGACGCCCCTCCCGCCGGGCGGTGTTGACGCCAGCCTCGGCGATTGAATAATTGAACGGTCGGCCGGTGAAATGCAAGAGGCCGCCGCAGGCAAGGCCGACACGAAGAACCACGCGAGGAAACGCCGCATGACCGAGACCGTGCTCGTCGAGCAGCATCCGGGCTGGCGCCGTCTGGTGCTCAATCGCCCGGAGCGGCTCAACGCCTTCGATCGCGCCATGCAGGAGGCGCTGCACCGAGCCCTCGACGATGCGGAGGCGGACCGATCCTGCCGCGCTGTGGTTCTTGCGGGCTCGGGGCGCGCCTTCAGCGCCGGCCAAGACCTCGAGTCGGTGCGCAGCGAGGCGGATCTCGGCCGCGTGCTCGAGGATGGGTGGAACCCTCTGATCCTGCGCCTCGGCCGGCTCGGCGTGCCGACGGTTGCCGCCGTGCATGGCATCGCCGCCGGCGCCGGTGTCGCGCTTGCGCTTGCCTGTGACATCGTGCTCGCCGCGCGATCAGCGCGGTTCCACATGGCCTTCGCCAGGATCGGACTGATCCCGGACAGCGGCGCGACCTGGCAGCTGCCGCGGCTGATCGGGCCTGCGCGCGCGCGCGCGATCTCGATGCTGGCCGAACCGGTCACGGCCGAGCAGGCCGAGGCTTGGGGCATGATCTGGCGGGCGGTCGAGGACGAGGTGTTCGGCGCGGAGGCGGCCAAGCTCGCTGAACGTCTCGCCGCCGGCCCGACCGCGGCGCTGGTCGCGACACGCGGCGCGTTTGCGGCCGCCGGCACGGCGACGCTCGAGGCGCAGCTCGAGCGCGAGCGCGATCTGCAGCGGGCGGCAGGACAGCATCCCGACTACGCCGAGGGGGTGGCTGCCTTTCTCGAGAAGCGCGCCCCGCGCTTCGGAGCGCGCGCATGAGCGCCGCCGCCGTCGCCGCGGCGATGTGGGCGGAGGATCACGCCTCGCGCGGCCTCGGCATGTCGCTCGATCATGTCGACGAAGGCCGTGCCGTGCTCTCGATGCGGGTGACGGAGGCGATGGTGAACGGCCATGGGATCTGTCACGGCGGCTTCATCTTCGCCCTCGCCGACAGCGCCTTCGCCTTCGCCTGCAACTGGACGGACGAGCGGACCGTCGCGGCGCACTGCGCAATCACCTATCTGCGCCCCGCGCGCCTCGGCATGCGCCTGGTCGCCGAAGCCGTCGAGCAGACCCGCGTGGGCCGCTCGGGTGTGACGGACGTGACGGTGCGCGATCAGAATGGTGAGCTGATCGCGCTGTTCCGCGGCCACTCGCGCACCATTGGCGGCCGGATCACCAAAAGCGACGACAATCGCATGACGGCAAGGGGAGGAAACGGATGACCGCAGCTGCGAGCAAGCGCATCAGCCGTGTGCCGCGGCCCGACGAGCTCGATCCGATCGAAACCGCAAGCCGGGACGAGATCGCCGCCCTGCAGCTCGAGCGGCTGCGCTGGTCCGTGCGCCACGCCTACGAGAACGTGCCGACCTATCGCGCCCGTTTCGATGCCGCCGGTGTGCACCCCGACGATCTGCGCACGCTCGAGGATCTTGCGAGGTTCCCGTTCACGACCAAGGACGATCTGCGCGCGGCCTATCCGTTCGGCCTGTTCGCTGTCCCGCGCGAACGAATCGCGCGGATCCATGCCTCCTCCGGCACCACCGGCAAGCCGACCATCGTCGGCTATACGTCGCGCGACCTCGAGACCTGGGCCGAGGTCGTGGCGCGCTCGATCCGCGCCGCCGGCGGACGGCCGGGCATGATCGTGCACGTCGCCTATGGCTACGGGCTGTTTACCGGGGGGCTCGGCGCGCACTACGGCGCCGAGCGCCTCGGCTGCACCGTCGTGCCTGTCTCCGGCGGCATGACCGAACGGCAGGTGACGCTGATCGAGGATCTGCGCCCCGACATCATCATGGTCACGCCGTCCTACATGCTCGCGATCCTCGACGAGTTCCGCCGCCAGGGGCTCGACCCGCGCGCGAGTTCCTTGGCGATCGGCATCTTCGGCGCCGAGCCCTGGACCAATGCCATGCGCGCTGAAATCGAGGAGGCGTTCGACATGCACGCGGTCGACATCTACGGGCTGTCCGAGATCATCGGCCCCGGTGTTGCCAACGAGTGCGTCGAGACCAAGGACGGGCTTCATCTTTGGGAGGATCATTTCTATCCGGAGATCATCGACCCGGAGACGGGGCGGGTGCTTGCCGACGGCGAGCGCGGCGAGCTCGTGCTGACGACGCTGACCAAGGAGGCGATGCCCGTCATCCGCTATCGCACGCGCGACCTGACACGCCTCCTGCCCGGCACGGCGCGGACGATGCGTCGGATCGAGAAGATCACCGGCCGCTCCGACGACATGATCATCCTGCGCGGCGTCAACGTTTTCCCGTCCCAGGTCGAGGAGCAAATCCTCCGCGTCGGGGGGCTCGCGCCGCACTACCAGCTCGTGCTCACACGCGACGGCAGGCTCGACGCGATGACGGTTCGGGTCGAGGCGGAGCCTGGAGTGGCAGGCGCGGAGCAGCGCGCCGCCCTCGCCCAGGAGCTCGCCCAGCACGTCAAGGGCGTGATCGGCGTCTCGGTAGGTGTCGAGGTGGTGGACCCGGGCGCGATCGAGCGATCGACCGGCAAGGCGCGGCGCGTGGTCGATCTGCGCGCGAAAGGGTGAGGTGATGGCGCGTCGGCGCGCTGCGGACTACGAAGCCAAGCGCACGCATCTCTTGCGCACCGCGGCTCCGCTCTTCGCACGCCACGGCTATGACCGCACCTCGCTCTCGATGATCGCGGTCGCCGCTGGCGTCTCGAAGGGGCTCGTCTACCATTACTACGCGGACAAGGATGCGGTGCTCGCGGACATCATCCGCCGCCATCTCGCCGAGCTGATCGAGGTGGTGACGGCGGCCGCCGCCAAGGACGATCGCCCGCCGGAACGACGCCTCGCTGACATGGCGGTCGCTCTGCTCGCCGCCTACCGCGATGCCGATGCCGAACACCAGGTGCAGGTCGCGCATCTTCGCCTTCTGCCCGAGCCGGTGCAGGAGGAGCTGAAGGACATGGAGCGCGTTCTCGTGACGCTGTTCGCCGACGCGCTCGCCGCCGTCGCCCCGCCGCTTGCGGGCGACCGACGTCTGCTCAAGCCGCTGACCATGAGCCTGTTCAGCATGCTGAACTGGGCGTTCTTCTGGTTCCGCGAGAACGGGCCGATGACACGCCGCGACTATGCGGAACTCGCCGCGCGGATGGTGGTGCTCGGCGCGCGCGATCTCGCCGGTATGCCCCCGATAGCCACCAGCCGAACCGCGCGCGCGGCCACGAACCGCGCCCGGGTTCAGACCGCGTCGTAGTCGACGGCGAGCTCCCGCGTCTTCGGCCGGCTCTGGCAGGTCAGCACATAGCCGGCCTCGAGTTCCCAGGGCTGTAGCGAGTAATTCTGGTCCATCTCGACCTCGCCGTCGGTGAGGCGCGCGCGGCAGGTGCAGCACATGCCGCCGCGGCAGGACCACGGCGCATCGATCCCCGCCCGCAGCGCCGCGTCGAGCACCGTTTCGCCCGCGGCCATCGGCACCTCGCGGGTGACACCATCGAGGGTGACGCGAAGCCGGGCGGTTGCCGGCGCTTCGGCCTCGACCGGAACGGGCGGGCGACGCGGCGCGCCCTCGCCGGGGGTAAAGCGCTCGATGTGGATCAACGACTTGGGAACGCCCAGGGCACCGAGTGCCGAGGCCGCCGCCTCGGAAAGGCCGGCCGGCCCGCAGAGATAGGCGGCCGAGATGGCGCCCGGCGCGACCAGGCCGGGCAGGAGCTCACGCACCCGCGCCTCGTCGAGACGCCCGTGCAGAACCGGCAGATCCGAGGCCTCGCGCGAGAGAACATGCAGAACGCTGAACCGGGCGAGATACCGATCCTTGAGATCCTCGAGCGCGCCGCGGAACATCACCTCGCCGGTGCTTCGGTTGCCGTAGAGCAGCACGAAGCGGCTGTTCGGTTCGCGGGCAAGCAGCGTGCGCGCGATCGAGAGGATCGGGGTGATCCCCGATCCTGCGGCAATCCCGACGACGGTGCGCGCCGCCGACGGATCGGGGCGGAAGACGAACGTCCCCTGCGGCGGCATCGCCTCGATCACATGCCCGGGCGCGAGCGCGCTTGTCGCCCAGGTCGAGAAACAGCCGCCCGGGACGCGTTTGATTCCGATCGCCAGCGCGCCGCCATCCAGCCCCGCGCAGATCGAGTAGCTTCGCCGCACCTCCTCGCCGTCGATCACGCGTCGAAGCGTGAGATATTGGCCAGGCAGGAAGCGGAACAGGAAGGCGCGTTCTGGGGGCGGCTCGAGCGTGATCGAGACGGCGGAGTCGGTGAGCCGTTCCACGGCCGTGACGGTCAGCGGATGGAAGCGGGTGGCGACGGGCGCGTTCATGCTGCCCTTCTCCTCAGTGGCACTTGAAGTAGTCGAAGGGCTCGCGACAGGCCCGGCAGCGCCAGAGCGCCTTGCAGGCGGTCGAGCCGAACTCGGAGAGCTTCTCGGTGTCGGTCGCGCCGCAGCGCGGGCAGGGGACGAGCTCGTCGGCGCCGAACAGGGCGCGCCGGCCCGCTCCCGGCGTCGGCGGCGCGATCCCTGCCCGGCGCAGGGCCTCGCGGCCGGCGGGCGTGATCCAGTCGGTCGTCCAGGCCGGCGTCAGAACAAGCGAGACGCGCGGCCGGCCGAGCCCGGCTGCCTCGATCGCCGCCTCGATGTCGAGCGCGATCGCGCGCA
Organism: Elioraea tepida; assembly: GCF_019203965.1. Classification (NCBI taxonomy): domain Bacteria; kingdom Pseudomonadati; phylum Pseudomonadota; class Alphaproteobacteria; order Acetobacterales; family Elioraeaceae; genus Elioraea; species Elioraea tepida. The sequence goes on from NZ_CP076448.1 coordinate 396,489, forward strand.
TCGCCGGACAGCCGGAGTAGGTCGGCGTGATATCCACCTCGATCACCCCGTCTGCGCCGAGGCGGACGTCGCGCAGCACGCCGAGATCGGCGATCGAGAGGGTAGGAATCTCGGGATCGACCACCCGCGCACAGGCGGCACGCGCAGCGGCAAGGGTGCGGTCGCGGTCGCTCAGGCTCACCATGTCGCGTCCGGATAGGCGCGCGGGAGGTGCTGCATCACCGCGAGGAGGTGGCCGAGATGCTCGGTGTGGCGCCCCCAGCGTCCGCCCGACTGCATCCAGCCCTCGGCGGGGCGGTCGAGCCCGGCTTCGGCGAAGACGCGGTCGATCGTTGCATCCCAGGGGGCGCGCACCACGGCCGGATCGGGCAGGATGCCATCGGCGATCACGGCGCGGTCCGCGTCATCGACCTCGAACAGCTCGCCGGTATAGGGCCAGAGGGTGTCGAGCGCTTCGAGCATCCGCCGTCGGCTTTCCCCCGTTCCGTCGCCGAGCCGGATCACCCACTCGCCACAGTGGCGAACGTGGTACGCGGCCTCCTTCTCGGCCTTGGCGGCGATCGCGGCGAGCGTGGCGTCACGGCTCCCGGCCGTCGCCTGCCAGAAAGGCAGGGCGTGCGCGGCGAGCAGGAAGCCGCGCAGGATGGTGAAGGCGAAATCGCCGCGCGGGAGTTCCGCCATCAAGACGTTCCGGAACTGCGGCGCGTCGCGCCGATAGGCAAGGTCGTCCTCCGTTCGGCCAGCCCCCTCGACTGCGGCGGCGTGGGTGTACAGCGCGCGTGCCTGGCCGAGCAGGTCGAGGGCGATGTTGGCGAGCGCGAGGTCCTCCTCGAGCATCGGTGCGTGCCCGCACCATTCCGAGAGCCTGTGGGAATGCACGAGCGCCGTGTCGGCAAGCCGCAGGAGCCCGAGGGTGAGCGGTGTTTCGGCGACCGCGATCGTCGTCATGGTCTGCTCCGGCCGGCTGCTTGGCGCTGCGCGATCATCGGGCCCCGGTCACATGTGCCCGACCTCTTCGGGGACGGTGTAGAAGGTCGGATGGCGATAGGGCTTCGAGGCGGTCGGCTCGAACAGCATGTCCTTGTCCGCCGGGTCGGAGGCGGTGATGGCCGCCGCGGGAACGACCCAGATCGACAGCCCCTCGCCGCGGCGCGTGTAGGTATCGCGTGCGGCCTGAAGCGCCATCTCGGCATCGGCGGCATGGACGCTGCCCACATGCCGGTGCGCGAGCCCGGTGCGGGCGCGGATGAACACTTCCCAGAGCGGCATGGGGGTTTCGCTCATGGCCGTCACTCCGCAGCGATCCTCTGTGCCGCGTACGCGGTGCGTTGCCGGCGCTTCGCGGCATTGGCGAGCGCCGCCTCGCGCACCCAGGCGCCCTCGGCGTGGGCGCGGCGGCGCGCCTCGAGTCGCTCGCGATTGCAGGGGCCGTGGCCCGCGAGCACGCGGCGGAACTCCTCCCAGTCGATCGCGCCGAAGCGCCAGTGGCCCGTCTCCGGGTCGAACCGGAGGTCCGGGTCGGGGAAGGTGAGGCCGAGATAGAGCCCCTGCGGCACGGTGGCATCGACGAACTTCTGGCGCAGCTCGTCGTTGGTGAAGCGCTTGATCTTCCAGCGCATCGATTGCGCCGTGTGCTGGCTCTCCGAATCCGGCGGGCCGAACATCATCAGCGCCGGCCACCACCAGCGGTTCAGCGCGTCCTGCGCCATCGCCTTCTGCTCGGGCGTGCCGCGGCAGAGCGTCAGCATAATCTCGTAGCCCTGGCGCTGGTGGAAGCTCTCTTCCTTGCAGATCCGGATCATCGCCCGCGCGTAGGGGCCGTAGGAGGTGCGGCAGAGCGGGATCTGGTTCATGATTGCAGCACCATCCACAAGCCAGCCGATCGCGCCGATATCGGCCCAGGTCAGCGTCGGGTAGTTGAAGATCGAGCTGTATTTCGCGGCGCCCGAGAGCAGCTGGTCGACCAGCTCCTCGCGCGTCACGCCGAGGGTCTCGGCGGCGGCGTAGAGATAGAGCCCGTGCCCGCCCTCGTCCTGGACCTTCGCGAGCAGCGCCGCCTTGCGACGGAGCGACGGCGCGCGGGTGATCCAGTTCCCCTCCGGCAGCATGCCCACGATCTCGGAATGGGCGTGCTGGCTGATCTGCCGGATCAGCGTGCGCCGATAAGCTGCCGGCATCCAGTCATTCGGCTCGATCCGCTCCTCGGCGTCGATCCGTTCCTGGAACCGGGCGAGCCGCCCCGGCTCCTCCGTGGCAACGGTCTCTGGCTCTGCCTGGTTAAGCGCCTGGGTGTACATCCGCCGCCTCCTCTCTGCGCCGATGTATAACAGAAATTCGGCTACGGCGGCAAGTTCTGTAACGTATCAGCTGTGGTCCTCGACAAGGTCGGCGAAGCGGGCGCGGAGTCCCGGATCGGGCGACGGCAAGGGGCCGCTCTCTGCCCTGGCATGGGCATCGAGCCAGGCTTCTGAGGGATCGAGCAGGCGGCGCCACAGACGCGCGCACAGGGCGCGCGCCGCCGGCTGCGGCCAGCCGGCCGGCAGGAGGGCGGACGGAAGCAGGGGGTCGCGCAGCACCACACGGCGGTAGTCATGGATCAAGAGCACGCGGGCGACGAGGGCGGTCAGCGCCTCGGGCGCCGGGGCCGACGCCGCCGCGTCCCAGGTGGCGAGGAACTGCCGGTAGCGATCCGCCACCTCCTCGAGCGGCCAGGCGAGAGCGGCAAGCGCAGCGGCATCGCCGGGGTGTGGGGTTGCTCGCAGCCGCAGCGCGCCGGGCAGCAGCGGCGGTTGCGCGCCGGAAGGGGCGACGAACACGCCCGGGGCAAGGCTGCCGAATCCCGCCGCCGCGAGGGCCTCCCGGGCGGTGTCACGGGCGCTGTCGCGGCCGAGCACGACGAGCTCGAGGGCGGGGTCGTGGCGCTCGGGTTGCGGGCCGTAGATCCGCTCGGTGGCGGCGGTGAAGGTCTCCGCTCCCTTGGTGGCGAGACGGTAAAAGCCAGAGCGGCCGATGCGCCGACGTTCGAGCCAGCCTTCGGCGGCGAGGCGTGAGACGGCGGTGCGAACCACGCCGCCACCAATTCCAAAGGCGGCCATGATGTTCAGGAGCGAGGCGAGGGCGAGCGAGCCGCCGCGCGGCGCGATCGCATCGCCGTAGAGCGTGATGATGAGGGAGCCGGTGCGGTGCGGGCCGGCGTGGAGGGCGGCGAGGCGGGGGGCGAGCCAGCGTGGCGGGTCGATCACGAGGGTGGCGGATGCCACGAGGCGTGGGGCGAGGGAAGGGTGCTCACAGGGCGAGGCGCGGGCCGCGCGGCCTCCCGTCGTCCTACCGTTGAAGCGCCAAGGCTTCTCTGGCACCGCGCAGCTGGACGGCCTCGCTCCCTCCCGTGGCTGGAGCACAGACGGCCCGGAAGCGTAGGGCGGTTTGCGGATTGCCTCCCGCCGTTCCACCGGGGCCGTCCCGCTGCCGATCCGTCGACGCCGTCAGGCGCGACGTCTCGGCGCTCGCGTCAGGGTCGAACTCTCGACGCCCGGGCGGCGAACGCCACGCTCAGTCTGGTTGGCCGCCCGGGCACCCCGCAGACGCCGGCCCACGACGCTGCGCCCTGCGCCCCGCGCGCGGCCGCTCCTTCTGTGTCCAAGGAGGGCGGTCCTTCCGCGCGCGCTGCCGCCAATGGCCTCTCCCGGCGCTCAGGCGGCCTTCACCGTGCCGATGAACGAGGCCACCTCCCGGCGGAGCCGCTCGGCATTGGCGGAGAGCTCCGACGCCGCCTTGCGCATCTCGCCGGTCGACCGGCCGGTATCGTCGGCCACGCGCTGCACGGCGCCGATGCTCGAGGAGACAACGCTCGTTCCCTGCGCCGCCTGCTGCACGTTGCGCGCGATCTCGGCGGTCGCCGCGCCCTGCTCCTCGACGGCGGCCGCGATCGAGGCGGCGACCGCGCTCATCCGCTCGATCGCCGCACCTATCGCGCGGATCGCCTCGACCGAGCGTGACGTCTCCAGCTGCACCGAGCCGATCTGGGCGGCGATCTCGTCGGTCGCCTTCGCCGTCTGGGCGGCGAGGTTCTTCACCTCGGAGGCGACCACGGCGAAGCCCTTCCCGGCCTCTCCGGCGCGCGCCGCCTCGATCGTCGCGTTGAGCGCGAGCAGGTTCGTCTGGCCGGCGATGTCGTTGATCAGCCGCACCACCTCGCCGATCTTCTGCGCCGATGCGGCGAGCGCTTCCACCGTTGCGTTGGTGCGCGCCGCTTCGGCCGACGCTTCTTGCGCCACGCGCGTGCTCTCCGTTGCCTGGCGGGTGATCTCGCCGATCGAGGCGGCGAGTTCCTCTGCGGCGGCCGCGACCGTCTGCACATTGGCCGATGCCTGCTCGGCCGCGGCCGCGACGGCGGTGGTCTGCCGGAGGGTATCATCGACCCCCGTGGCAAGGCTGGTCGCGGTCGCCTCCATCTCGGTGGCGGCCGAAGCCACGGCCTCGATAACCGTGCCGGCCTCGGCCTCGAACCGTGCGACGGCTTCGGCGATGCGCGCCGCCCGCGCCGCCTTGGCCTCGGCTTCGGCACGCTCGCGCGCCTCCGCCTCGCGCGTGCGGACGATCAGGTCGCGGAACGTTTCGATCGCGCGGGCGAGATCGCCGATCTCGTCCTTGCGGTCGAGGCCCTGGATCGGCGCGGCCGTGTCGCCGTCCATCAAGGCGCGCAGCCGCGCGATCGCGCTGCTGAGCGGGCTTGCGAGCCCGCGCAGGCCGATCAGCCACACGAGGAGCGCGGCGAGCCCGAGCGTGGCGGCGACAAAGACGAGCGTGACGAGGTGCGTCGTGGCGGCATCCGCGCGTGCCTCCTCCGCCATCTCGTCAACCAGGCGCGAGGCCACTGCGTCGAGCTCGTCGGTGAGGCGATCAACCGCCTCGAACGCGGGCAGGTTCTGGGCCAGAGCGGCGAGGGCCGCGACACCGTCTCCGCGCTGGGCAGCGGCAAGCGTCCTCTCCACCGCGCCGAGATAGGCCTCCGCCGCTGGCATCAGGCGCTCGAGCACCGCGCGGCGCTGTTCGTCCGCAACGGCCGCCACGGCCTGGTAGGAGGCGCGGAACTTCTGCACCTCCTCGGCGATGCGGCGGCGTGCCTCGGCCACGACCTCGGGGCGTGGGTCGGCGGCCACCTGGTTCTCCCGACGCCGGATCTGGACCATGTTGGCGTTCATACGGGCCGCGCGCTCCGCACTATGCCCGGCGTCTTTGACGGCTTCTATCGATGCGGTCAGCGACGAGACGGCCCACAGGGTCGAGAGACCGAAGGCCATCAGCACGATGGCGAACGCGCCGCCGAGCAGAGCCATCTTGGTCACGATCTTCACATTCTTGAACAGTGTGTACATGTCAGCCTCCGCTCAACCGGCCAATGCCGGCCCCTGTTCCCTAAGACTGACGCGGGTGAAGCAACCGTTACGTTCAGCGGAAAATCTGGCCCCAGCGGAGGCTCCGGCTCGACCCAACCACCGGAGGGGGACACGAGCCGCTGGCGGTAAACGCGCTCCGGCGAACGTGAGCGAGGCTCGCGGGCGACGGATGTCGCTCTCCGCCCCCGGTCGGGCGGCACTTCCCGCTCGCGTTCGACGTCTTAATCTTTCGAAGTGGTCGGCCGGGCTGGATGGAGCGGGCGAAGGGATTCGAACCCTCGACCCCAACCTTGGCAAGGTTGTGCTCTACCCCTGAGCTACGCCCGCGCTCCGATGTCGAGGTGCAAACGTTCCCTCAAGAGGCCCGCGACTATACGCACGGTCGCGGCGTTTGCAACCCACCGCCCCTTGCCGGCGCGAGGCCGCCCCGCCGCCCCCGCTCTTGCCGGCAAGCCGGTCGGCACCTAGCGTGCAGGGCAATCGCGGCAGCACGCAGGCCAGCCACCGCTCCGCCACGGGAGAGACGACGCCATGTACACCACCCTCGAGATGCTGATCGACGGCAGGTTCGGCCGCTTCGGCAGCACGGTCGCCGAACCGGTTCTCAACCCCGCAACGGAGCAGCCGCTCGCCGAGCTCCCCCACGCCTCGCGTGACGACCTCGAGGCGGCCGTGGCCGCCGCGGAGCGCGGCTTCGCCGTCTGGAAGGCGACCTCGGCCTACGAGCGCTGCCGCATCATGCGCAAGGCGGCCGATCTGATGCGCTCGCGGCTCGAGGCGATCGCGACCGTGCTGACGCTCGAGCAGGGCAAGGTGATCGCCGAGGCGAGGGCGGAGGTCGCGACCTCGATCGACATTCTCGAGTGGTATGCGGAGGAAGGGCGACGCGCCTATGGGCGGATCGTTCCGGGCCGCGTCGCCGGGGTCAGGCAGATGGTGCTCAAGGAGCCGGTGGGAATCGTCGCCGCCTTCACGCCCTGGAACTTCCCGGCGCTGACGCCGATGCGGAAGATCGCCGGTGCGCTCGGCGCCGGGTGTTCGATCATTCTCAAGGCCTCGGAGGAGACGCCTGGCACGGCCGTCGAGATCGCGCGCTGCCTGCAGGAGGCGGGGCTCCCGCCAGGGGTGCTGAACCTGGTCTTCGGCGTTCCGGCCGAGGTGTCCGCCCATCTCATCTCCCACCCGAAGGTCCGAAAGGTCTCCTTCACCGGCTCAACGGCCGTGGGCAAGCAGCTTGCGAAGATGGCGGCTGAGACGATGAAGCGCACGACCATGGAGCTCGGCGGTCATGCTCCGGTGATCGTGTTCGACGACGTGGATGTCGAGGCGGTCGCGAAGGTCGCGGCCGCCGGCAAGTACCGAAACGCCGGCCAGGTCTGCATCTCGCCCACGCGGTTCTTCGTGCACGAGAGCCGCTATGGGGCGTTCCTCAAGTGCTTCACCGAGATCGCCTCAAGCCTCAAGCTCGGAGACGGGCTCGACCCCACGACGCAGATGGGGCCGATGGCGAACGCCCGCCGGCTCGAGGCGATGGACATGTTCGTCGCCGACGCGAAGGCGAGGGGGGCGACGGTCACGACCGGGGGCGAACGACCGGCCAACCAGGGGTTCTTCTACAAACCCACGGTGCTCGCCGATGTGCCGCCTGAGGCGAAGGTGATGCACGAGGAGCCGTTCGGGCCGATCGCGCCGATCGTTCCCTTCAGGAACTTCGACGAGGTTGTCGAGCGCGCCAACGGCGTGGCCTACGGGCTTGCGGCCTATGCCTTCACCAACGACGAGAAGCGCGCAACCGCGATCGCCGATGCCCTGCAGTGGGGCATGGTGGGGATCAACAGCCTCGCCGTGTCGACGCCCGAGACGCCGTTCGGCGGGATCAAGGACAGCGGCCACGGGAGCGAAGGCGGAATCGAGGGGCTCGAGGCCTATCTCAACGTGAAGTTCGTCTCCCAGGCCTGAGGGAACCGGGCGGGCGCGGCGCGCCGCGCCCGATCCGGCCGCAAGCCCACGCTCCGCTCCCCGGGGAGGTGCGGTCAGGCTGCCGCCTGGGCTGTGTTGTGCACGCGGTAGCGGCTCGGGTCGGTGATGCGCACGCCCTCGGGATTGTCGGGCGAGAACTCGAACACCGGCCCCTCCCAGGCGTCGAAATCGATCACCCCATTCGGGTCATAGCGTTGCATGTCGCGCGCGGCGATCACGCGCGTGCCGCTGTGCAGCGCGAGCTCGCCGACGAAGCGCCGCCCGTCGCCCCAGGTGCCGCGGTTGTAGGAGGCCGTGTCGGCCGGCGCGCAGGCGAACAGCACGATCAGATCGACGAGGCCCCTCCAGGCACGGGTCAGGCCGACGTTGAACAGGTTGAGGCCCTCTCGCCCAAGCTGAAGCCCGAACCCTCCGTGTGCGACGGGCATGCACATCTGGTCGGAGAAGTTTCAGGTCGCCTCGAAGCCGTGGCAGAGGATGTGGAGCCGATTGAGACGCCGCCTCTCGCGCGCCCGCCGCGCGACGACGTCAATGATCTCGCGGATCGGACGATTGGCGCCGACCTGGAGAACGACGGTGTCGTAGAGCGGTATGCCACCCGTGAGCCGCCGATCATGAACCACCATCGATGCCATGGCAGGGCATTCCCCGGCAGCGATCGTTGCGATCTATCGCGAGATCGAGGGTAAACGATCCCGCAACGGACGGGCAAGCGGGCGGAGCGCTCGCTCCGCGGCGGCTCCGCCCCGGCCAGCCCGGCGCCATGCCCGCCGTTCCGGGGCAAGACGGGTCTCCTTGCGGCCACGCACCGATGCCGACTGCCCTGCCGACGCCGGAGCTGCGGTTCCGCCTCAGCGCCGCCCGCACCGTCACAAGCCGCGGCAAGCGGCAGGAGGTGGCGATCGGCCTGGATCGGGTAGAGTCGGCTCATGGACAGAGCACGGCCCGCGCGTCGTGTTGCCGCCGTGATGCTCGCCGACCTCGCGGGCTACAGCCGCATGGTCGTGGAGGACGAGGTGGGAACGCTCGCACGGGTGGCGGCGGTGATGGCCTCCATCGCACGCCCCGCCATCGCCCGCCACGGGGGGCGCATGGTGAGGGGAACCGGCGACGGGTTCCTCGCCGAGTTTCCCTCAGCGGTCGAGGCGGTGGCCTGTGCCGCGGCGATCCAGGAGACGATGGCGGCAGAGGCGGCCCGAACCCCTCCCGGCCGGAAGCTTCTGTTCCGGAACGGCGTCAATCGCGGTGACATCATCGCCGGCGAGGACGGAGAGATCTTCGGCGACGGCGTCAATCTCGCCGCAAGGCTCGAGCCGCTCGCCGAACCGGGCGGCATCGCCATCAGCGCGAAGGTGCATGCCGAGGTGAAGGGCAGGCAGCCGCTTGCGTGGATCGACGCCGGCGAGCGCGTGCTCAAGAACATTCCCGAGCCGGTTCGGGTGTTCTTCGCTCGGGGTGCGGGGGTGGCCGAGGCCGAACCGGCACCGAGGCCGCGCGCGCGGCTCGCGGTCCTGCCGTTTGCCGGTGCGAACGTTCTTGCTCCGGGCCTTTCCTGGCTCACGGCTGCGGCCGTCGCCCGGGCGCGCCGGCTCGCCGTCACCTCGACGGCCGAAGCGGAGGCCTTCGCGCGCGACCCGTCCTCGCTGCGCAGGCAGGCCGCCGCCGCCGGGCTGCGCGCCGTGCTCGAGGGCGAGGTTGTACGCACGGGCGATGCCGTCACCCTCTCCGCCCTGCTCGTCGATCCGCGCACGGGCAACCACCTCGCGGCCTTCCGCGAGACCTCGGACGCCGCCTCTCTCGCCGAGCTGCCGGGCCGGCTCGCCGCTGCGATCGCTGAGCGCGCAAACGAGGCCGACCCGCTTGCAAGCACCGTCCCGACCCGGAACCCGTTCGCCTTCGCGTCGCTTCTGCGCGCCCTCGGCTCGCGCGACCCAGAGGCCGCGATGGAGGCGCTCGAGGCGGCCATCGGCGAGGATCCCGGCTGCGCTCTCGCCCTTGCCCTACTCGCACATGCCCACGCCCTGCGCGCTGAGGTCGATCCCGTCAGCCTGCGCGACGCGGAAGCGCTCGCGACCCGCGCCCTGTCGCTCGACACCGTGAACGCGCGCACGCTGGCATGCGCTGCCGCCGCCCTTGCACGCGCCGGAAGCGATCGGGCGCAGCATGCCGCGGCGCTTGCCGCTTCGGTTGCGCAAGGGGACGGGGAGGCTCAGGCCGTGCTTCGTGCCGCAGGGCTTTTGGGCGGACAGGCCCAGGGACCAGGGGTCGCGGCTGCTCCCGACGATGTCGGCAATGCCTGACCGGGTGTGGGTGGTCGGATGTGCTGTCGCTTCGGGACCAGGGCCGATCGGTTTCGCGCGCGCGCCGGCGGTGCTGCCGCCGCAACGCATCGTCGCCTGCGCTGCTGTCGTTTCAGGCTCGACACGGACGGTTTCGCCGCGGTCGCTTTACGCCTCGCAGTTCCACTGAATAGCATCGGACCCGAGAGTCGCGGCCACGCTTCTGTGCCGGCTGCACCCCAAGCTCCTGGTTGCGTCTCCGCAGATCGCAGAGGAACACGCTTCCCTGACGCTTCGAGCGAAGGATTGACCGTGCAAAGCGAGGCTGTCGCTTCGCATTCGGGGCGCCTCACCGACTGGATCGACCCACCATGAAGAGTGATCCGGTCATCTCGTCCGATGCGTCCAGGGCGGCGGAGGCGTTGGCTGCCTTGTTGCGCGTGGCCGTCGATGCGAGCCCGGTCTGCATCACGATCTCCGACCTGAGGCGCGATGATGCGCCGCTCATCTTCGTGAACGACCAATTCTGCCGCACGACCGGGCACACGAGGGAGCAGGTGATCGGCAGGAATTGCCGGTTCCTCCAGGGCGAGGGGACCGACAGGAGCGTTGTTGCCCGAATGCGCGAGGCGATCGCACGGCGCGAACCGGTCTCGATCGAGCTGATCAGCTACAAGAGAACGGGGGAGCCGTTCCTCAATCGCCTGGATCTGGCCCCGGTCCGCGATTCTCGCCTTGAGATCGACGCTTATGTCGGCGTGCAGAGGGATATCACCGCCTTCCGCGCTGCCGAAGCGACCCGGCGTGAGCGCGAGAAGATGGAGGCGCTTGGCCGCCTTGCCTCGGGGTTCTCGCACGAGTTGAACAACCTCCTCCAGCCGATCATCACCTATAGCGGGATGCTCGCGGCCCGCCCCGAGATGGCAGAGGCCGAGTACGCGGAGCAGATCAACGCGATCGTCGATTGCGCCTCGGCGGCCCGGGACATCACCGCCCAGGTCCTGCATTTTGCGAGGTCCGGCGTCGCCTTGTCGGAGGCGGAGCCCCTTTCCCGGCGACCTGGCGAAGCGATCAGGATGGCGAGCCGGCTTCTGCCGCCGGGCGTTTCGCTCTCGATCGAGGGGGTCGAAGACCTGTCGGCCGCCTGCGCGATCGACACCGCCGAACTGCTTCAGGTCCTTGGCAATGTGTTCCGCAACGCCGCCGATGCGATGGACGGGAAAGGCTCTGTCCGGCTCGCGGCGGTGATGGAGGACACGACGCTCGTTCTGTCGGTGAGCGACACCGGGCCAGGCGTGCCGCCTGAGCTCTGGTCGCGGATCTTCGAACCGTTCTTCTCGACGAAGCCGCCCGGGCAGGGAACCGGGCTTGGGCTTGCCACCGCCTGGGGGATCGTCCGCGGCTGGGGAGGCACCCTGACCGTTCGGAACCGGGAGGGCGGAGGTGCGGAGTTCATCATCCATATCCCGCTCGACCGGCGGTCAACAGATTGGGGAACGAACAACAATGGCGCGCATTCTTCTGATCGATGACATGCTGGCGGTGCGCAAGGCGATCGCAAGCCTGCTCAAGAGTGGCGGCCACGTCGTGACCGAGGCCGGCGATGGCGAAGCTGGGCTCGAGGCGGCACGCGCCGGCGGGTTCGATCTCGTGATCACCGACATGTTGATGCCGAAACGTGATGGCACTTCGGTGCTGATGGAGCTCGCACGAACGCCGAACCGGCCGAAGCTGCTCGCCATCTCGGGCGGCTCGGGTGCCCTGTCCGAAATGGACGCGCTTCGTCTTGCGTCGCTGACGGCGGATGCAACGCTCGCCAAGCCGTTCGACAACGCAACGCTGCTGCAGGCGGTCGATCGCCTGACGGGCGCGCAGGCGACGGGAGGCTGAGATGCGCCGCTTCAAGGACTGGCCGATCGGGGTTCGCATCGCGGTCGGCGCGGCGATACCCGTCGTCGTCGCCCTGTTCGTCGGCATCAAGGGTGTGGTGACGCTCGACACGATCGGCCGGGATCAGGCTCGGACGGCGGACGCGTTGCGCGTCAGCATGGCCGCGGCGCGCGCGCAGAGCGGGTATCTCGAGCTGAAGGTCACCGTCCGGGAATACCTTGCCCGCAACAGCCAGCAACGCTTCGAGCGCGTCGAACAGGCCTATCGGGTCGCGCTCGAGTCGGCGGAACATCCCGAAGACCGCGCAGCCATCGAGGCCTACTGGACCGGATTCCCGGAGATCGCGACCCTCAGGACGGAACAGAACCGGCTTCGCGACGAAGCGATTCGGCGTGACGGGACCGCGATGCGGCTTGCACTCGAAGGCCCGCTCGCCGCATGGCCGACCGCGAGGGAGGCGCTGCAGTCGCTTCTTCTCATGCGTGTCTATGGCGAGCGCTATCTCGACACCGCCGCCGCCGCCGACCTCGAGAGGGTGCAGCGCGAGGGGGCGAGGCTTGCCGCGCTGGTCGCGGATGCTCCCGGCCACGAAGCCCAATCCTTCCGTGATCGGCTCACGGCCTTCCGCGAGGGACTGACCCGCTGGCGGGAGCTTGCGAACAGGATCGCGGAGCTCGACCGCAGCGTTCTTGACGAGCGCGGCACGGCGTTGATGGCACGCCTTGGAGAACGCGAGCGCGACCAGACACGAATCGCCGAACAGGCGACCGCCGAAACGAGCGAGGCGATCACGGGAGCGATCTGGACCACGACGCTCGCTTTTGGCCTGGGGGCGCTGTTCGCTCTCGTCGGGGCGACGGCTGCCGTGTTCTCGGTCACACGGCCGCTGCGGGTTGGCACGGAGGCGATGCGGGAGATTGCCGCGGACAGGCTCGAGGTCGACATCCCCGGGGTGGAGCGCAAGGACGAGCTCGGCAAGCTCGCAAGAGCGCTCGAGGTCTTCAAGCAGAACGCGCTTGCGCGCCGGCGCCTCGAGACAGAAACGGAATTGATGCGGGTTGCAGCGAAGCGTCGCCAGGAGGAGATTGACCAGCTTGCCGGCCTGTTCGGCAAGTCGATCGGCGGGGTGTTCTCCCGTGTGTCGGAAGCCTGTGACGCGATGCGGCAAACGGCCGATGGGATGGTCGGTGATGCTGCCGCGACCGCAAGCGACGCGCGGGCGATCGGGCTTTCGGCGGAACAGACCATGTCATCGGTCCAGACCCTCTCGGCTGCGGTCGAGGAACTGGCCGCCTCGGTTCGGGAGATCGCGGCGCAGGCAACTCACGCTGCGGAAACAGCTCGGGCCGGTGCCGACGATGCGCGCGGGGCGAGCGGTGCCGCGCAGGAATTGTCGGAGGCGGCAGCGCGCGTTTCTGGGATCCTTCGGATGATCGCGGATATCGCCGAGAAGACCAATCTGCTTGTGCTCAACGCCACGATCGAGGCTGCGCGCGCCGGCGAGGCGGGCAAGGGCTTCGCGGTCGTCGCATCCGAGGTGAAGTCGCTCGCCACCCAGACCGCGAGGGCGACCGACGAGATCTCGACCCAGATCGAGACGATGCGCCGCGTCGTCGGCACGACGGTCGCCGTCGTCGAGCGCCTGGGCGCGCGCATCTCCGAGATCTCGGAGGGGGCCGCTGCGGTCGCTGCAGCGGTCGAGGAGCAAGGCGCCGCGACCCGCGAGATCGCCCGCACGACCGACCAGGTCGTGTCCGCTATGGGGCAGGTGACACGCGCCGTCGCCGCTCTGCAGGAGGCGGCGAACACGGACGGTGGCGCACGCGCGGTGGTCGGCAGCGCATCGGCGCTGACCCGGGAGACGGACGTCGTCGCGCGCGAAGTCACCGAGTTCCTCTCTGCCCTGAGCGAGACAAAATCGGGCGAGAGGTTCCGACGCCATGACACAGACCTCGCAGCGGAGCTGACCGTCGGCGGCACCACGCGGGCGACCAGAGTGCGTTCGCTGAGCGGCGGCTCAGCGTTCAACCTTTCAGGCGTCGACCTTCGCCCGGGCGACCCGGTCAGGATCGCCGTCGCCGGCTTCGCCCGGCCAATCGAGGCGCGCTCCGTCTGTCGCGAAGGGGAGGGCGCGTCGGTGCAGTTCCCGATGAACCTCGAGCATGTCGATTGGGTCGAGAGCGAGATCGCACGCCTCGCCCTCAAGCGCGCCGCGTGAGGCTGGGTGACGCCTGACGGCAGGGCGAGGCTCTGCGGTTGCGCATGTTGCCGGCGAGCGGGACGGCTGCGCACTTGCGCAGGGGTCTAACGGGCACCGGGAACCGCGCCGACGTGAGGCCGGGCGCAGGGTCGCATGGAACGTTCTTTCGAGAACGCACCGCCTATCCCGGGCGCGCCGACGCCCTGCGGCTCGCTGACGCCTGCGCACCGCAGCGCGCGGCGTGCCCCGTCCAGCCGGACGGGGGCGGTCAACGCGGTGCGAGTCGGCGTGGGCGCGCGTCGCGGCCGGAGGTCTTCGCCTGTCCTGCCGCTGGTGGCCTCGGCTCGGGCGCGTGCTTGTGGAGGCGACGCCACAGAGTCACGTCACGGCCGTAGAAGTCCGGGCGGATCTCGAGCCTGCCGTCTTTCGCGGTGAAGGCGGTGTGGTAGAGCACGAACACGGGAACGGGCTCACGAAGTGGCTTCCGCACGGTTTCCCCCGTCGCCACCCGTTCGTGGATCGCCTCGAGCGGTTCGCCCATCAGCAGGGCGGCGAGGTGAAGCGGCTTCTCGACCCGGATGCAGCCATTGCTGAGGCGGCGGTTCTCCCGGTCGAAGGCCGTCTTGTCGGGCGTGTCGTGCAGGTAGACGTCGAACCGGTTCGGCATGTCGAACATGATCACGCCGAGACCAGCGAGGGGGCCCGGCGCCTGTTCCGCCTCGCCGTTCGGCCGCAGCGCGATCCCGTTTCGGGCGAGGAACTCCGGGTCCTCTTCGAGCTTCGGCAGGATCTCGGCGGCGACGATGTCGGCAGGGATGATCCAGGGCGGGTTGAGGAAGGCGCCTTCGATCACCGCTTGGAACTCCGGGCTCTGCTTTCGCTCGGTCTCCTCGCCGACGATCACGCGAGTCGTGAACACCGGGCGGTCGTCGCGATAGACGACCAGCCTCTGATCGGCGACGTTGACCCAGACACGATCGGCGGGCAGGCGGCGTGGCAGCCAGCGCTGGCGTTCGAGGTTCGCGGCGATGAGCGGCCGCGGGTCGGCCGCGCCGGGCGCTGCGGCTGCGCCGGAACGATGCCGCCGCAGGGCCTCGCGCAACGCGCTGTAGGTTTCCGTCGCGGGCGCGAGCGACTCGATCACGCCAACTGGATCGGCGCTCTCCAGCGCCCGATCGAGGACCGCGGCGACGTCGACGGGCTCGGGCAAGAGGTCCTCGCGCGGAAGACGTCGGCCGGCGGGCACACCGCCAGCCGACAGCGCCTCCGCGTAGGCGAGCACGGCGTGCGAGAGCAGAAGCTCGCGGCGGAGCGGCGGGAACATCGCCGCACGCCACAGAAGCGAGGCGTGGAAGAGGTCGGGGTCGAGGCCGTGGTCCGCAGAACGCAACACAGACTCCGCGAACCGGGCCGCAAGAGCCGGACGCGTGGTCCAGACCGGCTCGAAACCGCGCCTGGCGTAGAAGCGGCGCAGCAGGGTGCCGTCGAGCACTTCGCCGGCAACGATCGGGTCGCCTCCCCTGCGCAGATGGGCGAGGTCGTCCAAAGGCTCCGGGTCGGGCGGCGTGGTCAGCGGGGCTTCAGGGGACGCGCAGCCGGACAGCGTCGACAGCGCGACGGCAGCCGCACCGGCGGCCAGCACCGAGCGCCGGGAGAGGGCGGGCCGAGAGGGGCAGCGTTCCGCCGTGCGGCGGAGCGCACCTGCCGCGGGTTTGGGTTCGCAATCGGTGGCGCCCATTGCAAGTTACCGTTTGACAGACCGCAGGCGATGCCTGTTCCCTAAGTCTCGCAGGTGTCAAAACCATAGGAAGTTCCGAAATGACAGCCAACGAGCTGACGACCGACGTGAGGAAGGGACGCGCCTTCTGCCTGCTCCGCAAGGCGGCGATCGCCGCATTCCTCGCCCCTGCGGCGCTACTCGCTGCCTGTGCGCAGGAGCCGCCGCCACCCCCGCCTGCCCAGACGCCCCCGCCGGCCGCGGCTCCGGCACCCGCCCCGGTTCCGCCGGCACGAGGCTAGGCCGAACGAGGTCATGCCGGCGAGGGCGATCGCGCTCGCCGGACAGGCTGCTCGGAAAGGCGCGCCACGCGCCTTTTCTCCGTCCCGCCGTGCTCCCCTGGTGGTCGCCCCTTCGACGGCGCGGCGATGCTCCGGTGAGGAGCGATCGCCGGTCGCTCGTTGGGGTTCCCGGTCGGGGGAGGGGAGGCGACGGCGCGTCGTGACGACGGGCGCCAGCCGTTCTCGATTGTGGGCGAATGGGTGCCGCTGGCGGAGGGAGTGGGATTTGCTACCACAAATCCACCCCTAAGCCATTCAACGGGTTAGGTTCTCTGCCGGCGGCAGTGTGATACGGCGAAGGTCATCGCGTCCAGCCCTCAGCGCACCCGCTGATGCGGCTGCGGCGGTCCTCCCGAGGCGGCCTCGTCGATCACGGCGGCAAGCGTGTCGTCCAGCGCGCGCCGCCACGCCCGAACCTCCGCATTGAGCGCCTGGCGCGTGGCGTTGCGGAGCGCCGCCGCCACGGGCACGCCCTGCCGCGCCAGGGCGGCGCGGGCCGGGCCGAGGTGCTCGCCCCCGAGCATGAAGGGGATGCGCTTCTCCCGCGCCTGCGCCGCATATGAGCGGGGGTCGAGGTCGGCGGCCACGCCGATCTCCGCCAGCGCCGCGCGCGCCCGCTTCGCCCATTCCGCGCGCCACGCCCGGAGGTGTCGGCTCCCTGCCTTGCGGTCGTCGAGTTCGCGCGTCTTCTCGGTGAGGCGCGCTCCCTCGCTGCGGCGGGTCGTCAGCAGGATGTGGCCGTGCAGGTTGCGGCGGTCGCCCTCTCGTCCCGGCAGGTGAAGCGACCAGTCCGCGGCGCAGCCGTGGCGCCGCGCGATCCATTCGGCCCAATCGCGCAGCAGCGCGGCGGCGCGCCCGGGCGGCAGCTCGTGCGGGATGGCGATCACCACCTCCCTCGCTACGGTGGCGTCGCGCCGCCGCTCGGCCTTCTCCGCCGCCGCCCAGAGCTCGCCGCGCGTGCCCTTCCAGCCCGCGAGGCCGCTCGCCGCCACGCCACGCTTCCGCGTAAAGTCGTGGCGCTCGCCCGTGCGGGGGTCGTCGAGCGCGACGGCTGCGCGGTAGGCCGCCGCAGCGACGGCGGTGCGGCCTGCTGAGCGCCTTATGGTGCTGGTTCGCATGTAGAGGATCGCCACCCCGATTTCCTCCCTTCCCCGGCGTTCGGCGCAGCCGAATGCATCCTTGCGCCCTTCACCTTTGCCTGACCTGGTTCCCTCGGGGTGGCGGTCCAGTCCCTTTGTCCTCTTGGCTTCGTGGCCCTACTTCCCCGGCAAGACCATCGGAGGGAGGACGGCATGGGTCGGAGACCGGCAAGCGAGCGGCTGCGCGCCCTCGAACAGGAACGGCAGGCGCTCGAAGCACGCATTGCCCGAGCACGGGCGCAGGCGCGCTCGGTCGAGCCGCAGCGGCTCTCTCGCCAGCGCTTCGTGCTGGGGGCCGTCCTCCTGCCCCTGCTGGGCGAGGAAAGCGCGGATGGCGAGGCGCTGCGGCGTCTCGTGCGTCAGCGCGCCTCGTCGCCCGCGGATCGCCGCCTGCTCGGGCTCGATGGCGACGAGGACGACGCGCCGGTTGCCATGATCGAGGACGACTGAGCGCGCCGCCGCGCTCGTCCTGTCGCTCCACCGGATGGGCCGCCCCGTGGGCCGCTGGGGCGCGGCAACGTGTAGCCCTTCGGGATCCAGCCGAGCACGATCACCGCATAGGCGAGCAGGCGCGGGAGCAGGTGGATCGTCGGCCTCGCCGGGTCGGCATGGAGGTCGGTGCGGTCAAGCGACTCCCGCAGATAGCGAATCGGCGTCGCCTGGAACTCTGCCGGCACCTTCGTCAGGAAGATCAGCAGATCGGGAAGATGCCGGTCGAGGTCGCCCGCGAGTTCCACCTGTCGCGCGAGCGCGCGCCGCGCCGCCATCAGGTCGTTCCAGAGATCCGCCCGCGCCGCGCTCATGGACGCCTCCACTCCTGCTGCCCGATCCGGACCTAGCGCCGCGCCGCGTCGCGACAAGCGCCCCGCGTGCCGGAGGCAGCAGAGGGCGGCGCCGCATCCGCTGGATGATTGGCGCCTCGTCCGGGTCGGAGAGCGGCGGATCCTGTCCGAGTTCGCAGTAGTGGAAGGCATTGCCACGGAACAGCACGCGCCGGCTGATCCGCAGCCCTGCCGGCTGGCCCTCCCTCGTGGTTCCCGGTCGCAGGATGCCGAGCGCGCGCATCCGCGCCACGGCCCGGCTGACCGCAGAAGGCGTGAGAGCGAGCCGCGCCGCGATGTCGGAAACGCGAAGCGGACTGGGCGTATCACCGAACTTCTGCACGAGGGTGAGAAGCGCGAATACGCGCAGCTCCCGATGCGTCAGATGCTCGATGGCGAAGACGAGGCCCTCGGGGAAGACGGTGAGGAAGGACGCGCCGAACGACGCCCGACGACGCTCGCGGCGACCGTTGATCACCAAGCCCGGCACCCCGGGAACGCCCAAGCTTAGAACCGCGCCGCTCTCGATTGCCTCGGCCACCACTTCAGCCGACGCGCCCGCGTCGATCAGGTAGGGGCCGCCGGGTGCGTGGGCGTCGTTCTCGCTCGCCATCGTGGTCCTCCCAGTGTTGTTGCTGCTGACAACACTGGTTCCCACGATGGCGGCATCAAGCCGGGGGGCGGATCGCGAGCAAACCCCTGGGCGCGTTGGCGCTTTTCCCTTCGCGCCGGTCCGCGCGCCTCGCGCCTCTCCTGATCCTCCTTCCTGCTCTCGCCCTAAGCCGCCGCTGACTGGCCCCGTCGCAGCAGGAAGGCGAGTTCCTTCACGAGCGTCTGCGGGTTGCGGCAGACGTGGAAGTCCCAGCGGCCCAGCTTGCCCCAGGCATTGACGGCGCGCGCCCAACGCTTCGCGCCGTCGTGCTTCGCCGCGGTCTGGTTGTCCTCGCGCCCCTTGATTTCGAGGATGAGCGTCAGGTCGGGCTCGCCCTCCGGCGTCGCCATGCGAACGAGGAAATCCGGCTCGTAGGCATGATCCACGCCGAAGAACTCATAGGGAATCGTCAAGCCGAGGCCCTCGTTGCGCGCGTAGAAGCGGACGATTCCCTGCCTCACCGCCTCTTCAAGCCGGAAGGTCGCGCTCTGCTCCCATTGCTGCGTGTCGGCGACGACGTGGCTGATGTGGCTGCTCTGCGTCGCGAAGACCGGGCGCTTGGTGCGGAACTCCACATCCGCCGTGCTGCCGATCTCGCGCGTCCGGTTCAAGAGCGGCAGAAGCGGCGGCTCGCCCGCGCTGTCGTCTGGCTGAATCGCATCCCTCACCCGCTCAACCAGCTGCCGAAGATACTTCTCAAGCCCAAGCTCCTGCGGCGGAGCACCGTTGAAATCAACCTTCCGCCGGACATACTCCTCCACCACCCGGAACACCTGCGGAAAGAGCGCGTGGCGTGATTGCAGCGCGAACACGCGCCGCTTCTGCCCCGCATGCTGCGCGGTGCCGGCTGTCGTCAGTTCATCCACGATCCGCTGCGCCGCCTGAAACAGGATGGTCTGCGGATGGACCGAGGCATAGAACGCCGCGCGGTCCTGCTCGTGGTAGCCGAAGGGCGACGGCTCCTCGGCCAGCCCGCCGCTCACCTTCACGCCCACCTGCGGGCGAACGAAGGTGCCGGTCGGCTCCTCGCTCGGCTCGATCCGCAGCCGCTCCATTGCGCCGATATCGCAGCGGATAAGGTTCCGCCTCAACGCGAAAGCGTAGCCCTCGACGACGGGGAAACGCATCTCCATCGCCGCGCGCTCGGGCAGCGCCTTGATAAGGTTCGGCGGCGCGTCGTCAGGCTCGGGCCGATCCACAGGGCGACCACGGAACGGAATGACCGAGAACGGCACGCCATAGACATCGCAGTATTCCTCGGCCAGCAGCCCCGTCGCCGGGTCGGGCCTATAGTCCATCCGGCGCAGCCCGCGACCGACCACCTGCTCGCACAGCAACTGGCTCGTGAAGGCGCGCAAGCCCAGGATCTGAGTCACATTGTTGGCGTCCCATCCCTCCGTCAGCATCGAGACGGAGACGACGCAGCGCACATGCTCGCCCGGCTCACCGGCCTTGCCGACGGTCGCGACGACGCGGCGCAGCGCCTCCGCCGCGTCGGCCTTCTTCTTCGTGCCCTCGCCGGCTTCGGCCTGCGCGAGCAACTTGCTGTCGATGCGGATCGTGAATTTCCGCTCAGGCGTGTTGGCGAACAACTCGGGGAACACCTCGCCGTGGCCATAGGCAATGCGCGGCGTCGGCGTCTTGCCCTTCCGCTTCGGCGCCGCCTCGGCCTCCTCCTCCTTGTCATCCTCGCCGAGCACCTCCTCGACCTCGGCCTCGGTCGTTGTCTCGACGACGCGCTCACCGCTGATGCGGCGGTAGAACTCCTCGGCAATGTCGGTGTTGTCGCAGACGATGATGAGGCAGGGCGGCGTGCGGTCGGCGCCGGGCTGCGCGGCCTGGATCAGCTCGAAGCGCTCCTTCCACTGCCCCATGATCTGCACCAGCGCGCCCTGCGCCTCGCGCCAGACCACCTCGGGCTTCGGCTTGCCCTGCCGCCCCGGTAGTTTCTCGCCCGGCTGAAGGCCGTCGCGGATGGCTTCCCAGAGGCGGAAATAGCGCGGGTCGGGGCGGCCCGTGGTGTCCTGCACGGGCAGGCGCGGAATCTTCGTGATGCCGCTCTCGATGGCATCCACGAGGCCGAAGTCAGAGACGATCCACGGGAAGGGCTGGCCCTCCGGGTAGCCGCTGCCCTTGATGCGGAATGGCGTGGCGGAGAGATCGACCACGAAGGCGATGCCCGGCTTCTCGCCGCCGGCGGCAATGAGGCGGTCGAGGCCATCGACCCAGACCGTCGCCTCCTTCGCCTCCTCCTCGAACGCGCTCCTCTCCTCGCCGGTCAGGCCCGCGCCTGCCTTGGTGCCGGGCGCGGGGCGCCAGCAATGGTGCCCCTCGTCATTGATGACGAGGATCGGCAGGCGGTCAGCCTTGTCGCGCAGGATGCGGCGCAGGAAGTCCTGCGGCGTCTCCTCGCCCTTATCGACCACGGCATGGTTCCTGTCGCCCTCCTTGTGCTGGCTCTCGGGCGCGAAGCGGTGCCAGTTCTCGATGATGACGGTGCCGCGCGCCAGCAGCGGGCGCCACTTCGACGGCACCAGGTCGAAGGCGTCGTAGTAGTTGCTCGCCGCGTCGGGGCGCAGCACCGCGAGCCGCTCCTTGACCGTGAGGTTCGGCGCGCAGACGAGTACGACATCGGGATACTCGCGGCTCTCGGGGCTGATGCCGCGATTGACGAAAGCCCACGCGATCAGCATGGCGGCGACCAGCGTCTTGCCGCTGCCGGTCGCGAGCTTGGCGGACATCCGCCGCAGCGGCAGCAGGGAGGGGGCCGCGGGCTTGTCGATCAGGCTCGGCCAGAAGGTGGCGTCAGCGGGCAGGCCGAAGGCGGGCCCAGGGCGCTCGCCGCGCAAGAGGCGGCCAAGGTCCTCCTCGCTCACCTTCGGCGTGAAGCGCAGCCGGCTCGTGCGCGCGTTGAAGCGGATCTCGGCGAGGTAGATCAGCGTCTCCACCGCCTCGCGCTGGCAGAAGAACAACCGCCGTTCGCGGTCCTCGCGCGACCAATGCCGCAAGAGTTCCTTCGTCGCAGGCGTGGCCCCGCGATAGTCGGCCTCGCGCCAGCGCTTCACGTCCTCGCGCAGCAGGTTCGGAAGCGGAAGATCATCCTGCTGCTCCTGCGCCAGCAGGGAGAGCTGCGCGCTGCCGGTGCGCTCGGTCTTGTACCAGTAGGAGGCCGGGCGCCGGCCCGGCTCCTTCCGCGCCGCGCCGGTCTGCGTGTCGTATTTCCAGTGCTGATCCGGCTCGGCGTAGGGCGAGCAGAGGATGGGCCGCTCGACGGGCTGGATCGGGATCTCGGTCTGCTGTGCGCCTGAGCCGCCGTTGCCGCGTGCCATCGCCTCAGCTCTCCAGCCGATGCACGCGCATCACCTCGTTGCCGCGCGGGTCGATCACCTTCACGGCCACGGTGGCGTGCTCACCCTTCGGGAAGGGAAGGCTCTCGGTGCCGGAGAGCGCCTCGAAGGCCTCTGCCGGGATGATGCCTTTCAGCGCCTTCTCGAGCTTCTCCCAGGCCTCGCGGTCGGGGAAGAAGGCCTGGGTGATGCAGAAGGTGCGCCCGCCATAGTCGCTGTCGATGAACCAGGCTGCCACCTTGTCCTGCCGGGTCGGGATCACCGTGCCGGTGAGCGGGTCGTAGATGTCCACCCCCTCCAGCACCACGCGCCATTCGCCATCGCCCGCGGGTTCGACGCGCGAGCGCGGCAGGCCGAACACGGTGAAGAGCTGGGCCCGCGGCGTGTCCTTGAGCAGGCCTTGCATGCCTGGATTCACGTCGGGGCGGATGTGCGCCATATGCACGCGCAGGTTCGGGTTGTTCGGGTCCTGCAGGATCGCCTGGGCGGCTCCGTCGAAGGCGAAGCCAGCCATGACGAGATCGTCATAGCCGCGGCGCGCGGCTGCGCGGATCAGCTGCTCCACCTGTTTCGCGGTGACGGGGCCGTATTGCGGGCCGAAGGCGACGGCGACGGTCGCGCGGCCCTCCGGGTCGTCATCCACGCCGCCCTCCGGCATCCACCGCCCTTCGGCATGGATGCCGCTGGCCGTGCTGCCGAGCAGGTCGAGGCGCGAGAAGCGGCTGACCTTATTGTCCGGGAAGCGCACGCCGTCGAGCCGCAAGAGGCGGATCATCTGGTCGAGATAGGCAGCGGCGTTTTGCGGCTCCGCCGCGGCGGCGCCTGTCGGCGCGCCGGTCTCAAAAGTCTCGTCCAGCGCCTCGGGCGCACCCTCGATGGGGCTCGCTTCGGCGATTTCGTCTAGGCTTGTTTCGGCGGGCTGCACCGCCTCTACGGTGAAGGGGCCGGAGACGCGCGTGATGCCGCGCACCACCTCGGGCTGATCGACCAGCTCCTCCTGCTCGGCATGGGCGGCGATGCAGGCGTCCACCTCGTCCTGCTTGGCGCGCCAAGCGGCGCGATAGGCGGTGATGGCGGCGGCGAGGTCGGGCGGGTGGTCTGGGTCAGTGTCGAAGGGCACGGTCCAGTGCTGGAAGCCTTCCTCGGGCTTCGGCAGCAGCCAGCGGCGGCGGTCACCGTCGGTGATGGCGCGCTTGCCCTCGCGCTTCTGTTTGTCGAGCAGTTTGCCGGCGAGGTGCGCGCGGGTGGTGTCGCTGACGGTCTTGAGCGCGGCGTTGAGCTCGGCGAGGCGTGCGTCGAGGATGGGCTCGTGCTTGGCGAAAATGGGGTCGAGCGCGGTGTTGTTGGCGATGGAGCCAAGGGTGATATGCGGCACGGTCTTGCAGACGAAGCCGCCCGCGACGCCCTTGGCTTCGTCCTTCAGGCGGTAGTGGTCGAACTTCGCGGTCATCAGCCGCTGCCGGGCGATGGCAATGGCGACTCGCGAGGTGTCGATGGTGATCCAGCGACGGCCCCATTGCTCTGCAACGATGGCTGTCGTTCCTGAGCCGCAGGTCGGATCGAGAACGAGGTCTCCTGGATCAGTCGTCATCAGAATGCAGCGCTTCACGATCTCGCTGTTGGTTTGCACCGCGTAGCGCTTGTCATCGGCTCCGACCGTATCGTTCCAGGGAACTGTGAGGTCGCCCATTGCCTTGTCATCGGCGTGCAGGACGTATCGCAGCAGGTTGCCGGCTGGGAGCACCCTGTTTGCTTCGTAGAGCCGCTTTAGGCCAGTGGGATCGACAGCATAGCCATTTTTAGGATGGTCGAACGCCTTTCCGAAAAGCTCTGGTCGGAACTTCCCGGTTTCTCTGGGTCCAGATGGTTCTAGCGACTTGCTTGTCGCAAGGATGCCTTTGCGCTCGCTGCCGCCGCCTGCGTCAGCGATCTCGCCATTCGGCTGGACGAGAAGCCGAAATCCGTTCTCGGGTCCGTAGCCCATCTCTCTGTATAGCCGGCGGAATTTGAAGCCAAGGCGGTCTTTGTCTTTACAATACCACAGTAAAAAGTCTGACATCTGCTCGATGAACCGCGTCCCGAACGGCATTGTTTTCTTTCGGAACGGAATCACGCTGACGAGATTTCTGCCCCCAAACACTTCATCGAGCAGCGCTGCGATGCGATGGACGTTGTCCTCGCCGATCTGCACGAACACGCTGCCTGTGTCAGCGAGCAGCGTGCGCGCGACGATCAGGCGGTCGCGCAGATAGGCGAGATAGGAATGCACCCCGAGGCGCCAGGTGTCGCGATAGGCGCGCACCATCTCGGGCTCACGCGTCAGGTCGGCCTCCTTGTCCGACACGGTGCGCTTGCCCGTCTCCGGCTGAAAATTGCTGCCGAAGCGGATGCCATAGGGCGGGTCGATGTAGATCATCTGCACCTTGCCCGCGAGGCCCTCGCGCTGCGCGAGCGAGGCCATCACCTGCAGGCTGTCGCCCAGGATCAGCCGGTTCGCCCAATCCACATCGTGCTGGTAGAAGCGCACGGCTTGCGCGTAGCCGAGCTTCGGGTCGGCGAAGAGGTCGCGCGTGATGTCCTGCCGCGCTGCGGCGCGCAGAATGGCCTGGGTGCTCACGCGCTCATGGATGTGCAGCGCGACAGGATCCACCGCGAAGCCCGGCAACTCCCGCTTGCCCGCCCATTCGAGCCAGGGCTCGTGCCGCCGCAGCGCCTCGGCCAGCAACGCGGCTTCCTCGCGCGTCAGCGGCTCGCGCGTTGCCTTCTCGAGCAGCGGCGGCAGCGCATCGGCCTTGCCGCTCGCGTCGAAGCGAAGCACGGGGTCGAGCCGCGGCGAATAGGCGTAGGTCAGTTTCGGGGCCGGCGGCGTGCGCCCCTCGGCGGCGATCGCGGCGGGCGGGTTGTTGGGGCGCTTCGCCCCCTCGTGGCGATAGTCCTCCACCGGCAGGCTGGCCTGCCCCGCTGCCTCGCCCCGCCTCCTCCTCGCCATCAACCACCCCCCGGCTGCTCGAATCACCTGCCGGCAGGGTGACGGAAGCGGCATACACTTCGCAACCCGCCGTTGAAGGCCGCCAGCGCTTATTCGGCTGCCTCGCCCTCCTGCTCGGCCCGGCGGGAGGGGTGGATCTGGAAGGGCCGGATCCGCTTCTGCCGGCTGGCGTAAAGGTGCGAGAGGTCGATGCCAAAATCCACGGAGTCGACCAACGCGCGCGTGTGCTGCGGGCCGAGCTTCGCGTAGTGCGCCGCCATCTCGCGCCGCGGCTTGTGGCCGACCGTGGAATCCACGAGCGTCGTGTTCGTCGTCGGCAGGCCCTCGACGGTGGTGATGAAGGTCGTGCGGAAGGCGTGGAAGTCGCAGGCGTCGGGCAGGCCGAGGCGGCGGCGCAGGTCGGTGAAGCGGCGGGAGTAGTAGGCCGAGAGGCTGTCGCGCGCCTTGCCGCGCGGCATCTCGGGGAACAAGAGGCGGCTTCCCTTGGCGCGCGCCGCGGCGGCGAAGTCGAGCAGGCCGAGGCGGATCAGCTCGGCGTGGATCGGCACCATGCGCCGCGCCGAGGCGGTCTTCCTTCGCGCGTCCTCGTGCCAGGCCACGCGGATGACGGGCACGCCCCGCGCCTCCGCGATGTCGTCGCTGCGGAGCTGAAGCGCCTCCTCGGCGCGCAAGCCCGCGAAGAGCGCAAGGAAGGGCACCCACCACCCGTCCTCGATCACCATCCGCCCCGGCATGTGGCGCCGCTCGGGCGAGCGGCAGCCGGTCCAGAGCGGCGAGGCGAAGAGGCGCGCGAGGTATTCCGGCTCCCACGGGCTGCGGTTCTTCCGCGCCCCGCCGAAGCGGTCGATCTCGGCGCTCCGGTAGCGGAAGCCGAGGAACGGGTTCGGCCCGAGATGCGTGCCCTCCTGAATGAGGCGGTTCATCAGCCCGGCGAAGAAATCCATGTGGTTGTTGATCGTCTTCGGATGGAGCCGCATGGCGAGGCGCTCGGCGTGCTTGCGCGCCAGGCGCCGGCCCTCGAACACGATCACGCCGCTCGTCGCCGGGGCCGCCGCAATGGCTTCGGCCAGCCGGTCGGCCTTCTCGATGGCGTCGCGCAGGCTGAGGCCGCGATAGAGGCTGGCCTTCGCCCAATCCACGGGCACGCGGTCGAGCCGGTCGCGGAACTGGGCGGCATGGCTTCGCACGACCTGCGGCGCCGGGATGAGCCTTTCGGAGCCGTCCCAACAATGCATGAGGCCGTGCCAGAGTCGGAAGGCGACCTTCGCTTTACCCTGCGACGCCTTGCCCCACCCGCCGCGCTCCTTCTTGCGCTTGGCGTGCGCGGCGAAGGCGTCTTCGAGCGTCGCAAGCGCGATGTCATCGACGGCCATTGCCGCCACGCGCGTCGGCGTGTGGCTCTCAGGGATGGGGAAGGCGCCAAGGTCGCTGTCGCCGTCGCTTTCGCTCACCTTCTTTGCCCGCACCACGACGCGCAGCGCCATGCGGAGCAGGGTGCGGTAGAGGTGGAAATGGTCGGGCGGGGCAAGCCCCCGTTCGGCGAGGCGCTGGACCACAAGCGGCTGGACGCGGCGAATGTCGTTCTCCCGAAGCGACCGCTCCCACGCTTCCGCCGACTGCTCGTCGTGGTCACGGGTGAGGATGTCGATCTCCTCCGGGGTGAGCGGTTCCGTGGCAAGGCCCTCCTCGGCCATCTCGGCGGGTGAGAGGACAGCGGCGCGGATGGATTCCTTGCCGAGAACGATGTCGTCGTAGATCGAGCGCAGCACCTCCATCATCTCGGCGTCTGTCGGCTGGCGGAGGGGCGGCACGCGGTCGAGCATGGCGGCGAAGGTCTCGAAGGCTGCGGTTGCGCGCGCTGCCCGCCGGCGCGCTTCCCGGGGCTCGCGGGTGCCGAGCGACCACGCGATCACCGCCCGGCCAAGCCGGGGCGCGAGGCGGCGGGGCAGCCGCACGCGCCAGAAATACCGGCCATCCCTTTCCCACACATGAACGCGCCTGAGCGCCATCGCCGCCCCCTGCGGCGCGCGTGGTGCTACAGCGAAGTGCTACACCGCCGCGAACCGCCCTTCGTTGCGGCAGAGCCAACCGATTGAGTTTTCTCGGAAATCCGAGGAGAATCTGGCGGAGGGGGTGGGATTCGAACCCACGGTACCGTTGCCGGTACTCCGGTTTTCAAGACCGGTGCATTCGACCGCTCTGCCACCCCTCCTCGGCGCAGCTCCTGATGCCACGCGGCGGCGCCCGAGTCACGACCGGGAGGCCGTGTACGGCCGAGCCGCAGACGCAACGGCCTGCCCGTTGCCGCCATGCTGATGTCACGGTGTCTTGCTGGCAAAGGCAGCCCGCTTTTCGCTAAGGCCGCTGGTGCACGCAACGCAGCGGAGAGCCCCCATGCGCCTCACGCGCCGAACCCTTCTCGCCGCCGCACCTGTCCTTGCCGCTCCCGCGCTGGTGCGCGCCGAGGCGCCGCTTCGCCTCACCGTCCTGCACACCAACGACGTCCACAGCCGGCACGAGCCGGTGAACCGCTTCGGCGCCGCCTGCCGCGCCGAGGACCAGGCCTCTGGCGCCTGTTCGGGCGGTAGCGCACGGCTCGCCGCTGCGGTTCTGCGCGAGCGCGCCGATGCCGAAGCCGCTGGCCGCCGCGTCCTGTTGCTCGATGCGGGCGACCAGTTCATGGGCAGCCTCTTCTACACGCACTGGCGCGGCGAGGCCGAGCGTCGCGTTATGGCCGCGATCGGCTATGACGCCATGGCCTTGGGCAACCACGAGTTCGACCACGGGCCGGAGACGATCGCGCGCTTCGTCCGCACCGCCCCGTTCCCGGTTCTCGGCGCCAATCTCGACACGCGGGAGGAGCCGGCGCTCGCCGGCCTCGTGCGGCCCTGGGTGATGCTCGCCGGGGGAATCGCTGTGGTCGGCGCCGTGACGGCCGAGACGCCCCGCATCTCCTCGCCCGGGCCCCGGCTTCGTTTCGGCGAGGAGAGTGCGGCGGTCGCCGCCGCCGCGGCCGAGGCACGGGCGGCAGGAGCGCGCGCGGTGATCGCTCTCACCCATGTCGGCTTCGCGCGTGACCGGGCGATCGCCGCCGCTGTGCCCGGGCTTGCCGCTGTGGTCGGGGGCCACAGCCACACCCTGCTCTCGAACTCGGACCCCTCCGCCCTCGCACGCTACCCCCAGCCGGTTCCGGGGCCGGACGGACGCGCGGTTCCGGTCGTCCAAGCAGGAGCGAACAACCGCTTCCTAGGCCGGCTCGACCTCGATCTCGATACCGAGGGAAGGGTGGTGGAGGCGCGCGGGGATGCGCTGCCTCTTGCGTTCGCTGGCCCGCGCGATCTCGCCGTCGAGGCGCTGGTGGCGGAGCTTGCGCTGCCGCTTGCGGCGCTGCGCGCGCGGGTGATCGGCGCCGCTGCGGCACCGCTGCCGAACGACGCCTGCCGGCGGGAGGAATGCGCCCTCGGCAACATGGTGGCCGAGGCGATGCTTGCCGCCGCGCGGCCATCGGGGGCCGAGATCGCGCTGCAGAACGGCGGCGGCTTGCGCTCCGGCCTCGCCGCCGGGCCGATCACCTGGGGCGACCTTCTCACCGTCCTTCCGTTCTCGAACACGCTCGCCACCCTCACGCTCGCCGGCGCCGATCTGCGCGCCGCGCTCGAGAACGGCTTCTCGGCGGTCGAGAGCGGGGCCGGGCGGTTCCCGCAGCTCGCCGGACTGCGCGTCGTCTGGGACCCTGGGGCTCCCCCTGGTCGGCGGCTCGTCTCCGCGTCGGTCGTCGGCCCCGACGGCAGCACGCGGCCGCTCGAGGACGGCCGGCTCTATACCATCGTCACCAACAACTTCCTCCGCCAGGGAGGAGATGGCTATCTGAGCCTGCGCGACCGGGCCGTCGCCGCCTATGACGGCGGTCCGAACATCGAGGACGTGGTCGAAGCCTGGATCGCCGCACGGAGCCCCGTCCTTCCGGTCACGGATGGGCGGATCACCAGACGCTAGGCGTTTACGCTTCGGCAAGCCTGGCAGGCGATGGTTGAGAGTGGAGGGCCTGCCCCTGATGCCGATCGCCAACACCGACCCCGCCTACTACCGCGCTCAGAAGCGCCTGCTCGACGAGGTCGAGCACGGCGTGCGGGAAGCCAACCGCGCCGTCATCGGCCAGCGCCTTCCCGAGATCACGCGTGACGGGTTCCTCCGACTCGCCACCGTCGTCGCGCGGCTCAGGGCCGAGTATCTCGCCTGTGCGCTCGGACTGGGGCGGGAGACGCGCGGCGAGGTGACGCGCGAGGAGATCGACCGGCTCGCTCGCCTCCGCACCGCCTATGACGAGGCGAGGCTCGCCTTCGAAGCGCTGGAGCGCTGCGTCCAGCGCGGCTATGTCGAGATCGCCGACCCGCGCCCCGTCCGCACCCCGTTCTGAAGACAGGCGCGGCCCAAGCCGTGGCGCTTGACGCGACGCGATGGGGCGGACTATTCGGGTTCCGGTTTTGTTCCGAGTCGCGCGGCGTTGGGGTCGCAGGGAAGAGGGTGGCGTCATGCCGAGGCACAAGCGAGCCGAGCTGCGGGTGGTTCCAGGCCGCGGTGCCACCACGCGGGTGCCGTCATGCTGACGCGAAAGCAGCACGAGCTGCTTCTCTTCATCCTCGACCACTGCAACACCACCGGCACCTCGCCCTCGTTCGAGGAGATGAAGGAGGCGCTGAAGCTCCGCTCGAAGTCAGGCATCCACCGTCTCGTTACTGCCCTCGAGGAGCGAGGCTTCATACGGCGCCACCCGCACCGTGCCCGCGCACTCGAGGTCATCCGCGTCCCGGACTATCTCGCCGGCAACGGCAGGCGCGCGCGACGCGAGCCGGTGCTCGCGGCCGAGAATGGCAGCACCGTCGCCGCCTTCGCCCGCCGGGCCGAGCCGCCGCCTCCCCAACGTCACGCCTCCGTGCCGATCCTCGGCCGCATCGCCGCCGGCCAGCCGATCGAGGCGATCGACAGCCACGACGCCGAGCTGCCGATCGCTCCCGAGTATCTCGGCGCGGGCGACCATTTCGCCCTCGTGGTCACCGGCGACTCGATGATCGGCGACGGCATCCACGACGGCGACATCGTGCTGATCCGTGCGGCTCAGGACGCGCCGAACGGGGCGATCGTGGTGGCGCTGATCGACGGGTTCGAGGTGACGCTCAAGCGCCTGCGGCGCCGCAAGGACGCGGTCGCGCTCGAAAGCTCCAACCCTGCCTATCAGCCGCGGATCATCCCGGCCGACCGGGTGCGCATCCAGGGGCGCGTCGTCGGCCTGTTCCGGCGCTTCGAGGCGAACGGCTGACGCTCACTCTCCGGCGAGACGGACGGCGCTCACCGGCCCGGCGAGACGTGCGAGCTCCGTCACATCCGGCAGTGCCTCGAGCGAGAGGATGGCCTCGGCGAGGGCGGCCGCCTTCGGCGGCGTCAGGATCGCGTCCGCAAGCCCGTGGAACTTGGCGGCGAGTTCCGCTTCCGTGAGGAAATTTCCGGGCTCCCCCTTGGGCACGACGACCTTGGCGCTGAAGCTGCCGCGCCCCGTCTCCACCGTGGTGCGGCCGGCCATGTTGGCGGGGAACTCGGCCTCGATCTCCGGGTCCTCGACGCAGCGGATGCGCCGCGCCAGCGCGCGCACCACAGGGTCGTCGAGCAGCGCATAGCTCTCCCAGCCCATCGCCCCGGTCGCGAGCGCGGCGGCGACGACGAACGGGCCGGAGAACTGCGCATCCACGACATTCCGCGGCTCGGCCTTCTTCTCGGCCGGGGCGCCGATCAGCAGCATGCCCTTCGCGGGCAGGTGCACGGTGACGGCGGTGATCTCCTCTGGCCTCAGCCCGTGCTCGGCCCGGAGCGCGAGGGCCGCGTCGATCGCCGCGTGGCCGTAGCGGCACGAGGGATAGGGCTTCACTGCCGTCGCCATCAGCTCGAACACCTCGCCGAGGCCTTCGAGCACGCGCTCCGGCCGCGGCGCCGGGGCATAGGCGCGGAGGAAGCCGTGGCGGCCCTCGATCGCCTCCGACGCACCGCGGAAGCCCTCGCGCGCCAAGCTCGCCGCCGCAAGCCCCGCCATCGCCGACCAGCCGACCTGGAACCGCTTGGTCCAGGCGCCGTTGGCGAGGAACTGAAGGCTGCCCGCGGCCTGGGACAGCGCGATTCCGAGTGCATCCGCCATGCCCCGGGCGTCGAGGCCGAACACCCGTGCGGCGGCGACCGCGCCGCCGAAGGCGCCGCAGGTGGCGGTGGGGTGGAAGCCGCGGTCGTAGTGGTCTCCGGCCGGGAGGGCGAGCGCGAGACGGATCGTCGCCTCGTAGCCGGCGACGATGCCGGCGACGAGGCGCGCCCCGCTCGCCCGCACGAGCTCGGCGGCGGCGAGAGCGGCCGGGATCACCGGCGCGCCGGGGTGGAGGCTTCCCGCGGCATGGGTGTCGTCGAAATCAAGCGAATGGGCGAGCGCCCCGTTTACCAGCGCTGCGCCTGCCGGGGTGTAGCGTGCGGCGTCCCCGAACACGGTGGCCGTGCCGCCACAGAGGCCGAGCGAGCGGGCGGCGGCAAGCAGGGCAGGGGTGCTCTCCGCGTCATGGCGGGCGCGGACGATGTTGCCGACGAGGTCGAGCACGAGCGCCTTGGCGCGTGCGACCACCGGGGCGGGCAGCGAGGACGCGTCGATCCCTGCGGCCCAGGCGGCGAACTCCTCCGTGATCGGGCGCATGGCGCTCTCCCTCACCGTTTCCATCCCTCGCCGCCCTTCTAGCCGAGCCGCTCCAGGCAGGCCAGGAGGAGGCTCCCGACACGGGGCGCGCAGCCGAAGCACGCGTTGAGAACCGCACGCACAAGTGGCATTGAGGAAGACATGGGTGCGACTCGACGCGTGGTCCTCGGGGCTCTCCCGGCCGTGGCGGCCGCGGCCGGGGCGCGCGCGGCGTCACAGCCCTTTGAGCGTTGGCTCTCCGAGCTGCGCGCCGAAGCACGCGCGCAGGGGATCTCCGCCGCGACGATCCAGGGGGCTCTTTCTGGAATCGCGCCGATCCAGCGCGTGATCGAGCTCGATCGCCGCCAGCCGGAGGTGACGCTCAGCTGGGCCCAGTACCGTGACCGCGTGGTCGCGGAACCGCGGATCGGTAACGGGCGCAAGGCCTTCGCCGAGAACCGCGCGCTGCTCGCTGCCGTCGAGCAACGCTTCGGCGTCGCCGCCCGCACCGTCACCGCGATCTGGGGGGTGGAGACGAACTACGGCGCCACTATGGGCGGGTTCCCCGTGGTCCAGGCGCTGGCCACGCTCGCCTATGACGGCCGCAGGAGCGCGTATTTCCGCGGCGAGCTCCTCAACGCGCTCAGGATCCTCGACCAGGGGCACATCCGCAAGGAGCGGATGCTCGGAAGCTGGGCCGGAGCAATGGGCCAGCCGCAGTTCATGCCCGGCTCCTTCCTCGCCTATGCGGTCGATTTCGACGGGGACGGCCGCCGCGACATCTGGGACAGCCGGGCGGACGCGCTCGGCTCGATCGGCAACTACCTTCGCCGCGCCGGCGCCTGGCGGCCGGGCGGGCCCTGGGGCTTTGAGGTGACGCTGCCGCCGCGCTTCCCGATCGGGGAGGCGGATGGGCGGACGATGCGGCCGCTCTCGTCCTGGGCGTCGGCCGGCGTCCGCCCGGCCGATGGCGGGCGTATGCCGGCGGGCGACATGCCGGCGGCGATCGCCGCCCCCGATGGCGCCGCGGGCCAGGCCTTCGTGCTGTTCCCCAACGCCCAGGCCGTGCGGCGCTACAACAACAGCACCTATTACGTTCTCGCCGTTGGCCTGTTGTCGGATCGGGTCGGCGGATGACGCGCCCGGCCCTAGCCGCCATCGCCGCCGCCGCGCTGATGCTCGCAGGCTGCGCAGAGACGGGCTTCGTCGCCCAGCTCGGGAAACGGCTCACGGGGAGCGCGTCGCGCGACCCGGGCGAGGGCAGCTTCGTCGTCGGCGAGACCTACCGGAGGGGAGGGGTCTGGTTCTCTCCGCGCGAGGACTACGACCTCGACGAGACCGGCCTCGCCACGGTCATCCGGCAGCGTGCCGGGAGCCGGACAGCGAACGGGGAGGTCTTCGACCCGGCGAAGCTCACCGCCCAGCACCCGACGCTGCAGCTTCCCGCGATCGTCCGCGTGACCAACCTCGAGAACGGCCGGTCGGTGCTGGTTCGGGTGAACGATCGCGGCCCTGTCGATGTCGGGCGTATCATCGGGCTGTCCGAGGCGTCGGCCCGCGTGCTCGGCCTGCCCGCCGACGGGGTGG
This sequence comes from Elioraea tepida, assembly GCF_019203965.1. Classification (NCBI taxonomy): domain Bacteria; kingdom Pseudomonadati; phylum Pseudomonadota; class Alphaproteobacteria; order Acetobacterales; family Elioraeaceae; genus Elioraea; species Elioraea tepida. The sequence goes on from NZ_CP076448.1 coordinate 429,527, forward strand.
CGCAGGTGCGGGTGCAGGTGGTCCCCGAGGAGAGTCGCCTCGTGGCGGCGGAGGCGCGCGCGCGGACGCCCGTTCCGGAGAGCGAACGGATCGTCGTCGCCTCCGCGCCGCGCATTCCGGTTGAGGCCGAGACGCTGCCCCCGCCGCCCGGCGCCCGCGCGGCGACGATGGTTCGCGTCGCGGCACCTCTGCCCGCCCCGCCGCCTGCTCCGCCGCCACTGCTGGCCGTGCCGCTGCGCACCGACGCCCTGCCGCGGACGCTGCGCCAGCAGCCCCCGGCGCCGGGAAGGCTCTGGGTTCAAGCCGGCGTCTTCGGCAGCGCTCGGAACGCCGAAGCCCTGCGTACGCGTCTCGCCGCCGCCGGCCCGGCGCACACGAGCCGCGTGACGGCGAACGGGCGCACGCTCTATAGGGTTCGGCTCGGGCCGGCGCGAACGGTGGCGGAGGCCGACCACCTCCTCGCCGCCACCCTGCGTGCAGGCGCGAGCGACGCCCGGATCGTCGTCGACTGACCGACGCGGAACCGAGGGAACCGGGACCAGATGACCGACACCATCTCCTCCACGCGCCGCCGCCTGTTCGGCGCCGCGGCGCTCGCCCTCGCCGCGCCCTCGCTCGCGCGCGCGCAGCAGCAGCGGCCGACGCAGCGTCCGCCGCAGCGCACTGGCCAGCCGCAGCCGCGCCAGCCGCAGCCGCCACGGCCGCAGGGCAGCCCGGCGAACACCCCGCTCGGGCCGGTCGATACGCTCGCGCGGCATGCGCTGATCGTCGATTTCGAGACCGGGGCGACACTGCTCGAGAAGGAGGCGGACGTGCCGATGCCGCCCGCCTCGATGTCGAAGCTGATGACGGCTTATGTGGTGTTCGAGCACCTCCGCGCCGGCCGGCTTCGCCTCGACACCGAGCTTCCCGTCAGCGAGCGCGCTTGGCGCATGGGCGGGTCGAAGATGTTCGTTGAGGTCGGGCAGAGGGTGAAGGTCGAGGATCTGCTGCGCGGCGTGATCGTGCAGTCGGGCAACGACGCCTGCATCGTTCTCGCCGAGGCCATCAGCGGCTCGGAGGAGGCCTTCGCTGACCTCCTGACCGAGCGCGCCCGCGCCCTTGGGCTGAGGCAGACGACGTTGCGCAACTCGACCGGGTGGCCCGACCCGAACCACCGCATGTCGTGCCGCGACCTCGCGCTCCTCGCCGCACGGATCATCCAGGACTTCCCCGACTACTACCGCTACTACAGCGAACGCTCGTTCCGATTTGCCAACATCACCCAGGAGAACCGCAACCCGTTGCTTTACCGCAACATCGGCGCCGACGGGCTGAAGACCGGCCATACCGAGGAGAGCGGCTACGGCCTCACGGCCTCGGCGGTTCAGGGGGGGCGGCGCGTGATCCTCGTGGTCAACGGTCTTCCCTCGATGCGCATCCGCGCCGAGGAGAGCGAGCGGCTGATGCTGTGGGCGTTCCGCGAGTTCGAGAATGTGCGCCTGTTCGGCGCCGCCGAGACGGTGGAGAACGTCCCGGTGCATCTTGGCGAGCGCGACACCGTCCCGCTTGTCGCCGGGCGCGACCTCGTGATGACGGTGCCGCGCAGCTGGCGGCAGGAGGCGCGGATCGCGGTGCACTACACCGCGCCTGTCAAGGCCCCGGTCGCGCGCGGGACGGAGCTCGGCAGGCTCGAGGTGTCGGGCAGGGGCGTGCCGCAGATGTCCGTGCCGCTCTATGCCGGGGCGGACGTGCCGCGGCTCGGCTTCGTGCCGCGGATCGGCGCAAGCCTCCGGCACCTCGTGTTTGGAAGCTGAGGCGGCAGCGCGCCTCGGCATGGGCGGTCGGTTCATCACGCTCGAGGGCGGGGAGGGGGCGGGCAAGACCACGCAGGCGCGGCTGCTCGCGGAGGCGATCCGCGCAGCCGGGCTCGAGGCGGTCGAGACGCGCGAGCCCGGCGGCGAGGCGGGGGCCGAGGCCATACGCGGGCTGCTGGTCACCGGCGCGCCGGGGCGCTGGGAGCCGCTCGCCGAGACGCTTCTGCACTATGCCGCTCGTGTGCAGCACGTTGCGCGGGTGATCCGGCCGGCGCTCGAACGCGGCGCCTGGGTCGTCTCCGACCGGTTCGCCGACAGCACCGCCGTGTACCAGGGCGACGGGCAGGGGGTCGAGGCGGCGGCGATCGCGGCGATCCATCGCGCCACGCTCGGCGACGTCGCCCCGGACCTCACGCTCATCCTCGACCTTCCCGTCGAGCAGGGGCTCGCCCGCGCGGCCGCACGGTCGGCGAGAAACCGCTACGAGCGCTTCGACCATGCCTTCCATGCCAGGATCCGCGAAGGGTTCCTGCGACGTGCGGCGTCGGAGCCGAAGCGCTGCGTGGTGATCGACGCTGCGCGCCCGGCCGAGGCGGTGGCGGCAGCGATCCGCGCGGCCGTCGCGGAACGTCTCGGGCTCGTTCTGCCGGCCGCCGCATGAGCCAGGGCGAGCTCGTCGGCCACAGGGCGGCGGCGGAGGCCTTCGCCGAGGCCGCCGCCGCCGGGCGGCTGCACCACGCCTGGGTGATCGGCGGCCCGCCGGGCATCGGCAAGGCCACCTTCGCCCGTGCCGCGGCCACCTGGGTGCTCGCCGGCTTTCCCCAAGCGGCCTCGCCGCTCGCCGTGCCGGCGGGACATCCTGCCGCGCGCAAGGTCGCTTCCGGCAGCCATCCCGACCTTCGCCTCGTCGCACGCACGGAAAACCCGCGGACGGGGCGGCTGCGCACCGAGATCGCGATCGATGACGTGCGCGGCATGATCGGCTTCCTCCGACTCACCGGTGCCGAGAGCCCCTGGCGCGTGGCGATCGTCGATCCGGCTGACGACCTCTCTGCCGAGGCGGCCAACGCGCTTCTCAAGATCCTCGAGGAACCGCCGCCGAAGGCGCTGATCCTGCTCGTCTGCCACGCCCCGGCGCGTCTTCTGCCGACGATCCGCAGCCGCTGCCGCAGGCTCTCGCTCGCGCCGCTTGCCGCGAGCGAGGTCGCTCTCCTGCTCGCCCAGCACGCGCCTGACCTCCCGCCCGCGGAGGCCGAGGCCGCCGTCGCGCTTGCCGGCGGGTCGATCGGGCGTGCGCTCGCTCTCGCCGAGGGCGGGGCGGCCGAGCTCTCCGCTGCTCTCGCGCGCGTGTTCCAGGGCCTTCCGGCGCTCGACCTCACGGCGGCCCATGCGCTCGCCGACCGGCTCGCGCGACCGGGCGCGGAGGAGGGGTTCGCGCTGTTCATGGGCCTGTTGCGTGACCGGCTTGCCGCGCTTGCGAAGGCGTCGGCCGTCGGGCAGGCCGATGCGGTGGCGCGGCTGCGGCCGCTTGAAGAGTGGGGGGGCTTGTGGGAGAAGGTCGGGCAGCTCGCGCGACAGACCGACGCGCTCAACCTCGACCGCAAGCAGGCCGTGCTCTCGGCGCTCCTCGCGCTCCGGCCGGGGGGCGCGCTCGACACACCCTGACGGCTCGATGCCGGGCGGACGCACGGACAAGACGATGCAACGACGCCGCTTCTACGTCACGACCCCAATCTACTACGTCAACGACGTGCCGCATATCGGGCACGCCTACACCACGCTCGCGGCCGATGTGCTCGCCCGCTTCATGCGGCTCGACGGGCGGGAGGTGTTCTTCCTCACCGGCACGGACGAGCACGGCCAGAAGGTGGAGAAGGCGGCGGCCGCGCGGGGAATGGCGCCGAAGCCGTTCACCGACGAGGTGAGCGCCAATTTCCGCGCGCTCGCCGCCGCGATGGGCTTCTCGAACGACGACTTCATCCGCACCACCGAGCCGCGCCACTACCGCGCCTGCGAGGAGCTCTGGCGGCGGATCCACGCCGCCGGAGACCTCTATCTCGGCGACTACGGCGGCTGGTACGCCGTTCGCGACGAGGCCTTCTATCGCGAAAGCGAGACGGTGGTGGGCGAGGACGGGGTGCGCCGTGCCCCCACCGGCGCTCCGGTCGAGTGGGTGAAGGAGCCCTCCTGGTTCTTCCGCCTCTCTGCCTGGCAAGAGCGGCTGCTCGCCTTCTACGACGCCAATCCGGACTTCATCGCCCCGGAGGCGCGCCGGAACGAGGTCGTCTCTTTCGTCCGTTCGGGGCTCGAGGACCTCTCCGTCAGCCGCACGAGTTTCAGCTGGGGCGTGCCGGTGCCGGACAGCCCGGGCCACGTGATGTATGTGTGGCTCGATGCCTTGACCAACTACGTCACCGCCACAGGCTGGCCGGACGAGACGTCCGAGCGGGCCGGGTTCTGGCCCGCCGATCTCCATCTCGTCGGCAAGGACATCCTGCGCTTTCACGCGGTCTATTGGCCTGCCTTCCTGATGAGCGCCGGCCTTGCCCCGCCGCGTCGGGTGTTCGCCCACGGCTGGTGGACGGTCGAAGGGCAGAAGATGTCGAAGTCGCTCGGCAACGTGGTCGACCCCTTCGCCGAGATCGAGCGTGTCGGGCTTGATCCGTTCCGCTTCTTCCTCTTGCGCGAGGTGCCCTTCGGCGCCGATGGAGACTACACGGAGGAGGGGCTGAGGCGCCGCCTCAATGTCGACCTCGCCAACGAGTTCGGCAATCTCGCGCAGCGCACGCTCGGCTTCATCGCCCGGAACTGCGGCGGGGTTCTTCCCATGCCGGGCGAGCTCGCGTCGGCCGACCGGGCCTTGCTCGAGGCCGCCGCGTCGCTTCTGCCAAGGATGCGCGAGGAGATGGCCCGCCAGGCGTTCCACGCCGCTCTCGAGGCGGCCTGGGCGGTGATCCGCGAGGCGAATGCCTATATCGACCGCGAGGCGCCGTGGGCGCTGCGCAGGACCGACCCGGGCCGGATGGGCACGGTTCTCTGGACGCTCGCCGAGACGCTGCGTCGCCTCGCCATCCTGCTTCAGCCGGTGATGCCGGGGACGATGTCCCGGCTGCTCGACCAGCTCGCCGTTACCGAGCGCGGCTTCGACGCGCTCGAGCGGCCGATAGCGGGCGGCGTGGCGCTTCCCGAACCGAGGCCGCTGTTCCGCAAACTCGAGGAGAGGCCGGGGAAGGGGGGCTGAGACGGTGCTGATCGACAGCCACTGCCATCTCGACCACTGGTCGGCCGAGGAGCGCCCGGGGCTGATCGCGCGCGCCCGCGAGGCGGGGGTGGAGGCGGTGATCACGATCGGCGTCAGGCTGCGCCAGGCCGCCACCGTCAAGGCGATCGCCGAGGCGTTCCCGGAGGTGTGGTGCACCGTCGGCATCCACCCGCACAACGCCGCCGAGGAGCCGCTGCCGGAAGTGGCCCAGCTCGTGGCGCTCGCCGACCACCCGCGCGTCGTCGGCATCGGCGAGAGCGGGCTCGACTATCACTACGAGAAGGCCCCGCGAAAGATTGCCGCGGAAAGCTTTCGCCGGCACATCCGGGCCGCGCGTGAAACGGGCTTGCCGCTCGTCGTCCATGCCCGCGACGCCGACGCTGACATCGCCCTGATCCTGAAGGATGAACGGGAGCGGGGAGGCGCCTTCCCCTTCGTCATGCACTGCTTCAGCTCATCGCGACAACTCGCTGAAACTGCAGTTGAACTTGGCGGCCTCATCAGCTTCTCGGGGATCCTCACCTTCCGGCGATCGGAGGAGCTGCGCGCTCTCGCCCGTGACCTGCCGGTTGACCGGCTTTTGGTCGAGACCGACGCTCCCTACCTCGCCCCAGAACCGTTCCGGGGCAAGCGCTGCGAGCCGGGGATGGTCGCCCACACCGCCCGGACGCTGGCCCAAGTCCGCGGCCTTGGCCTTTCGGCTCTCGCCGAATTCACCACCGCGAACACGCTCCGGCTGTTTCGCCGGCTCAGGCTGCCGGCAGCGGCGTGAAGGTCACGGTCCTCGGCTGCGGCGGCTCGGGTGGGGTGCCGCTGATCGGCGGGCGCTGGGGCGCCTGCGACCCCGAAGAGCCGCGCAACCGCCGCACGCGGGCCTCGATCCTGGTCGAGACCGAGGCCGCCACGCTGCTTGTCGACACGGCGCCGGATCTGCGCTTTCAGCTTCTCTCGGCCGGCAAGTGGCGGATCGACGCGGTGCTCTACACCCACAGCCACGCCGACCATGTGATGGGGCTCGACGACCTGCGCGGCGTTAACAAGCTGATCGGCCGGCCGATCCCGGTGCATGCCGATGGCCGGACACTCGCTAATCTGCAGAAGCGGTTCGACTACGCCTTCCAGCCGCTGAAGGCACCGGGGGCGTTCTTCCGCCCGGTGCTCGAGCCCAACGAGATCACCCCAGGCGTGGCGTTCGAGGCGGCCGGGGTGAGAGTCCTGCCGATCCTGCAGGACCATGGGTTCATGCCGAGCCTCGGGTTCCGGATCGGCGACTTCGCCTATTCGACCGACGTGCTCGACCTTGACGAGACGGCGCTCGCGGCGCTCGGCGGGGTGCGCGTCTGGATCGTCGGCTGCTTCCAGGCCGCGCCGCACAAAACGCACGCGCATCTCGATCGCGTGCTCGGCTGGGTCGATCGGCTTAAGCCCGAGCGGACGGTGCTCACGCACATGGGCGAGAGCTTCGACTACCGGGCGCTCGCCGCTGCGCTGCCCGAGGGGGTCGAGCCCGGCTTCGACGGCCTCGAGCTGGTCGTCTGACCATGCGCGTGTTTTCCATAATCATGATTATCGGACTTTTGGTCTGACCATCGGGAGGCACCGCTTGACCAACGACACGCCGGAAGCCGCCGAGGAACTCCGCCGCCTCCTCCGCGTCATGGCCGCCCTGCGTGACCCCGAACGCGGCTGCCCCTGGGACCGCGAGCAGGACTTCGACACGATCGCCCCCTACACGATCGAAGAGGCCTACGAGGTCGCCGATGCGATCGCACGGCGCGACTGGGCAGCACTTGCCGACGAGCTCGGCGATCTCCTGTTTCAGGTCGTCTACCACGCGCAGATGGCAGCCGAAGCCGGCCGCTTCGACTTCGCCGCCGTTGCGCGCGGGATTACCGAGAAGATGATCCGGCGCCACCCGCACGTGTTCGGAGAGGCGCGCCGCGAGAACGCGGCGGAGCAAACCGAGGCCTGGGAGGCGCAGAAGGCGGCCGAACGCGCCGCCCGCGCCGAGACGGGCGTGCTTGCCGGCCTCCCCCTCGCCCTGCCCGCACTGACCCGCGCGGCGAAGCTCACCCGACGCGCGGCCCGGGTCGGCTTCGACTGGCCGGATGCCGCGGCCGTTCTCGACAAGCTCGCCGAGGAGACGGAGGAGCTCCGCGCTGAGCTCGCCCAGGCAGAGCGCGATCCGGCGCGGCTCGCCGACGAGGTCGGCGACATGCTGTTCGTGCTTGCGAACCTCGCGCGCAAGCTCGAGCTCGACCCCGAGGCCTGCCTGCGCGGCGCGAACGCCAAGTTCGAGCGCCGCTTCCGCGCCGTCGAGGCGGCGCTTGCCGCCGCCAGCCGGCGCCCGGAAGAGGCGAGCCTTGCCGAGATGGAGGCGCACTGGCAGGCGGCCAAGGCGGCGGAGCGGGAATGACAGCGCGTCCGCGCCTCGCGTCGTGAGCGCCCCCGGCGTCTGGCCCACGCTGCTCATCGTCTCGGCGGGCTGGGGAACGACGCTCCTCTGGCTACGCCTTGCCGGGGAGACCCTCGCTCCCTTCACCCTCACCTTCTGGCGCGGCATCGCCGCTCTCGCCGTGCTCTGCCTCGTGGCGCTCTGGCGCCGCCGCGTCCCGAGGATGCGTCTTCTCGACGTGCTCGTCGTCGGCACCACCAATGGCTGGCTTTCGAGCGCGCTGATGGCCTTCGCGGTGGGGCGCATCGACACCGCCCCGGCAGCTCTCGTCGCCGCCTCGATGCCGCTCATCCTCTCGATCCTCGCGCATCTCTTCCTGCCGGGCGAGCGGATCACCCGACACGGGCTCGCAGGGGTGGCGATCGGCTTCTGCGGCGTCGCGCTCGTGCTCGGCCCGGGCGTGCTCGCCGCCTCCTCCGCCTCGCTCGAGGGGTTCGCGGCCATGCTCCTGGTCGCGACCTCCTATGCCGCCGGGGCGACCTATGGCCGCCGGGTGCGACCACCCGACGCGGCCGGGACGGCGATCGGCCAGCAGATCGTCTCGATCGCCGCCTCCGCCCTGCTCGCTCTCGCGACCGACCAGGGGATCGCCCCGCCGCCCGACCTCGGCACGGCTCTCTCGATCGCCGCTCTCGGCTCGGTCGCGACCGCCCTGCCGATGGCTCTCTACTGGCGCCTGCTCGCCCGCGCGCCGGCGGCGACGGCCGGCTTCGTCGACTACCTGATCCCGCTCTGGACGACGGCGCTCGCCGTGACCGTGCTCAACGAGCGGCCGCAGCCGACGGCGCTCGCGGGCGGCGCGCTGGTGCTTGCCGGGATCGCGGTCGCAAGCGGCAGGCTTGTTCGCAGCAGGCCCGGGCCGCAGCGGGGATGAGCCGACGGACGAGGCGGCCACCGGCGCGTCTCGGCTGTTCCGCCGTCAGCCCAGCCCCTCAGGGCGCGAGCAGCGCCTCGCGCACAGCCTCCCACGAGTCACGATCTGGCGCGGCGATCATCCCCCCCGACAGCACCGAGGCGTGATAGGGCCGGCCATCGATCAGGGCGGCGTGGCCGCCCGCCTCGCGGTGGATCAGCACGCCGGGAGCATGGTCCCAGGGCATCAGCCGCCAGTAGAACAGGGCGTGGATCGGCCCTGAGGCGGCAAGGCGCCACTCGTGCGCGGCGCAGCGAAGCTCCCAGCCCGCGCCGAACAGGCCGAGCCGGGGGCGAACCCGGCCGGCGAGCTCGGGCGGCAGGTAGCGGTGGCTCACGGCGGCGCGCATCGCACCAAGCGGCACGGGCTCGGCCACGCGGAGGTCATGACGACGCCCATGCCGGTCCTCGACCCACGCCCCCTCGCCCGCGAGCGCGATCGCGGTGTCGTGCAGGATCGGGTCGTGCATCCAGGCAGCGACCGGTTCGCCCTGGTGCAGAAGCGCGAGCATCGTTCCGAACAGCGGCAGGCCGGCGGCGAAATTCGCGGTGCCATCCACCGGGTCGAGCACGAAACACCACTCGGCCGAGGCGGCGCGGGCGAGCATGGACGGGTCGGCCGCGGCGCTCTCCTCGCCGACCACGGGGATGCCCGGCGCGATCCGCTCGAGTGCGGCGACCACTGCCCGCTCGCAGGCCTCGTCCGCCGCCGTGACGAGGTCCTGCGGCCCCGATTTGGCGCGCACCTCGCCGGCGGCGAGGTTCCGGAAGCGTGGCATCACCTCGGTAACGGCGGCCTCCGCAAGCACGGCGGCAACCGACGCTGCCGCCTCGGCCGATCGGATCGGGTTCAGGCCCGATCCTCCGGGGACAAGCGCGCGGCAGTCACTCTGCGATCCCGAGGACGTCGGCCTCCTTCATGATCACGAAGTCCTTGCCGTCGAGCTTCACTTCGGTGCCGGTCCATTTCCCGTAGAGAACGATATCGCCGACCTTGACGTCGAGCTTGAGGAGCCGCCCGTCCTCAGCCCGCGCCCCGGGGCCGACGGCGACCACCTTGCCGCGCGTCGGCTTCTCGATGGCCGTGTCGGGGATGATGATCCCGCCCTTGGTTTTCGTCTCCGAGGCGATCGGCTCGACGAGGATGCGGTCGCCGAGCGGGCGGAACGTCGACGGCATGGATGGGCACTCCTGCGCGGCTGAGAGCGTCAGGCCCATCGCAGCAAGAAGCGGATGGGCCGTCAACCGCGCCGGTGCGCGGCCCGGGGGCGACGCGGCGGCGCGCCGCCCCTCAGGCCTTGGATACGAGGCCTCCCGCCTCTTTCGCCGCCTGCGCACGCCGGTTCTCGAAGCGGGCGCGGTCCTCGTCCGAAAGCCGCACGGCCAGATGGATCGCCTCTGCCGCGTCGCGGCGGTCGACCACCTCGCCATGCGCATAGAGCCAGGCGAGTGCGGCCCCCTCCGCCGGCCCAAGCGTGATCCGGTGCACGCCGAGGCCGGCGGAAAGGCAGGCGTCGATCGCCGCCTTGAGCGCGCCGAGGCCCGCGCCGGTGAGCGCCGAGACGAGCACCGTCCCAGGCTTGGCTTCAAGCGCGACGCGCGCCTCCTCGGCGAGCAGGTCGGACTTGTTCAGCACCTCGATCACCCTGTCCTGCCAAGCAGGGTCGAGCGCGCCGTCCTTCACCATTCCGTCGAGAACGCCGAGCACGTCCGCCCGCTGCGCGGCGCTGTCGGGGTGGGCGACGTCGCGCACGTGCAGGATGATGTCGGCTTCCGCCACCTCCTCGAGGGTGGCGCGGAACGCCGCGACGAGCTCGTGCGGCAGGTCGGAGATGAACCCGACCGTGTCGGAGAGGATCACCGTCCGGCCGGAGGGAAGCTTCAGCGCCCGCATCGTCGGGTCGAGGGTGGCGAAGAGCTGGTCCTTCGCGAGCACCGACGCACCGGTGAGCGCGTTGAACAGCGTGGACTTGCCGGCGTTGGTGTAGCCGACGAGGGCGACCACCGGATAGGGAACCCGCCGGCGGGCGCCGCGATGCAGGCCGCGGGTTCGGCGCACCTCCTCGAGCTCGCGCCTGAGCTTCGCGATCCGGTCGCCGATCAGCCGGCGGTCGATCTCGATCTGGCTCTCGCCCGGGCCGCCGAGGAAGCCGAAGCCGCCGCGCTGCCGCTCGAGATGGGTCCAGGACCGGACGAGTCGGGTGCGCTGGTACTCGAGATGCGCGAGCTCGACCTGAAGCGCTCCCTCTCGGGTGCGGGCCCGGGCGCCGAAGATCTCGAGGATAAGCCCGGTTCGGTCGATCACCTTGCAGCCCCAGGCCTTCTCAAGGTTGCGCTGTTGCACCGGGCTCAGCTGCGAATCGACAACCGCCACCGCTACCCGGTTCAGCCGCACGGCGTTGGCAACGTTCTCCACCTGGCCCGCGCCGAGCAGCGTGGCCGGTCGGCGGCCGCGCAGGGGCAGCACCCCCGTCCAGATGACGGAAAGCCCGATCGAGCGGGTTAGCGACACCGCCTCCTCGAGCCGAGCCTCGGCTGGGCGAAGCAGACCGGGGGGCAGGTCGGACCCGTCTGCGGCGGCGCGGACGGAATCCGATCGCTCCCAGGGCAGGATGACGGCGGCGGTGTTCGGCTGCGGCGGGAGCGGCTCCGCGCCGGCGCCTCTCGCGTCAGTCTCCCGCCGGGGCCGACGCAGGGGCGCTCTCCTTCGGCGAGACAGTCAAGGTGTTCGGGCCGGGGGCGGAGGCCTGCTGTTCCGGCGCGGCGCGGGAGGCATCGAACAGCATGATCGGTGCGCCCGGCATCACGGTGGAAATCGCGTGCTTGTAGACGAGCTGCGTGTGGCCGTCGCGGCGCAAGAGGACGGAGAAGTTGTCGAACCAGGTGATGATGCCTTGAAGCTTGACGCCGTTGACGAGAAAGATCGTCACGGGCGTCTTGTTCTTCCGCACATGGTTCAGGAATACGTCCTGCACATTCTGAGCCTTTTCCGTCGCCATGGCCCAACCTTTCTTCTGTCGTGTTCTTTCTTCTGTCGCGTTGCCGTCTTGCGGGTCTTGCGGGGCTGACGAGACGGCCATGCCGAGGCGGCCATTTCGCAATCGCGAGATATAGCACGCGCGCGAGCGGAACAAGAAGAGTGCGCGCACGCCACGCTGCACGTCTCTGCGAGCGAGAGGTCAGGCCGCCACACGGGTCGCGAGCAGGGACTGCAGGCTCGCATGGTCGGGGGCATGCCAGTCATGCAAGGAGGCGGAGGGGCCGCCGTCATGCGCGGCATCGCCGAAAAGGATGCCGGTGAGCCCGGCGTTCCGAGCCGCGAGCATGTCGAGAGCCGTGTCCCCGACATACCAGACCGAGCTGCCCGCGCTTTGGCCAAGCGCGCCGAGCGCCAGCCGGAACGGCGCTGGGTCGGGCTTGTCGGCCTCGGCATCGCCGGCGCCGACCAGGATCGCGAACGCGCCCGACCAGCCGAGCGCCTCGGCTTCCCGGCGCAGGAAGCGGCCTGTCTTGTTCGACACCACCGCGAGGGGAAGGCCGAGGGCGCGCGCCTGGGCAAGAGTCTCGCCAGCGCCCGGAAGCGGCGTCAGCTGCGTCAGATGCGTCGCCTCGAGCGCCTCGTAGAATACCTCCCGCGCCTCCTCCCAGCCGCGGCCGAACAGCGAGGGGAACGTGTCGCGCAGCGACTTGCGCACCCGCGCCCGAACCTCATCCAGCGTCCAGGCCGGGTGGCCGAAGCGGGTGAGAGCGGTATTCAGCGCATGCGCGATCCCAGGCCAGGCATCGACAAGGGTGTTGTCCCAGTCGAACAGGACCGCTTCGGGCTGCGGCGGCCTCATGCCGCAGCTCTCGGCGGCTCGTTGCGCTGCCCGCGCACATGGCGCGAGAAGATGTCGAACAGACGCCGCGTCACCGGCCCTGGCGTGCCGTCGCCGACCGCCACCCCGTCGATCGCAAGGATCGGCTTCACGAACGAGGTGGCGGATGTGATGAAGGCCTCTCGCGCCGTGCGGAGCTCCTGTTCCGTGAACGGCCCTTCGACGAATGGGATGCCGTTCTCGCGCAGAAGCTCGATCAGGACACGCCGGGTGCAGCCGGGCAGGATGTTCGCTTCGAGGTCGCGTGTGCGAAGCCGCCCTTCCTGATCGACGATCCAGACGGTGGTGGCGGCGCCCTCGGTGACCGTCCCGTCGGGGGCGATCAGGATCGCCTCCGAGGCCCCTTTCTCCTTCGCTGCCTGGCGGGCGAGCACGTTCGGCAGAAGCCCGACGGTCTTGATGTCGCAGCGGGCCCAGCGCAGGTCGGGATGGGTGATCGCCGTCGTGCCCCAGCCATCGATCGAGGCGGGATAGGGCTTGATGCGCTTGACCGTGACGACGAGAACGGGCGGCACCGGCTTTGCCGGAAAGGCATGGTCGCGCCGGGCGACCCCGCGGCTGACCTGAAGGTAGAGAAGACCCTCGTCGATCCGGTTCCGGCGCACCACCTCGGCGAGCACGCGGCGAAGCGCGGCGCGCGACATCGGCATCGGGATCCGGATCTCGCGCAAGGACCGCTCGAGCCGGTCGAGATGCGGGCCGTCATCGACGAACCGGCCGTCGTGGACGTGCACCACCTCGTACACGGCATCGGCGAACTGGTAGCCGCGGTCCTCGATATGCGTCGAGGCCTCCCGGTGCGGCAGGTAGCGGCCGTTGACATAAGCGATCCTGGACATGCGGGTGCTCCTGTTCGGGCGCTGCGAGTGAAGCCGAAGCCGGCGGCGTTTGCCAGGGCGCAGGGACGCCAGGGTCAGGTTCCGCCCTGGACGACGGCGGTCCCGGCGTTCGCCCGTTGACCGGAGCCTCCCGCGACGCCGTCCACCCTGGGTTTCCCGGCATCGTCGCCGCGACGGATCCATTCTGCCGCTGACGCCTCCCCCCTAGAGGCGCACGAGCGCCGCGCCCCAGGTCAGACCGCCACCGATCGCCTCCATCAGAACGAGATCGCCCCGCTTGAGCCGACCGTCACGGTAGGCATCGGCAAGCGCGAGCGGGATCGAAGCGGCGGAGGTGTTGGCATGGCGATCGACCGTCACCACCACGCGCTCGGGCGGCAGGCCGAGCTTGCGGCCCATCGCCTCGATGATCCGGAGGTTCGCCTGGTGCGGGACGAGCCAGTCGACATCCCCTTGGCCGAGACCGTTCGCCGCGAGCGCCTCGTCCACGACCGCCGCGAGCTTGGCCACCGCATGGCGGAACACCTCCCGCCCCTGCATCCGCACATGGCCGACCGTGCCGGTGCTGCCTGGGCCGCCATCGACATGGAGGATCCCCTCGTACCGGCCGTCGGCATGGAGGTGCGTCGAGAGGATGCCGGGCGCGCCGGGCCCGTCCTCCTGGGTGTGGGCGACCAGGACCACGGCCCCCGCACCGTCACCGAACAGCACCGCCGTGCTCCGGTCCGACCAGTCGAGAATCCGGCTGTTCACCTCCGCCCCGATCACGAGCAGCGTGCGTGCCGCCCCGGCGCGGATCATCGAGTCCGCCACGGCCAGGGCGTAGATGAAGCCGGTGCAGACGGCGGCGATGTCGAAGGCAAAGCCGCGCGTGAGCCCGAGCTTCGCCTGGACCGAGACGGCGGTGGCGGGATAGGTCCGGTCCGGCGTCGAGGTCGCGAGGATGATCCCGTCCACCGCCTCGGCCTCGACCGACGCATCGGCGAGCGCGGCACGGGCCGCCCGGGCTGCGAGATCGGAGGTCAACTCGCCCGGGGCGGCGATCCGGCGCTCGCGGATTCCCGTCCGCTCGACGATCCAGGCGTCGGAGGTGTCGAGCGTGGCGGCAAGCTCGTCATTCGTGACCACGCGCTCGGGCAGCGCGCCGCCGAAGCCGGCGATCCGGGACCGGACGCAGGCGGACGCCGGCCGCTGGGCGGAGGCGCAGAGCGCCGGAGAAGAGGGAGCGCTGTCCATGCTCACCCGGCCAGCGCCGTGGCCGCTCCCTGCTCGGGCCCTTCGCCGGCCGAGCTCTCCCCCCGAAGCTTGAGCAGCTCGGCGCTGATCTGCGCGTTAAAGCCGTGGGTGACCATGTCCATCGCGAGGTCGATCGCGTGCGCGAAGCCGAGCGCATCGGTGCCGCCGTGGCTTTTCACCACCACGCCGTTGAGGCCGAGCAGAACCGCGCCGTTGTAGCGACGCGGGTCGAGCCATTCGCGCAGCCGCTCAAGCGCCGGCCGGGCGAGCATGTAGCCAAGCTTCGCCGCGAGCGTGGAGGAGAACACCTCGCGCAACAGGTCGCGTACCAGCTTGAGCGTCCCCTCCCCGGTCTTGAGTGCGACATTGCCTGTGAACCCGTCGGTCACCACCACGTCGACGGTGCCGCCGGCGATGTCGTGCCCCTCGATGAAGCCGTGGAAGAGCGGCGCGACATGGCTCGCGCGCAGGACCTCGGCCGCCTGGCGGACCCTCTCGTCGCCCTTGAGCTCCTCGGCGCCGACATTGAGCAGGCCGATCGAGGGCGAGCGGAGACCGAGCACGGTCCGCGCGAACACCTCGCCCATCAGCGCGAACTCGACGAGGTTGCGCGCGTCGCACTGCACGTTCGCGCCGAGGTCCAGCACCACGAAGTCGCCCCGCGCCGAAGGGCCGATCCCTGCCATCGCAGGCCGGTCGATCCCCCGCAGCGTCTTGAGAACGATCTTGGCGAGCGCCATCAGCGCACCGGTATTGCCGGCGCTGACCACGCCCTCCGCCTCGCCCGCCGCCACGGCGTCGATCGCAAGGCGCATCGAGGAGGCGCGGAGGCGCAGCGCCGCCGTCGGCTTCATGTCGTTCGGCACAAGCTCGGGCGCGTGCCGAAGAACGCAGGCAGCGGCAAGAGCAGGGTGGCGGCCGAGCATCGGCCCGACGGCGGCCTCATCGCCGAACACGAGGAAGCGTGCGCCCGGATGACGCTCGAGGGCGACGCGAAGACCCTCGATCACCATCGACGGCGCCCGGTCGCCGCCCATGGCATCGATCGCCAGTGGAAAGGGGGCGCCGTTCACGATCGCTCTGTCAGGGCGGCCAGGAGTCTGCCACGGCGAGGCGGCGATCCCCGCTGGGCAAGGTTGCCGCCATACGCCCTCCGTGCGGCCGCTCAGATGCGGACGACAGCCTTCAGCTTGTCACCGGCCGGCGCAACCTCGCGACCGTCATAGTAGCCGCAGGAGCCGCACACGTGGTGGGGCCGCTTGAGTTCGCCGCAGTTCGGGCATTCCACATACGCCTCGGCGCGCAAGGCTTCATGTGACCGGCGCATGTTGCGCCGGGAAGGGGACGTCTTCCGCTTGGGGACCGCCATGGTGGCTCAGCCTTGCTCTGTCACGAAAAGGAAACCGACGAGCCCGGGTGCTTAGCAGAGCCCCCCCGGCGCGTAAAGTTACATGTCGGAAGGGTCTCACCTCTCCTCTGCGCTCTTCGGCAGCTCAGCTCGCTTCCTCTTCGCCGAGCCTCGCTCCTGGACGCTTCGGCCAGGGGTCAAGCGCGAGTGCCATCGTCTGGGCCACGACCTCGCCCGCGTCGATCACCCCGCCGGAAAGCGGCTCCTCGTCCTCCTCGAGCTCGACATCCAGTGTCACCTCCCGGGCTGCAGCCCCCTCAGGCCGGAACAGCACGGAGAGGGGTCCCTCGATCCGCTCGGTCATCGGCTCGAGGGTGACGACGCAGGCGCGGTCGACCACCGCCCGCATCGTTCCCCGGAGCGAGACAGCGCCGGAGGGCTTCGCGACCAGCTCGAGCCTCGCCGAGAGCGACCGCACGCCCTCGAGCCCGAACCGGCGGGCGAGAGCGTCGCACTCGGCGGCGGTCGCCTCAATGACGAGCTGCCTCGACCCCTGCCGAAGCGAGGCGAGGGTGACGGGGCGGGAGAATTCCGGCGCCTCTGCCGCCCTGCTCATTCCTGGCCGAGGGCCCTCTCTGCGCCGAGGAACGAAACCCGCCCGGCGGCAAGCGCTTTGAAATCCTGGCGGCCGAGGTGCTCGGCCTCGCGGCGAACCGCCTTGGCCAGACGATGCGCCGCCTCGGGCACTGCCTCGGTGCGCCAGACATTGCGTGCCAGAGCCTCTGCGAGCGCCCCCCGGTCGGGGCTCTCGATCGCCGCGGCATAGGCGCGGGCGCGGCCGTTGAAGGCCTCCCACATCGTCTTCACCTTCTTGCCGACCGAGAGGTCACCCACCCCGAGCTCGCGCAGGTTCTGGTCCATGTCGGCGAACATTGCATCGAACAGGGCCTGGGCGAGGTCGGAGCCGCGCGGGTCGGGGTCTGTCCTCGCCCTGTCGATGAGCAGAAACACGAAGACGGAGATCATGTCGAACCGGCCGTCGAGCGTGTCTGGAACGCCGAGCCGCGCATACCAGGCGGGGTCGCGCGCGGCGGCGACGGCGGCGCCGTACAGGCGGAAGGCTTCGGCCTCGAACGGGCGGCGGCGGAACAGCGAGGCGAGCGGCATGGCGGCGGACGGTCCATCCGGGGCCGGGCGTTGACAAGGCGCGCGCGGCCGTGACAGGCCATCACATGGCGCGCGCCGCCGTCGCGTCAATCGCCGCCCGCGCCGGAGGGACCATGCCGACCAGACGCCTTCCCCTGATTGCGCTGGCCACGTCGCTTCTCGCCGCAGGCCTTCTCCCGGGCTGCGGCATCATCGACGCCACGCGTGAACCGCGCGGGCACAAAGTGGACGGGGAGCTTTTGGCGCAACTCGCTCCCGGCGTGCAGACGCGCGCCGATGTGCTCGCCCTGCTCGGCTCCCCCTCGGCCACCGCCGTCTTCGGCGAGGAGACCTGGTTCTATATCAGCGGCGTGACGGAGAACCGGGTCGGCCGGATGGATGCGCTGATCGAGCAGGAGGTCGTCGCCGTCCACTTCGACCGCACGGGCACGCTCGCGCGCGTCGAGGTGATCGACAAGAGCCAGGCGAAGGAGATCGCGCCGGTGGCGCGCGTGACGCCCACGCCCGGGACCGAGAGGAGTTTCGTCGGTCTGATCCTCGGCAATATCGGCCGGTTCGCCCCCGGTGGCGCCGGCCGCACCCCCGGCCCGGGCCCCGGCGTTCCCTGAGGCGCACGGGGGCGCGCCGCGGCGAACTCCGCGGGCTTTGAGCCGCCATCCGGTTTCACTGTAAGGCACCACGGGCAGCCACCGGTCGGGAGCCGGCGGGACCATCAGGTCCCCGATCGCTTGGCCGCTCGTCCGGCCGCCGCCTCGCCGTGTGACCCGGCGTCACGCCTCCCGCCACGCATTGGCGCGCGTTGTCGGGGGGCAGGCGCCCCCTCGCCCGGCCCCCCGCCGCACTCAGCCGACGCCGCTCGCCGCGCTCAGCCGATCAGCTTGGCGAGGATCGCAAGCAACAGGATTGCGACGATGTTGGTGATCTTGATCATCGGGTTCACCGCCGGCCCGGCCGTGTCCTTATAAGGATCGCCGACCGTGTCGCCGGTGACCGCCGCCTTGTGCGCCTCCGAGCCCTTGCCGCCGTGGAGCCCGGTCTCGATCAGCTTCTTGGCGTTGTCCCAGGCGCCGCCGCCGGCCGTCATCGAGATCGCGACGAACAGCCCGGTGATGATGGTGCCGAGCAGCATCGCGCCGAGCGCGGCGAAGGCGGCCGCCTTTCCGGCGATGATCGCGATCACGATCCACAGGAGCACCGGCGCGAACACGGGCAGCATCGATGGAGCGACCATCTCTTTGATCGCCGCCCGGGTGAGCATGTCGACGGCCCGCCCATAGTCCGGCTTGCCGGAGCCTTCCATGATGCCGGGGATCTCGCGGAACTGCCGCCGCACCTCGATCACCACGCTGCCGGCGGCGCGGCCCACCGCCGTCATCCCCATCGCGCCGAACAGGTAGGGCAAGAGGCCGCCCATGAAGAGGCCGATCACGACATAGGGGTCGGAGAGGCTGAACTGGACCTCGACCGACGGGAAGTAGTGCTTGAGGTCCTCGAGATAGGCGGCGAACAGCACCACAGCCGCAAGCCCCGCCGAGCCGATCGCATAGCCCTTCGTCACCGCCTTGGTGGTGTTACCCACCGCGTCGAGCGCGTCGGTGGTCACACGCACGTCCTTCGCCAGTTCCGCCATCTCGGCGATGCCGCCGGCATTGTCCGTCACCGGGCCGTAGGCATCGAGAGCGACGATGATCCCGGCGAGCGCAAGCATGGTGGTGGCGGAGATCGCGATGCCGTAGACGCCCGCCATCAGGTAGGAGACGAGGATGCCGAGGCAGATGATCACCACCGGTGCGGCCGTCGCCTCCATGCTCATCGCAAGGCCCTGGATCACGTTGGTGCCGTGTCCAGTGGTCGAGGCCTCGGCGATCGACTTCACCGGGCGATAGTCGGTCCCCGTGTAGTATTCCGTCACCCACACGATCGCCGCGGTCACGCCGAGGCCGACGAGCGCGCAGACCCAGAGAGCGAAGCCGGAGAACGGAGCGCCCGCGCTCTTGCCGAGGCCGACGTAGAACAGGATCACGAGGAAGATCAGCACCGCCGAGATCGCGCCCGTGGCGATCAGGCCGCGGTAGAGCGCCTTCATGATCGCGCCCGAGGAATCGAGCTTGACGAAGAAGGTGCCGGCCACGGAGGCGGCGATGCACACCGCGCCGATCAGAAGCGGCAGCGTCATCAGCGTCGTCGCGGTCGCCCCGGTGAAGAAGATGGCGCCCAGAAGCATGGTCGCGACGATCGTCACCGCATAGGTCTCGAACAGGTCAGCGGCCATCCCGGCGCAGTCGCCCACGTTGTCGCCCACGTTGTCGGCGATCACGGCAGGGTTGCGCGGGTCATCCTCTGGAATGCCGGCCTCGACCTTGCCCACGAGGTCAGCGCCCACATCCGCGCCCTTGGTGAAGATGCCGCCCCCCAGCCGGGCGAAGATCGAGATCAGGCTCGCGCCGAAGGAGAGAGCGACCAGCGCCTCGAGCACGGTGCGCTCGGGAACGCCCGCGCCGCGCAGCCACGCCCAGTAGCCCGCGACCCCGAGCAGCCCGAGGCCAACGACCAGCAGGCCGGTGATCGCACCCGCCTTGAAGCTCAC
Organism: Elioraea tepida; assembly: GCF_019203965.1. Classification (NCBI taxonomy): domain Bacteria; kingdom Pseudomonadati; phylum Pseudomonadota; class Alphaproteobacteria; order Acetobacterales; family Elioraeaceae; genus Elioraea; species Elioraea tepida. The sequence continues at coordinate 449,007 of NZ_CP076448.1, forward strand.
GTCGAGCGCCGGCTGCAGGCCTTGGCGCGCGGCTTCCGCCGTCCGCACATTGGCGCGCACCGAGACGTTCATGCCGATATAGCCGGCCGCACCCGAGAGCACGGCGCCGATCACAAAGCCGATCGCCGACCAGAGCGACAGCAACAGGGCGAGCAGGACGCAGACGACGGCACCGACGATCGCGATCGTCGTGTACTGCCGGTTCAGATAGGCCTGCGCCCCCTGCTGCACGGCGGTGGCGATCTCCTGCATCCGCGCGCTTCCGGCAGGCTTGGCGAGCACCTCGCGCCCCGTATAGGCGCCATAGGCGACCGCGAGGAGGCCGCAGAGGATCGCGAAGGTCAGGCTCATGGACTGTCCCGTGTGCTGGTGGTTGTCATTGCGGGCGTGCGTCGGGGAGGGACGCGTCGTCCGGCACGGCAGGCGCTGACCTGCCGTTCACGGCGACGCGAGGCCCTATGCCAGAGCACGCGACGGCACGCAATGTCACGCGCCGAGGGCGGCACGCTCTCTCCGCGCAAGCCATGCCACCGCGAGAAGCGCCACCGCCACAGGCGGCAGGATCGCCGCGTTCAGCACCATCCAGCCGGCGAGGTGGTGGATCACGCCCGCGCCCACGGCCGTCAGAGTCACCGTGCCGAAGACGATGGTGTCGTTCGCGGCCTGGGCGCGCACACGCTCCTCCGGGGCGACGGAGGCCGTCAGAAGCGTGGTGGCGCCGACAAACATGAAATTCCACCCCACCCCGAGCAGGATCAGCGCCACGAGGAAATGCGCGAACGTCTCACCCTGAAGCGCCACCGCGGCGCAGGCGGCTGTGAGCACCGCTCCGGTGGCGATCACCCTTCCCGCGCCGAACCGGGCGATCAGGCTGCCGGTGACGAAGGACGGGGCGAACATCGCCGCGGCATGCCACTGGATCACAGTGGCGCTGTCATTCACGGCGAAGCCGCAGAGCATCATCTCGAGCGGGGTCGCCGCCATCACGAGGTTCATCGTGTCCCAGGCGACCACGGCGGAGAGGATCGCGACCGCCACGGCCGGCCGGCGGAGGATCGCGCCGAGCCGCGCCGAACCGGGCGTCCGCGGCGGCCGCTTCGGCAGTCGGGTGAAGGCGAGAGCGACCAGGATGGCCGCAGGGATCAGGGCGAAGGCGGCATAGGTGCCGGCGAACAGGACCGGCGCGAACCAGTCCTTGGTCCACTTCACCACCTCTGGGCCGGCGAAGGCGCCGATCACCCCGCCTGCCATCACGAGGCTGATCGCCTTCGGCCGCCAGTCCGGCGAGGCCGCGTCGGCTGCCGCGAAGCGGTAGTGCATCGCCACCCCGAAGGCGAGGCCGCCGAACACGGTGGAGAGGAGGAACAGAGGAAACTCCGCCTGCCACAGCGCGAGGAACGCGATCGCCGCCGACACGAGGTGGGAGAGCGCGCCGGCCGCGAAGCCCGTGCGCCGGCCGAAGCGGGTGAACAGCAACGCCGCCGGGGTGGAGGCGAGCATGGTCGAGGCCATCTGCACCGACATCGGCAGGGTCGCGAGCGCCTTGTTCGCGGCGAGCGAATGGCCGATCAGCGCTGCCATCGCCACCTGGCCGCTCATCGCCGCCTGGTTGAGCGACTGGCAGAGGAACAGGAGCGCGACGTTCCGCCGCTGGTCCGGGACGGAGGCGGTGCTCATCAGAGGTGGCTCCAGCCGCCGCGGGTGATCGGCATGGGCGTTCCATCCTCAGCGATCACGCGAACGCTGCTCCCGGGCGCGAACCGCCCGATCCGGGTGACGGCGACACCGGCCGCGGCGGCTGCGGCGCGCACAGCCGCCTCCGCTCCGGGAGGCGCGGCGAAGGCGAGCTCGTAGTCGTCTCCCCCCGTCAGGCAGCGTTCGAGGAGGCCGGGCGAGGCGGCGACCGCCTCCCGCGCCGCCTCGGAGAGCGGCACGCTCGCGGCCTCGATCACAGCAGCAAGGCCTGCGCCGCGCGCGAGATGGCCGACGTCCTGCACGAGGCCGTCCGAGACATCTATGCAGGCGGTCGCGACACCTGCGAGCGCCGCGCCGAGGCCGAGCCTCGGTTCGGGCAGGCGGTAGCGTTGGGCGAGAGTTTCGCGCGCCGGCGGAGCAAGGTGCAGGAGCTTTCCCGTCAGCGCATCGAGCCCGAGCGCCCCGTCGCCGATCGTGCCCGAGACCCACAGGGTATCCCCCGCCCGGGCGCCGTCGCGACGCAGCGCTCGGCCCGGAGAGACGGCACCGATGATGGTGAGCGAGAGGGTCACTGGCCCGGGGCTTGCGACCGTGTCACCGCCGAACAGCACGACGCCGAAGCGCGCCTGGTCCTCGGCGAGGCCGCGGGTGAACGCCTCGAGCCAGGCCTCGTCCGTGGCAGGGGAGAGCGCGATCGTCATCAGGTAGCCGACCGGCTCGGCCCCCATGGCGGCGAGGTCGGAGAGGTTCACGCGTAAGAGCTTGCGGCCGATCGTCTCGGGCGGATCGTCAGGCAGGAAATGCACGCCCGCGACCATCGCATCGGCGGCGAGCACGAGGGTTCGCCCAGCAGGAGGGTCGAGCAGGGCGGCGTCGTCAGCGAGGGCGAGCGCGCTCGGGGCGGCGGCGAGCGGGCGGAAATGCCGCGCGATCAGGCGGAACTCGCCGGGAAGCGAGTCGTCGTCCGCAGGCTCGGCCACCGCTCAGCCCGACTCGGGCGCGAACTCGTCCGCACGCAGCGTGCGGGCGATCCGGTCCAGCACGCCGTTGGCGAAGCGAGGCTCCTCGCCGCCGAAGAAGCCGTGCGCGACGTCGAGATACTCGTTGATCACCGCCCTTGCGGGCGCGCCGTCGGGGTCATAGAGCTCGGCGGCCGCGGCGCGCAGGAGCGCGCGCAGAACCGGGTCGAGCCGGGCAAGCGGCCAGTCCTCGGCGAGAGCAGCCGAGACCACACGGTCGAGCGTCTCGGCGTTGCCGGCCCAGCCGCGCAGGATCCGCGCGAGCAGCGTCACATCCGCCCCCGGCGCCGCGCCGTCCTCGAGGGCTCCCGGCGAGAGCGGACGTCCCGCGACCGCCCCGATCCGGTGGCGCACGAACTCGTCGAGCACGGCTTCGGCCGGGGCTTGGGCCTGCTCGGCCTGGTAGAGGGCCTGCACGGCGGCAAGCCGTGCGGCGGTGCGCGGCCGAGCGGGGGGGGACTTCCCTCCCCTGCCCTTCGCTCGCCGCGCCGTCTTCGCCTCGGCGTTCACGGCCCCACGCCCCAGCGACGCGCGAGCGCGATCTGGGCAAGCACGGCCCGGGCCGCCTCCGCCCCCTTGTTCATCTCGTCGTCGCGCGCGCGCGCCTCTGCCTGCGCCTCCGTGTCCACCGTGAGCACGCCGAAGGCCACCGGCACGCCGAACTGGACCGAGAGGTCCATCAGCCCACGTGCCGTTTCGCGGCAGATATGGTCGTAGTGGTCGGTCTCGCCGCGCACGACGCAGCCGAGAGCGATGAACCCGTCCCAGCGCGGCCCGCCCGGGCGCGCCATCGCCCGAAGCGCGAGCCGAACGGCGCCGGGAAGTTCGAAGGCCCCGGCCACCTGAACCACCTCGTGCGTCGCGCCCGCGGCCTCGAGCACGCGGCGCGCTCCGGCGAGCTGCCCGGCCGCGATCTCGCGGTAATAGGGTGCCTCGATGACGAGGATGTGCGGCGGGCGATCCGTCATGCGACGCCGTGCCGGATCGGGCGGTGGGCGACGATCGCAAGCCCATAGCCCTCGAGGCCGACCACAGCGCGCGGATGGTTGGTGAGCAGCACCATCTCGCGAACGCCGAGATCGGCGAGGATCTGGGCGCCGACGCCGTAGTCGCGCAGAGCCGGCGGCATGCCCTCCTCGCGCCGCGCCACACGCTCCGACAGCGCCGTCGGCCGCGGCTCGCGGATCAGGACGACGACGCCGCGGCCCTCGTTGCCGATCATCCGCATCGCCGCGTGCAGGTCGCTCTCCCCGCCCGGCGGCACCCCGTCGCCGAGGACATCGGTGAGCACGTTGACGGCGTGTACGCGCACGAGCACCGGCCCTCCCGAGCCGGCCTCGCCCTTGATCAGAGCGACATGCTCGGCGTACTCGACCGTGTTGGCATAGACGATCATGCGGAACGTTCCGCCCCACGCGCTCTCGATCGTCGTCTCGGCGATGCGTCGGACGAGCCGCTCCGTGCGGCGGCGGTAGGCGATCAGGTCGGCGATCGTGCCGATCTTGAGGCCGTGGCGACGGGCGAAGGCGACGAGATCGGGCAGCCGTGCCATCGTGCCGTCATCGTTCATCACCTCGCAGATCACGCCTGCAGGGATGAGGCCGGCGAGCCGAGCGATGTCCACCGCCGCCTCGGTGTGGCCAGCGCGGACGAGCGTTCCGCCCTCGCGTGCCATCAGCGGGAACACATGGCCTGGCGTGACGATGTCCGCCCTCCCCTTGGTCGGGTCGATCGCGACAGCGATGGTGCGCGCGCGATCGGCCGCCGAGATGCCTGTGGTGACCCCCTCACGCGCCTCGATCGAGACGGTGAACGCCGTCTGGTGGCGCGTGCCGTTGGCCTGGGCCATCAGCGGCAGGCCGAGCGCCTCGATGCGCTCGCGCGTCATCGCAAGACAGATCAGCCCGCGCGCGTGCTTGGCCATGAAGTTGATCGCCTCGGCATCGGCGAACTGGGCCGCGATGACGACATCGCCCTCGTTCTCGCGGTCCTCGTCGTCGACGAGCACGAACATCCGCCCTGCCCGCGCCTCGGCGATGATCTCCTCAATGGGCGCGATGGCGTCGCTGAACGCCTCCGCGACCGGCTTCGGATCCGGCATCAGCGCGCGCCCCCGCCTCCGGCCCCAAGGATGCGCGCGACATAGCGGGCCAGCATGTCCACCTCGATGTTCACGGGGTCGCCGGGGCGGAGCAGGCCGAAACTCGTCACCGCCGCCGTGTGCGGGATGATGTTGACCCCGAACCCGTCCGCGTCAACGTCGTTGACGGTCAGACTCACCCCGTCGATCGCAATGCTGCCCTTCGGGGCGATGTAGGGCATCAGGTCGGGCGGCGGGCGGAAGCGCCAGCGGGTGGAGCCTCCCTCTGCTTCGGCAGAGACGGCGAGGCCAACACCGTCGACATGGCCGGAGACGAGGTGGCCGCCGAGCTCGTCGCCGAGCTTCAGCGAGCGTTCGAGGTTGACGCGCGTGCCCGGCCGCCAGCGTCCGAGGGTGGTCTTCGCGAGCGTCTCGGCGGAGGCGGTGAAGGCGAGCCACCCCTCCCCTTTCGCGATCACGGTCAGGCAGCAGCCGGAGCAGGCGACCGAGGCGCCGGGCGCGATCTCCCGCGTGTCCCAGGCGGTCGCGATCTCGAGGCGGAGATCGGTGCCGGCGCCTGCCGGAATCACCGCGCGCACCGTGCCGAGATCGGTGATGAGCCCCGTGAACATCGCTCTTACTCCGCGCGCGTGAAGGTCAGAAGCAGGTCCTCGCCGACGGGGGTGATGCCGGTACGTCGGAAGCGCGGCATGGCGTCGAGCCCGGCGAGGGCGAGCGCACCGACCGCCGGAGCGCCGTCGCTTCCGATCAGCCCGGGTGCTGCGAACCAGGCGAGCCGGTCAACGAGCCCCGCACCAAGGAGCGCGGCCGCGAGCGTCCCGCCTCCCTCAGCGAGGACCCGCGTGATGCCCCGGCTGCCGAGGGCGCGCAAGCCCTCGGCGAGGTCGGGCTGGCCGGTCGCGTCGGCGCGCACCTCCATCACCGTGCAGCCCGCGTCGGCGAACGCGCCGATCCGCGCCCGGTCGTTCCCGGGCAAGGTCAGAATCCAGGTAGGGGTCTGCCACGCGGTCGCAACCAGTACGGAGGTGAGCGGCAGCCTCAGCCGACCGTCGGCGACGACACGCACAGGCCCCGGCCGCGCGGCGGGAACCACGCCGGGCAGCCGGACGGTGAGAGCGGGATCGTCGGTGGCCGCCGTTCCCGCGCCGACCAGCACGGCATCATGGCTCGCGCGAAGGAGGTGCGCGGCGCGGCGTGCCGCCTCGCCGGTGATCCAGCGGCTCTCCCCGGAAGCGGTGGCGATCCTGCCATCCAGCGTGGCGGCAAGCTTGAGCGTGACGAGGGGACGGCCGGAGCGTATGCGGGCGATGAAGCCCGCGTTCAGCTCCGCGGCCTCCGCTTCCGCCACCCCCTCGGTCACCGCGATGCCGGCGGCGCGAAGCCGCGCCACCCCCTCGCCGTTCACGCGCGGGTCGGGGTCGCGGGTCGCGATCACGGCGCGGGCGATTCCGGCGGCGATCAGCGCATCGGTGCAGGGGGGCGTGCGGCCCCAGTGGCAGCAGGGCTCGAGCGAGACATAGGCCGTCGCCCCGCGCGCTGCCGCCCCGGCGCGGGCGAGCGCCTCGGTCTCGGCATGCGGGCGGCCGCCAGGCTGCGTCCAGCCGCGCCCGACCGCGACCCCGTCGCGGACGATCACGCAGCCGACGGCAGGATTGGGCCAGACATTGCCGAGCCCGCGCTGGGCGAGCGCGAGCGCCGCCCGCATCCAGGCGAGGTCCTCGCCAGGGTCCATCGGCCGGCTCAGCCCTTGCCGCGGGAGCGGTCGGAGAGCGACTCGACGAAGGTCTCGAAGTCCTTGGCCTCGCGGAAGTTGCGATAGACGGAAGCGAAGCGGACATAGGCCACCGGGTCGACCTCGCGCAGCGTGTCCATCACCATCTCGCCGATCGCCTTGGAGGGGATCTCGCTCTCGCCCGAGCTCTCAAGCTGGCGCTGCAAGCCGTTCATGATCCGCTCGATGCGGTCCTCGTCCACGGGGCGCTTGCGCAGCGCGATTCGGATCGAACGGGCGAGCTTGTCGCGGTCGAACGCGACTCGTCGCCCGTCCGACTTCACCACCGTGAGCTCGCGCAGCTGCACCCGCTCGACGGTGGTGAAGCGCTGCCCGCAGGAGGGGCAGAAGCGTCGTCGGCGTATCGCCGTCCCGTCCTCGGTCGGACGGCTGTCCTTCACCTGGGTGTCCTCGTGGCCGCAGAATGGGCAGCGCATGGCGCTCGCGCAGGCTTACCGTCAGTCGCGATAGATCGGAAAGCGCGCGCAGAGCGCCTTCACCCGCGCGCCCACCGCCGCCTCGACGGCCGAGTTGTCGCCGTCATTGCTGCGCGCAAGCCCGTCCAGAACCTCGCCGATCATCCGGCCGACCTCGCGAAACTCGGCCACGCCGAAGCCGCGCGTGGTCGCCGCCGGAGAGCCAAGCCGTATGCCGGAGGTGACCATCGGCTTCTGCGGGTCGAACGGGATCGCGTTCTTGTTGCAGGTGATGTGGGCGCGCTCGAGCGACGCCTCCGCCGCCTTGCCGGTGAGGTTCTTCGGGCGGAGATCGACGAGAACGAGGTGGCAGTCCGTCCCCCCCGTGACGACGCCGAAGCCCTGGGTGAGTAGCTCGTCGGCGAGCACCTTGGCGTTCTCGACCACCGCCTTGGCATAGGCGCGGAAGGCGGGGGTGAGCGCCTCGCCGAACGCCACCGCCTTGGCGGCGATCACGTGCATCAACGGCCCCCCCTGAAGCCCGGGGAAGACGGCGGCATTGATCCGCCTCGCGAGCGCCTCGTCGTTGGTGAGGATCAGCCCCCCGCGCGGCCCGCGCAGGGTCTTGTGCGTGGTGGTGGTCACCACGTGCGCGTGCGGGATGGGCGACGGATAGACGCCTGCCGCGACCAGCCCGGCATAGTGCGCCATGTCGACGAGAAGGTAGGCGCCCACCTCGTCGGCGATCGCCCGGAATGCCGCAAAATCAAGCGCGCGGGGAATGGCGCTGCCACCGGCGATGATCAGCCTCGGCCGGTGCTCGCGGGCGAGCCGTGCCACCGCCTCCATGTCGATGAGGCTGTCCTCGCGGCGCACGCCGTAGGTCACCGGCCTGAACCACTTGCCCGAGAGGTTCACCGGGGCGCCATGGGTCAGGTGCCCGCCGGCGGCGAGGTCCATGCCGAGGATTGTGTCGCCCGGGTTGAGGAGGGCCAGGAACACCGCCTGATTGGCCTGCGCCCCCGAGTGCGGCTGGACGTTGGCGAAGGAGCAGCCGAACAGGCGGCAGGCGCGGTCGATCGCAAGCGCCTCCGCCTTGTCCACTTCGCCGCAGCCGCCGTAGTAGCGCCGGCCCGGATAGCCTTCTGCGTATTTGTTGGTCATCACCGAGCCCTGGGCCTCGAGCACCGCCCGGGAGACGATGTTCTCGGAGGCGATCAGCTCGATCCCGTCCTGCTCGCGCGCGCGCTCGCCGGCGATCGCAGCGGCGATCTCCGGGTCGGTCTCGACGAGCGGGGCGTTGAAGAACCGCTCGAGCGCCCGGGTTGGCGTTTCGACGTTCATCCTGCCGTCTCCGTAACGGGGGAAAGCTTGGCGACGCGGCGCGCGTGCCGGCCGCCCTCGAAGGGCGTGGCGAGGAAGGTGCGGAGCGCGTCGAGGGCGGGTTCGAGCCCTGTGAGGCGCGCGCCGAGGGCGAGCACGTTGGCGTCGTTGTGCGCGCGGGTGAGGCGGGCGCCGGTCGCGTCATGCACGAGCGCGCAGCGGATCGCGGGGTGGCGGTTCGCCGCGATCGACATGCCGATGCCCGTGCCGCAGACGAGCACGCCGAAGCGGGCGCGGCCCGCCGCCACCTCGGCGCAGACGCGGGCGGCGATGTCGGGGTAGTCCACGCTCTCCGGCCCGTTGGTGCCGAGGTCCTCGACCGCATGGCCGAGCGCGCGCGCCTCGGCCACGAGCGCGTCCTTGAGGGCGAAACCGGCATGGTCCGCGCCGAAGGCGATGGTGATGCTCACGTCAGGCCCGCCCGTTTGCGCCGGCCGCTCCGGCGCGGGGCGAGGCATACCACGGGCTGGGGCGATCGCGGAAGCCGACCCCAACGGGCTGGGGCCCGTCGTCCGACCGGCACCGCCCACGCGAGCGGGAGCCTATGCGTGTCGCCGGTTAAGCCGCCCCTTCCGCGCCTGCCCGAACCGGCCGGTTCCCCGTCGAAACCCCACCTGCCCCGAGGTCCTCCCCAGGCCGAAGATCACACGCTCAACCGCGACCTTCAGCGGGCGGAGAGCATCCGGCGGAGCTTGGCGAGCGCAAGCCGCTCGACCAGTGCGGGCGCATCCGCAGGGCCCGTGGCGACCGCCTCGAGCCCCGTCGTGGTATCGACCGCAGCGACGCGCAACCAAGCACCGAGCCGCCTGTGTTCGAGGATCACCTCGTCCGCCCCAGCGCCGCGAGGCTCACGCTGAGCGCCGGGGGCATGGTGAGGGAGGCGATCGTGTGCCATCGTCCGCTCCGCAAGCCCCGGGAAGGGAGACACGCCAATGTCGGACGGGAAGATGACCAATCCGCAAACGCCGAAGGTGGAGACGCTGGTTCTGCACGCCGGGTACCGGCGCGATCCAGCCACCAACTCGGTCGCGGTGCCGATCTACCAGACCACCTCCTACCAGTTCGACAGCACCGAGCACGCGGCGAACCTGTTCGCGCTGAAGGAGCTCGGCAACATCTACACGCGGATCATGAACCCCACGGTGGATGTGCTCGAGAAGCGCGTCGCCGCCCTCGAGGGAGGGGTTGCCGCGCTCGCCGTCGCCTCGGGCCAGGCGGCCAGCACCTTCGCGGTGATGAACCTCTGCCAGGCGGGTGACAACATCGTCTCCTCGACCGACCTCTACGGCGGAACCTGGAACCTGTTCGCCAACACGCTCAAGCAGTTCGGTGTCGAGTGCCGGTTCGTCGACCCGGCCGACCCGGAGGCCTTCGCCCGCGCCACCGACGACCGGACCCGCGCCTACTACGCCGAGACGCTGCCGAACCCGAAGCTCCAGGTGTTCCCGATCGCCGAGGTCGCAGCGATCGGCCGGCGCCTCGGCGTGCCGCTGATCATGGACAACACCGCCGCACCGGTTCTCTGCCGGCCGATCGAGCACGGGGCTGCAGTGGTGATGCACTCGACCACGAAGTTCATCGGCGGCCACGGCACCTCGATCGGCGGGGTGATCGTCGACGGCGGCAATTTCGACTGGGCGGCACATGCGCACCGCTTCCCGCTGCTCACCGAGCCAGACCCCTCCTATCACGGCGCGATCTGGACCGAGGCCGCGAAACCGCTGGGGCCGATCGCCTACATTCTTCGCGCGCGCGTGATCCTGCAGCGCGACCTCGGCGCGGCGATGAGCCCGTTCAACGCCTTCCTGTTCCTTCAGGGACTCGAGACCCTGCCGCTGCGCATGGAGCGTCACTGCGCCAATGCGCTGAAGGTCGCCGCCTTCCTCTCGAGCCACCCGGCGGTCACACGGGTGATCCACCCCTCGGTGCAGCAGGGTGAGGCGAAGCGTCGGGCAGACGCTTATCTCCGCGGCGGCTACGGGGCGCTTCTCGGCTTCGAGCTCGCTGGCGGAATGGAGGCGGGGCGTCGGTTCATCGACGCCCTAAAGATGATCTACCACGTCGCCAATATCGGCGACGCGCGCACGCTTGCGATCCACCCCGCTTCGACCACGCACAGCCAGCTCGACGCCGAGGAGCAGGCGGCGACAGGCGTGACGCCGGGTTATGTGCGCCTCTCGATCGGCATCGAGCATATCGATGACATCCTCGCCGACCTCTCCCAGGCGCTCGAGGCGGCCACGGGCGTGCGGCGCAAGGCGGCGGAGTGAGCCGTGATGTTCGGCGCCTATCCTGCGGTTCGCCTCAGGCGCAACCGCTTCGATTCCTGGACGCGACGGCTCGTCGCCGAGAACGCGCTCACCGTCGATGACCTGATCTGGCCGATCTTCGTGCGCGAGGGGTCGGGCGTGCGCGAGCCGGTCGCCTCCATGCCGGGGGTGGAACGGCTGTCGATCGACCTCGCTGTTGCCGCGGCAGAGGAGGCGCGGGCGCTCGGCATCCCGGCGATCGCGCTCTTTCCCGTCACGCCGCCCGAACGCAAGGACGAGGAGGGAACCGAAAGCACCAACCCCGAGAACCTGATGTGCCGGGCGGCCCGCGCCATCAAGACGGCGGTGCCGGAGATCGGCCTCGTCGGCGACGTCGCTCTCGACCCCTACACGAGCCACGGCCATGACGGGGTGATCCGCAACGGCTATGTGGCGAACGACGAGACGGTGGCGGTGCTCTGCCGCCAGGCTGTGGTCCAGGCCGAAGCGGGCATCGACGTGATCGCGCCCTCCGACATGATGGACGGGCGCGTCGGTGCGATCCGCGCCGCTCTCGACGCGGCGGGCTTCATCCACACGCGGATCATGGCTTATGCGGCGAAATACGCCTCTGCCTTCTACGGGCCGTTCCGCGAGGCGGTTGGGTCAGGCAGCGCGCTCAAGGGCGACAAGAAGACCTACCAGATGGACCCGGCGAACACCGACGAGGCGCTGCGCGAGGTGGCGCTCGATCTCGCCGAGGGTGCGGACATGGTGATGGTCAAGCCCGGGATGCCTTATCTCGACATCCTGAGGCGTGTGCGCGAGACCTTCCATGTGCCCACCTTCGCCTACCAGGTGTCGGGCGAGTACGCGATGATCGCAGGCGCAGCGGAGCGCGGCTGGCTCGACGGCGAGCGGGCGATGATGGAGAGCCTCTTGGCGTTCAAGCGCGCCGGGGCGAACGGGGTGCTGACCTATTTCGCACCTGCGGCGGCGCGGCTGCTGCGGCGGGGCTGAGCGGGCGGGCGAGGCGGGTGGCCGCTCGGGCGCGCGGCCCCGAGGCGCTCAGCCGCCACCTGGGCGTGGGGGTTCCCTCCGCCCCCGGCATTGCGATCGCCGCGGTCGGATGGACCGGGCGGGAGGTCGTGCGTGGGCACCCGCTGCCGGCGGGAACGCTGGCCGGTCCGACAGCCGATGCGCGACCGTCATGGAAGCGTGTCGGAAAACTTTACACCCCCAGTTTGGCCCTTTCCGAGATTTGGGTGATTCAAAGGCTTAAATACTGGCATAGCGATTGCTTTAAAGGTCTTTGTGTGGCCCTGCACGGTTGAAACGGGAGCGGGAGTCACGAAACGGGAGCGGGAGTCACAAAGCCTGAAGAAGGGAAACATGCGTCTTCGAACAACCATCGTGGCAGCGGCCTTGGCCCTCGCCACCGCTCTGCCCAATGCCCAGGCGAGCACGATCGTCATGGGCTTCAACGCCAACACGCTGCCGCCGAATGACGACGGCTCGACCGGCCTCGTCAGCCTCGGCTTCAGCTTCAACTTTTTCGGCACGACCTATACCCAGCTCTACGTCAACAACAACGGCAACGTCACGTTCGATTCCCCACTCTTCACCTACACGCCGTTCCCGCTTCTGACGACGAGCCGGGTGATCATCGCGCCGTTCTTCGCCGACGTTGACACGCGTGGGTCCGGGTCGCAGCCCGTCACCTACGGCACCGGGACGTTCGGCGGCCGCGATGCCTTCGGCGTGAACTGGATCAACGTGGGTTACTATAATCAGGGAACAGACAAGCTGAACAGTTTCCAGCTGCTGCTCGTTGACCGGAGCGACATCGCCGCAGGCGACGCCGACATCTATTTCAACTATGGCAGCATCCAGTGGGAGACGGGCAGCGCCTCCGGGGGCAGTGGTGGGCTCGGCGGCTCCAGCGCCCGCGCCGGCTACTCGAACGGCGTCAATGCCGCCTTCGAGCTTCCTGGCTCGGCGGTCAACGGCGCGTTCCTCGATGGCGGGCCGAACGCGCTCAACACCAGCAGCAACATCAACGTGCCCGGGCGCTGGCTGTTCCAGGTCCGAAACGGGGCGGTGGTCAACCCCGACCCCACACCGGTTCCCGAGCCCGCGTCGCTCGCCCTCCTCGGCCTGGGGCTTGCCGGCCTCGCTCTCGCCCGGCGCCGTCGCGTCTGACGCTGCTTGACCAACCCGAGGCACGGGGGATGCCACGGGCGTGAGGGGCCGGCGCCGCTCGGCGTCGCCCCTTCTCTTTTTCAGCCCTGCACGAGCATGAACCGCTCGAACGCCGCGCGCGCCTCAGGCGGCGTCGCTTTCGGCCGGCCGGTCGCAGGGTCCACGTGCACGTGCACGAAATGCCCCTCCGCCGACGCCCTCTCCTCCTCCTCCCGGAAGATCCCGATTCCATAGCGCACCGACGAGGTGCCGAGCCGCTCCACCCGCAACCCGACGGTCACCGGATCGGGAAAGGCGATCGGCTTGTGGTAGCGGCACTGCGTCTCGACCACATAGCCCCGGAGCCCCGGCGCGTGCGGCAGCACCTCGGCGATCAGGAAGCGCGCCACCGCCGTGTCGAACCACGAATAGTAGATGACGTTGTTGACGTGGCCGTAGGCGTCATTGTCCATCCAACGCGTGGTGATGGGGGTGAACCACAGATAGTCGGCACGCCGGCCGGTCGCCTTGGTCATGCTGCGGTCCTTTCGGCGTCCAGATGGTGTGAGAGGAAGGCGCAGATCGCACGGTCGGCCCAGGAGCCGTCCCGGCCGCGATCATGGAAGCCGACATGGCCGCCGCCCGAAGCGACCAGCGGTCGAACCTGCGGGTTCACGTCCCAGTCGATCGCACGGTAGGTGTCGGCGGGGATCCACGGGTCATCTTCCGCGGTGAGGCACAGTGTCGGCACCGTGATGCGAGGAAGTCGGGGGGGAAGCGAACAGCGCGTGTAGTAGTCCTCCGCGCCCGCAAAGCCCGCGAGCGGGGCGACGTAGCGCTCGTCGAAGTCGCGCACAGTGCGTGCGGCGAGCGCGCCCGCGAGCAGCGCGGGCGGAACATGTGCCCCGAGAGCGCGCGCCTCCGCCTTCATCCGGCGCAGGATCCAGGCGTGATAGAGCGCGTTTCGCGGCGCCATCATCCGCGCCGATACCGGCGCGAGCAGCACGGGAGCACAGATCGTTGCGGCAGCGACGATCGGAAGCGAGGGCGTCTCACCTTCCCTCGCAAGCGCATCGAGCACCTGCGTGCCGCCGAGCGACACCCCGATCAGCACAAGGCCGGGAGCGCGCACCGCCTCGGGCAGCGCACGCAGGGCGGCGACGATGTCCGCCCCCGCTCCGGCATGATAGGGCCTGCGCGAGCGCGGCAGCGAGGGGCGGGAGCCGCGCAGATTGAGCCGTACGACGCCATGGCCGCGCGCACGCCAGAACGCAGCCGAGCGGCGTATGTGAACCCCGTCCTCGCAGCCCGTGAGCCCGTGCACGAGCACCACCGTCTCGCGCCCCCTCCCCGCATGCCAGGCGGCGGCGAGCGCATCCCCGTCGCCGAGCTCGAGCCACAGACGCGCAAAGGGCCCAGGGTCGGGCGGGTCACGCCGAAGCGTGTCGCGGACGGTCTGGAGGTCCCCGGTCAGCCAGGGGAAACGCGGCCGAAACGGTTCAGGCGTCCAGGAAGGCGGCGACACGGCCGATCTGGTCGTCATCGACGAGAGCAGGGACATGCCCGACCCCGGGCACGGTATGCAGCGCGACACCCGGCCGCGCGGCCATGCGTTCGGCCGTCTCGGGCAGGAGCAGATCCGACAGTTCCCCACGCAGAACGAGAATGGGGATCGAGATCCCCTCCCACATCGCCCAGAGGTCGATGTCCTGCGCGACCTCAGGCATGGGCGCGGCGATGGCCGGATCATAATGAAGTCGGATCGTTCCGTCCGGCACCCGACGCGCCGAGGTGGCGGCGAGATGTCGCCAATCCTCCTCCGTCATCGGGCCGAAGCCCGCATGCACCCGGCGCAGATGCGCCTCGAGCGCTGTCTCGTCCGCGAAGGCCGGGTCGGCGCCGACGTAAGCCCTGATCCGCGCAAGCGCCGGCGCTGGCAGGAACGGCCCGACATCGTTGAGGACGAGGCGCCGGATCGGCTGGCCGGGAAGCGCCGCGATCGCAAGGCCGATCAGCCCGCCCATCGAGGTGCCGACCCAGTCGACCGTCTCCGCCCCGAGCGCGGCGAGAAGATGCGAACACGCCGCGATGTAGGTCGGCACCCCGTAGAGCATCGGGTTCGCGAGCCACTCGCTCCGCCCGCGCCCCGGCATGTCGGGGCAGACGACGAAGCGGCCGCGCGCGGCGAGCGCCGCGGCGAGCCGGTCGAAGTCTCTCCCCGTCCGGGTGAGCCCATGGAGGCAAATGATCGGCGGGCGCGGCCCGGGCGCGCCCCATGCGACATAGGCAAGCGAGTGGAAACCGTCGGCGGCGAGCCAGCGGACTGACGCCTCGCGCGGGTTCACACCACGCCCTTGGCACGAAGCGAGCCGATCTCCTCCGCCGTCAGCCCCGCCTCGAGCAGAATCTCCTCGGTGTGCGCGCCGAGCACGGGCGGAGGGGTGCGATAGTCGGGTGGCGTGGCGGAGAGTTTCACCGGGTTCGCGATCAGCTTCACCGGAACGCCGCCAGTCGCGGCATGCGGCATCTCGATCACCATCCCCCGCGCCTGGACGTGCGGGTCGGCGAACACGTCCTTGAGCGTGTTGATCGGCCCGCAGCCGATCGAGAGCGCCTCAAGCTCCCTGATCCACTCGGCCGTGGTTCGGCTCTTCATTACCGGGGTCAGCGTGTCGGTCACGAGCGCGCGGTTGGCGACGCGCGCGGCATTGGTGGCGAAGCGGTCGTCGGCGAGCAGGTGCCCAAGCCCGAAGGCCTTGCAGAAGCGCTCGAAGGTCGCGTCATTGCCGATCGAGAGCATGATCGCGCCGTCGGCGGTCGCGAACACCTGGTAGGGAACGATGTTCGGGTGCTGGTTTCCGAGGCGCGGCGGGTTCTCCCCCGTCGCGAGATAGTTCATGCCCTGGTTGGCGAGCCAGGCGACATGGGTGTCGAGCATGCCGATGTCGATGTGCTGCCCCTGCCCTGTCGCCTCCCTGTGGCGCAGGGCGGCGAGGATGCCGATCGTGGCATAGAGCCCGGCGAACAGGTCGGCGACCGGGATGCCAACCTTCTGCGGCAGCCCGTCGGGTTCGCCCGTGAGGCTCATCACCCCGCCCATCGCCTGAATAAGGCTGTCATAGCCTGGCCGCGGGGCGTAGGGGCCGGTCTGGCCGAAGCCGGTGATCGAGCAGTAGATCAGCCCGGGGAACTCGCCGCTGAGGCTCGCGTAGTCGAGCCCGTATTTCGCAAGCCCGCGGGGCTTGAAGTTCTCGACCAGGATGTCGCAGCGGGCGATCAGGCGCTTCGCGAGCGCCGCGCCCTCGGGCTTGGCGATGTCGAGCGTGAGGCTGCGCTTGTTACGGTTCACCCCGGCGAAATAGGCGCTCTCCTTCGTCGGGCCGTCGGCACCGGGCAGGAAGGGGGGAGCGAAGCCGCGCGTGTCGTCGCCGCGCGTGGGGTGCTCGATCTTGATCACGTCCGCGCCAAGGTCACCCAGCATCTGCGTGCAGGTCGGCCCCGCAAGCACGCGCGTGAGGTCGAACACGCGCAGGCCCTTGAGCGGCCCCGTCGGCTCCCTGCCCGTCTGATCTGCGGCCATCGCGTCCTTTCCCGAGAGGCCCCCCGGCTTGAAGGCCGCAGGGGGCGGGTGCATGGTCGGCGCGCTTATGGAACCCGAGCCGGGGAGGATCAAGCCCATGCCGGACACCCTCGTCGCAGGCCGCGTGCCCGCCGCGCCGACGCTCGATGAGCGCGCCCTCGCCCGCTCCCTTTCCGGGGTGCATCTGATCGATGGCGCACTCGTGCCTGCCCTCTCGGGCAGGACCTTCCCAGTGGTGAACCCGGCGACCGGCGAGGAGGTGGCGACCGCCGCGGAGGGCGACGCGGCGGATGTCGACCGTGCGGTCGCGGCCGCCGCCGTCGCGCAGAAGGCCTGGGCGAAGGTCCCCGCCCGCAAGCGCGGCGAGCTCGTTGGCGCCTGCGCGCGCGCGCTTCTTGACCATGTCGAGGAGCTCGGGCGTCTGATCGCTCTCGAGACCGGCAAGGCGTTGCGCACCGAGAGCCGGGTCGAGGCGCAGGTTCTTGCCGACATCTTCGCCTTCTACGGCGGGCTCGGGTCGGAGCTGAAGGGCGAGACGGTTCCATTCCACCCCGACGTTCTGTTGCTGACGATCCGCGAGCCGCTCGGGGTGGTCGGCGCGATCATTCCCTGGAATGTGCCGATGCTTCTGATGGCACTGAAGGTCGCGCCCGCCCTCGTCGCCGGCAATGCGGTGGTGGTGAAATCGGCCGAGGAGGCGCCGCTTGCGGTTCTGCGCGTGTGCGAGATCCTCAACCGGCTGTTGCCCCCTGGCCTCGTCAACATCCTCTCCGGCTTCGGCCCCGAGTGCGGCGCGCCGCTCGTCGAGCACCCGAAGGTGCGGAAGGTGACGTTCACCGGCTCGGTCGAGGTCGGGCGGGTCGTCGGCCAGGCGGCGGCGCGGAAGATCATTCCGGTCACGCTCGAGCTCGGCGGCAAAAGCCCGATGATCGTGTTCGACGACGCCGACCTCGAGCGGACGGTTGCCGGCGCGATCACCTCGATGCGCTTTACCCGGCAGGGGCAGAGCTGCACGGCGGCGAGCCGGATCTACGTGCACGAGCGGATCTTCGACGCCTTCGCCGCGGCGCTTGCCGCGAAGGTGGACGCTATGGTGATGGGGGACCCGCTGGACGAGCGCACCGACATCGGAACGATCATCAGCAGAGCCCAGTTCGAGAAGGTGAAGGCCTTTATCGACGAGGGGCTCGCCACGCCGGGGGCGACGGCGCGCGCCTGCTCGGCCCTGCCGACCGACCCGGCACTCGCCAAGGGCCTGTTCATCCGGCCGCACATCTTCTTCGGCCTGCCGCGGACGAGCCGGCTCGTGCGCGAGGAGATCTTCGGCCCCGTCACGGTCCTGTTCCCGTTCCGCGACTGGGAGGCGGTGCTCGAGGAGGCGAATGACAGTGACTACGGCCTCGCCGCCTCGGTGTGGACCAACAACCTGAAGATCGGCCTCAGGATGGCGCACGCGCTCGAGGCGGGGCTTGTGCAGATCAACCAGAACCTCGTGGTTCAGGCGAACCTGAGCTATGGCGGCATCAAGAGCTCTGGGCTCGGCAAGGAGGCCTCGCTCGAGGCGATGCTCGAGCACTTCATGCACAAGAAGACGATCATGGTGAACATGGCCTGAGCCCCGCCGACAGCCAGAGGCCGGCTCGACGGCCGCTGTATGCCGCGCCGCGACGGCTGGCGGACGCGGAAAGTGGCGCTGCGCGGTGCCCCGGCTGGGTCGGACCGGCTCTAGCCGCTGCGACGGCGGCGCAAAAGCGCGAGCGCCGCGACGGCGACCCCTAGGAGGCCCAAGCCCGCCGGCTCAGGCACCGGCGTTCCGCCCCCGCCGCCTGGCCCATCGCCTGACCCTCCTCCGGGACCGCCGCCAGGGCCACCGCCTCCCGTCTCGCCGCCCCCGGGCGACAGACCGCCTCCCCCGCCGTCGGAGAACACCAGGGGAGCACCAGCCAAGGGGAACAGAAGGCCCGGTGTTGGAGCGGAGGCAATTACCGGCGGCGGCGCCACCGCCGGTTCTCGCAGAGCGGCAGCGATCAGAGGCGGAACGCCGGTGGCGACACAGACGAGGGTTAGAACGGCGGCAGCGCGTGGCCTGACCGCAGCCGTGGTGGCGATCGCAGTACGCCGGACGGGGCGCACCGGTCGCGACACTGTTGCAGCCGCCGGCACCCATGATGACGCCCTGCGCGGCCTGAGCACCCAGAAACAGCGGATCGGCATGACCTGCCCCGGTGCGTTAAACCCTTGGTAGCATCTCTATACCGACAGTGTGTAGCTTTTTCTATGCATCTTTTTCATCTCTGCACAGCTCAAAAAGTGTACACTTGGCGCCATCGGCCCGCGCCTCGCTTGGGCCGAGCCAGAACCGGCACGCGAGGGTCCTTTCGCATCCAGCTTCGTCGTTCCCGCTCCGTCGGGCTTGCCCGCTCTCGCCTTGGCACGACATCTTCAGACACCATCCGAGGAGACCATGGACGCACCCCCTGGAACCGATGCCGCGCTCGGACTCGCCGCACTCGAGGCGCGCGTCAGACGCGACCTCGCCCTGATCGCCTATCCCGAGCCGGAATGGGTGCCGCCCCGCGTCACCGCGACGGGCGAGCGCATGCTCGATGTGCTCGTGGTCGGAGCGGGCCAGGGCGGGCTCGTCACCCTCTTCGCCCTGAAGCGCGACCGCGTCACCAACATCCTCGCGATCGACCGCAAGCCGGCCGGGGCGGAAGGCCCCTGGCGCGACTACGCCCGCATGATCACGCTGCGGTCGTGGAAGACCGTGACCGGGCCTGACCTGGACATCCCCTCGCTCACCTTCCAGTCCTGGTTCGAGGCACAGTGGGGGGAGTCGGCCTTCGCGGCCCTGAACAAGATCCCGAAGGAGATGTGGGCGGACTACCTCGCGTGGTATCGCCGCGTGTTGTCGCTTCCGGTGCGGAACGGCGTTGAGCTGCTCGCCCTTGATCCCTGCGCGGACGGCCTTGCCGCGCGCGTGCGCGACGATGCGGAGGAGCGCACCCTCATCGCACGAAAGGTCGTGCTCGCCACGGGGATCGAGACGCCGGGGCGCTGGTGGATGCCGGACTTCATCGCCGCCCTGCCCCCCCATCTCCGGGCCCACACTGCAGACGCGATCGATTTCGCAGCGCTCAGGGGCAAGCACGTCGCGGTCTTGGGCGCCGGCGCCTCGGCCTTCGACAATGCCGCGACCGCGCTCGAACACGGCGCGCGCGTCACCCTCTGCTGCCGGCGGCCGGTGCTGCAGCGCCTCCAGCCCTACAAGCAGATCTCCTATGCCGGCTTCTTCCGCGGCTTCCCCCAGCTCCCCGATGCCGAGCGGTGGCGGTGGATGAACCACCTCCTGACGCTGCGCGAGGCCTTCCCCCGCGAGACCTGGGAGCGCGCCTCGCGCCACGCGGGCTTCACCCTGCGCACGGGAACGCCCTGGCTCGGCGCGCGCGCGATCGGCGACGGCCGAGACCAGCAGGTCGAGATCGACACGCCCTCGGGCCCGCTCCGGGCCGATTTCGTCATCTGCGGCACGGGCTTCGAGATGGACCTCGCCGCCCTCCCCGCTCTTGCCCCGCACGCGCCGCTGATCGCCACCTGGGGTGACCGCTACCGCCCGCCCGAGGCGGAGGCGAACCCGCGGCTTGCCCGCTTCCCCTATCTCAGCCCGGGCTTCGCCTTGACCGAGCGCACCCCCGGCACCGCCCCCTGGCTCAAGGACGTGCACCTCTTCAGCTTCGCGGCGACAGTCAGCTTCGGGCCTTCCGGAAGCTCGATCAACGCGATGAAGTTCGCCGCCCCCCGCCTCGCCCAGGCGATCGTCTCCGACCTGTTCGCGGCCGATGCCGAGGCGCACTATCAGGCCCTGGTCGCGTACGACACGCCGGAGTTCACCCTGCCCGGCGAGGCCTGACACTTGGCACGCCGCGTGCACCCCCTGACGTGACCCTCATGAGCACTCCGGAGAGACAGCGCATGTACCGCAGAACCCTCCTCGCCTCCGCCCTCGCCGCCCCTGCCGTGCTGCCCAGCACGAGGGCATCTGCCCAGACCTTCACGTTCCGGCTGCACTCCTTCAGCTCGCCGACCGCTCTCGACCACACGATGCACCTCGACCGCTGGGCCGAGACGGTCGGGCGCGAAAGCGGTGGCCGGATCAAGGTCGAGGTCTATCCGGCTCTGCAGCTCGGCGGCCAGGCGCGCGACCTCGTGCAGCAGGCGGAGGATGGGGTCGTCGACATCATCTGGACGGTCGCGGGCTTCAGCCCCGGCCGGTTCCCCGGCACCGAGGGGCTCGAGCTTCCGTTCGTGAACACCGGCACCTCGGCGACGATGAGCCCGGCGGCGATGGAGTTCGCCGAGAAGCACCTCGCCGACACCGAATACCGCGCCTTCAAGATCATCTGCATCCATTCGACCGACCGCTCGGTGGTGCACACCACCCGCCGCCCCATCCGCACGCTCGAGGACTTCCGCGGCCTCAGGATCCGGGTCGCGGGGCGGTTCATCGGCGAGACGGTCAGCGCCTTCGGCGCGACCCCGGTCGGGATCCCGCTCCCTGGCGTCTACGAGGCGCTCGCGCGCGGCCAAGTCGACGGCATGATGATCAACTGGGCCATCACGCTTCCGTATCGTTTCTTCGAGGTCGCCAAGTATCACACCGACACGGCGGTGTTCCAGGGCATGCTTCTGACCCTGATGAACCGGCGCTCTTACGAGCGCCTGCCCCCCGACCTTCGCGCCGTGATCGATGCCAACAGCGGGATCAACTACGCGAAGAAGATGGGCGAGATCTGGGACAGCCAGACCGCCCCGGCGATCGCCGCCAACCGCGACGCCCCTGGCAACGAGATCATCACCATCTCGCCACAGGAGCGCGCGCGCTGGGTGGCCGCGGCGCAGCCCGTCTACCAGACCTGGATCCGCGAAATGAACCGCCTCGGTCGTCCGGGCCAGCAGATGTTCGACGACCTGATGGCCATCACTGCCAAGTATGGGCGGGCCTG
Organism: Elioraea tepida; assembly: GCF_019203965.1. Classification (NCBI taxonomy): domain Bacteria; kingdom Pseudomonadati; phylum Pseudomonadota; class Alphaproteobacteria; order Acetobacterales; family Elioraeaceae; genus Elioraea; species Elioraea tepida. The sequence goes on from NZ_CP076448.1 coordinate 470,405, forward strand.
AGGCGGCGGGCGTCGGGCTTCTCGACCGGGCGGCACGGGCGCTCGCGATCGCGGGCGGCGTGCTGCTCGTCGCCGCCATGGCGGTGACGGTCGCCTCCGTCGGCCGCGCCGCCTTCGGTCGCGCGATCCTCGGCGATACGGAGCTCGTTGAGCTTCTGGTTGGCGTCGCCATCGCCTGGTTCATGCCCTGGTGTCAGGCCCGCCGCGCCCATGTCCGGCTCGAGGTGTTCACTGCGCGTGCCCCGGAGCCGGTGCGCCGTGCGCTCGACCGGGCGGCGGGGCTCATGGTTGCGCTCGTCGTCGCCCTGCTCGCCTGGCGGCTCATCCAGGGTGGGCTCGATGCGCATGAGCGTGGGCGGCAGACGATGTTCCTCGAGCTCCCCCTCTGGTGGGGCTACGCCGCGGCGGCGATCGGCATGGTTCTGTGGACCATGATCGCGCTCGCGCAGTCGGTCGCCCGGCTCGATCCTGCACCGTCGACACCCCGCCCGTGAGCCCGCTCGAGGTCGGCATCGCGATGTTCGCGGCCATCGCGCTGCTTCTTCTGGCGCGCGTGCCGGTCGGTGTCGCGATGCTGCTTGCGGGCGGTGCGGGCTATGCCGCGATCAGCGGGCTGTGGCCGCTTCTGAACACGCTCAAGACGCTGCCGTTCTCGCGCTTCTCCTCCTATACGCTCTCGGTCATCCCGCTCTTTCTGCTGATGGGCGAGTTCGCCACCAAGGGGGGGATGAACGCCGCCCTGTTCCGCGCCGCGCGCGCCTGGTTCGGGCACTGGCGCGGCGGGCTCGCGGTCGCGACCATCGGCGGCTGCGCCGCCTTCGGGGCGATTTGCGGCTCCTCGCTCGCGACCGCCGCGACGATGAGCCAGGTGGCGGGCCCCGAGATGCGGCGTGCCGGCTACTCGCCGGCGCTCGCGACCGGAACGCTCGCCGCTGGTGGCACGCTCGGCATCCTGATCCCGCCCTCGGTGATCCTCGTCATCTACGCGATCTACACCGAGCAATCGATCGGCAACCTGTTCATCGCTGCGGTGATCCCGGGCCTGCTTGCGACCGCGGGCTACATGCTGGTCGTGAACCTCTACGCCCGACTCGCGCCCGACGCCGCGCCGCCCTCGCCGCGCCTTCCGCTTGCCACGCGCTTCGCCGAAAGCCGCGAGGTCTGGCCCGCGGCGTCGGTGTTCCTGCTGGTCGTCCTCGGCATCTACGCAGGCTGGTTCTCGCCGACGGAGGGAGCGGCGGTCGGCGCCGCAGCGGTGGGGCTGCTGGCGGTCCTGGTCGGCGGCATGCGGGGGCGGCAGTTCGTCGAAAGCCTGCTCGCGACGGCCGAGACCACGGCGCTGATGTTCCTCATCCTGCTTGGCGCCGAGCTGTTCTCGGCCGCGCTCGCCCTCTCACGCCTGCCGGCCTTCGTCTCGTCCTGGGTGGTCTCGCTCGGCCTCGCTCCGGTGACGGTGCTTGCCATCATCCTCGTGCTCTACCTCGTGCTCGGCTGCGCGATGGAGAGCCTCGCGATGGTGCTGCTGACGCTTCCCGTGTTCGTTCCGGTGATGCTCGCGCTCGATTTCGGGCTCAGCCACGCGCAGGTTCTCGTCTGGTTCGGGATCCTCGTCCTGGTCGCGGTCGAAGTCGGGATGATCTCGCCTCCGTTCGGCCTAAACCTGTTCGTGATCAACGCGCTCTCGAAGGACGTGCCGATCACCGAGACGTGGCGCGGCGTGCTCGGCTTCTGCGCCTCCGATGTCGTCCGTCTCGTGCTTCTTGTCGCCTTCCCGGGCCTCTCGCTCTGGCTTCCCGGTCTCAGCTGACGCCGGCGGGGAGCGTGTCACCCGCCCGCGGAGCGGGCGCGTCAGCGCGTCGCGTTCGAGGCCTCGAACAGGGCGCGCGTCCGCTCGGCGTCGTACGGCCTCTCGCGCAGCGTCTCGGCGTCCCACTCGCTCCGGCCCGGGCGGAAGAAATCCCCGCCATAGACGTGCAGCGCCCCGGTGAGGCGGGGGATCGGGTTGAGAACGGAATGGATGATGTCCTTGCCGAGCGGCACGGCCTCTCCGGCCGAGAGCGCGTTCGCCCCCGCCGCCTCGACACGCGAGGCCCCGTCCTCCTCGATCCGACGCCAGAAGATGTTGTCCTCGCGGCCCGTATAGAGGCCGATCACCGCCCACATCCCGTGGTTGTGCGGCGGCAGCGTCATGTAGGGGCCCCAGACGAGGTTCAGGATCGTCAGCCTCTCGGAGCGGTAGAGGGTGTTCAGCCCGGCACGCTTCGGCTCGCCGAGCCCACGCAGCACCGCGCCCGGCTCCGACACCGCGCGGGCAACGAGCTCGCGCACCGCGCGCTGGCCGTCGCCGCCGCGCACGGCCTCCTCACACTCGGCGATGAAGCGGTCGAGATCGAACATCGGCTCCTCCCTCGTCGTGTTGCGCCCAGTCTAGACGGGCCGAGGCAGGACGTCGCGCGCCGCTGTTGCGGAACGGGCACGCCGGACAGTCGGAACGGGACGAAGCGGGCCGCCGCAGACGGGCGTCCCGAGGCCGTGTCAGATCAGCCCGAGCTCGGCGAGCTCCTGCCGCATCCGCGCGGACATCGCCGCAAGCCCCTTCGCCGACGCCCTCGCCCCGCGCGCGACGTCGGGCGGCGCCTCGGAGGCCTCGAGATAGCGCCAGCCCTGGAACGGTTTCACCGGCCTCGGCTCGACCGGAACGAGGACCGGGTCCAGGTGGAGCGCGCAACACGGAGAGCCGTCGTCCCACAGGTCGGGGCCGATCGCCGTGATCCTCTGCCGAACCTGGACGAAGCCGCCGATCACCCAAAAGATCGAGCCTCGGCCTGCGATCTCCTCCGCCCGGCGGGGGAAGCTGCGCGTGTGGTGTCGAAGCGGCGGGTCTGCCTTCGCCCGGGCCGTCTGCCGGTCGGCGAGGTCTTCGACCGTGGCGCAGCCGGCCGCGAGCTTGAGAAGATGGAGCATGCGTTGAGCATGGCCCCGCGGCGGGGATTCGCAAGCCGCGCGCGAGCGCGCATCGGCCAGGGCTTGGCCGCCCTGCGCCCCTGACGGTTCCCGCAGGCAAGCGTGGCGATCAGCGCCCGCGTCGGCGCTCAGGCAGAGCGCGCGCCTCGCGCCGTCATGGTTGCCCTCTGGCTCGCGTCGCCGGCACCCTGCTCGGCCGCGGGCAGCGGGTGCGGGTCGAGGCTCGGGCGGACAGGGTCACGCATGCTTCCCCCTTCCCCCGACGTGCCGCTTCCGGCCGCGAGCCAAGCACCGAGCAACGCCGTCCAGAGCCGCATCGCGTTCTCCCCCTCCGGCGACCACGCTTGGGGACGGATGTGTCAGGCCTGTGGCATGCCGCTGTCGGCGATGTGCCGATGACGCGCACGTGACCCGCCGCACGGCGAGGCGACGCCGAGCCCCCCTTACCTTGCGGCTCTCCTGTGGCATCTCGTCGGCATGCCGAAGCTGGTTCGCCTCGCCCGCCGCCTCCTTCTCGCCCTGCTCGCCCTCGCCGTCGCTCTCCCGGTTCTCGCGCTCGCTGCCGGGTGGGTGGTGCTTCGCGTCACCCTTCCCCCGCAGCGCGCCGAAGCCGAGATCCCGGGCCTCTCCGCCCCGGTCGAGGTGACGCTCGACCGGCACGGGATCCCGTACGTCCGCGCCGGATCGGAGGCCGATGCCTGGGCGGCGATCGGCTGGCTGCACGCGCGCGACCGGATGTTCCAGATGGAGCTGATGCGGCGCAGCGCCTCGGGGCGGCTTTCGGAGCTGATCGGCGCGCCGGGGCTGAGACTCGACCGCTACGTCCGGCTGCTCGGCCTCGAGCAGGCGGCACGCGAGGATTTCGCGGGTCTACCCGAGGAGACGCGCGCCGCACTCGCGGCGTATGCGCGCGGGGTGAACGCGTGGATCGCGCGCAAGGGGCGCTGGTCGGCCCCCGAATTCGTGATCATCGGCCACACGCCCGAGCCGTGGCGCGAAACCGACAGCCTTCTCTGGGGCAAGATGATGGCCGTGTTCCTCTCGGGGAACGCACGCACGGAACTCGCCCGGCTGAGGCTCGCGACGATGCTTCCACGCGAGCGGATCGACGAGCTGTGGCCGCGCGACCGGAGCGAGGGCAACCCGGTCGCCTCCCTTCCCGACCTCGGCGCGCATCTGTCGCGCCTTCTCGCCGCCCTGCCGGCGTTCGGCGAGGACGCTCCGGTTCCGCCGTCGGCCTCCAATGTCTGGGCGGTGACCGGAGAGCGTTCGGCCACCTCCCTGCCGCTGCTTGCCAATGACCCGCATCTGGCCTTCGCCCAGCCGATCCAGTGGCACCTCGCGCGCGTCGAGGCGCCGGGGCTCACGCTCGCGGGCGCGTTCGCTCCCGGCGTGCCGTTCCTCGTGCTCGGCCGGAACCACGCGATCGCCTGGGGTATGACGACCACGCACAGCGACACGCAGGACGTGTTCATCGAGCGTCTCGACGGCCCCGACCGCTACGTCACGCCGGACGGGCCCCGCCCCTTCACGGTTCGGGAGGAGCGCGTCCGCGTCCGCTTCGGCAAAGAGGTGACGCTTCGCGTGCGTGCGACGCGCCACGGCCCGGTTCTCTCCGACCTCGACCCGACCCCTGGGACGCCCGAGGGCCATGTGCTCGCGGTGGCGATGACGGCCCTCTTTCCAGGCGATCAGGCCGCCGCGGCGCTGCACCGTCTGAACCGAGCCTCGAGTTTCGCCGAGGCCGAGACGGCGGTCGCGAGCATCGGCGCGCCGCAGCAGAACATCGTGATCGCCGACCGCGCTGGGCGCATGGGCATGATCCTGCCCGCGCGCGTGCCGGTCCGCCGGGCCGGCGACGGCGCCTTCCCCGCCCCCGGTTGGGACGGAAGCCATGACTGGCTCGGCTTTGCTCCCTACGAGGCGCTGCCGCGCTTCGTCGACCCTCCCTCGGGGCGGATCGTCAACGCCAACAACCGCGTGGTGCCGGACGACTTCCCTGTCTTCCTCGGCCGGGACTGGTGGGGCGACTGGCGCTTCCGCCGGATCCTCGAGCGGCTCGAGGCCGAGCCGGCGCAGACCGCTGAGACGATGGCGGCGATCCAGATGGACGAGGTGAGCCTCGCCGCCCGCGCTCTCTTGCCGTTGATGACCACGATCGACCCGCCGTCGGACCCGCGCGCCGCGTCCGCTCTCGCCCGTCTGAGGGCCTGGGACGGGACGATGGCCGCCGACCGGCCCGAGCCGCTGATCTATTCAGCGTGGGTGCGGCAGATCGGGCGGCGGATCGCTGCAGGGGCCCTCGGCCCCGACCAGGAGGCGTTCCGGGAAAGCTCAGCAGAGTTCCTGCTCTTCGTGCTGCGCGACGGCAGGCACTGGTGCGGCGAGGGCGGATGCCATCGTCTTCTCTCCTCCGCCTTGACCGCTGCTCTCGCCGAGCTCACCGAGGCCCACGGGGCGGAGATCGAGCGCTGGCGCTGGGGGGCGGTGCACATGGTCCGGTTCCAGCACCCGCTGATGCGGTTCGTCCCCGTCATCGGCCCGTGGTTCGGAACGGTGCTCGAGACCGGCGGCGACAGCCACACGGTGATGCGTGCTGGCATTCGCCTCTCCGGCTCCGCCCCTTACGAGAACATCCACGGGGCGGGCTATCGCGGCGTCTACGACCTTGCCGATCTCGACCGCTCGCGCTTCATCATCGCCACCGGCCAGTCGGGGCACCCGTTGAGCCCGCACTATCGTGACCTCACCCCGCTCTGGGGCTCGGGTGCCACCTTGCGCCTGACCGCGACCCCCGACGGCGAGACGGGGCGGATCCTGCTCCGGCCGGGAAGATGAGACGGAGAGGTGACGGGGCGACGGCGCGATTGACCGACGCCGCGCGGTTCCGGAACACTAGGCGACTGATGTTGCAGAAGACGTTCCGCCGCCCGCAATTCTTCTACACCACCGCGCCGCTTCCCTGCCCCTATCTCGAGAACAGGCTGGAGCGGAAGCTCGTCACCGAGCTCACCGGCGCCGACGCCGAGGCGCTGCACGACCGGCTCTCGCGCGCCGGATTTCGGCGCAGCCACAACATCGCCTACGCCCCCGTCTGCCCCGGCTGCCAGGCCTGCATCCCTATCCGGATCGACGCGCGCGGCTTCACACCCTCGCGCACCCAGCGGCGAATCGCCGCCGCCAACGCGGCGGTCGAAGGCTTCGAGGTGCCGCCGCGCGCCACCACCGAGCAGTTCGCCCTATTCCAGCGCTACCAGGCGGCGCGCCACGCCGAGGGCGACATGGCGGCGATGGGCTTCTACGACTTCCGCGCGATGGTCGAGGACACGCCGATCGAGACCTGCGTCGTCGAGTTCCGCGACCCCGACGACACGCTGGTCGCCGCCTGCCTTACCGACCGGCTGTCGGACGGGCTCTCGGCCGTCTATTCCTTCTTCGACCCGAGACACGCCGCACGCTCGCTCGGCACCTTCATGATCCTCTGGCTCGTCCGCCGCACGCTCGCGCTCGACCTGCCGCATGTCTATCTCGGCTACTGGGTGCCCCAGAGCCGGAAGATGGCCTACAAGGCGAGGTTCAGGCCGGTCGAGATCCTCTGGGGCGGGCAGTGGCGCCGCCTCGCCGAGGACGAGGTGGCGCACGGCCCGGCGCCGCCCCCGGCATTTTCCGAACGCCTCACGGCAGGCTGACGCTGCCGCCCGCCCGACGCGGGGTGGCGCTTCAGGCGAACCGGTTGCGGCCGTTGCAGTGTCGGCTCCCGCCCGGCTGTCGACGGCGTCGGAACCGCGGACCGTCTCGCCGCGGAACCGTCGGCGCCGGCGCCGATCTCGCCGATCCGCTCAGCCAAAGCGCCCGGAGGACGGGAACCCCCTCCACGGCAGCCGCCCCGCTCCGGCCCGATGGCCGAGCCATTCGGCGAGCTCCCCCTTCGTGCGCACGCTCACGCGGCTCTCGCCGAGCCGCACCGCAAGCCCCTCGCCGAGAGCGAAGGGCTTCGCGTCGGCAAGCCCTCCTTGCTTGAACTTCTGCAGCGCAACGCCGCGCCCCTTGGCCAGAACGGGAAGCTCATCGAGCGGGAAGATGAGGAGTTTGCGGTTCTCGCCGATCGTCGCGACATGGTCGGCGCCCTCCGGCACGGGCGCGCACACCACCGCCTCTTCGCCCAGATCGAGCGCGAGCACCTGCTTTCCCGCCTTCGTTGCGGCGACGAGCTCTTCCGCCGGGACAATGAAGCCGCGCCCCTTCGCTCCCGCGACAAGGAAACGCCCTTCCGCCGGCTGAACCCTGAGCCCGATGAGGGTGGCGTCATTCGGCAGGTCGATCAGTAACCGTATCGGCACCCCGTCGCCACGCCCGCCGGGCAGGCGGTCCACCGCGATCGTGTAGGCACGGCCGTTCGTTCCGAAGGCAAGAAGACGATCGGTGGTCCAGGCGGGCACAGCGGCGAACAGACGGTCGCCCTCTTTGAACTTCAGCCCCGCGATGTCAGCGAGGTGCCCCTTCAGCGCGCGGATCCAGCCCTTTTCGGAGCAGACCACGGTGACGGGCTCGCGCACCGCGAGCGCCGCCTCGACCGCCTCCGCAGCGGGCGGCGGGGCCTCGGCAAGGCGGGTGCGTCGCGCCCCGAGCGGGCCTGAGGCGAAGCGTGTGCGCATTGCCTCGATCTCGGCAGCGATCGCGGCCCAACGCTCCTTCTCCGACCCAAGCAGGGAGCGCAGGCGCTTCCGTTCGGCCGCGAGCGCCTTGTGCTCCTTGCGGATCTCCATCTCCTCAAGCCGGCGCAGGCTGCGCAGCCGCATGTTGAGGATCGCCTCCGCCTGCACCTCGGAGAGCGAGAAGCGGGCCATCAGAACGGGCTTCGGCTCTTCTTCGGTGCGGATGATGCGGATCACCTCGTCGAGGTTGAGATAGACCGCGAGCTGGCCCTCGAGCACCTCGATCCGGCGCTCGGCGGCGGCAAGCCGGTGGCGCGAGACGCGCTCGAGCACGGCATGGCGATGGTCGAGCCAGGCGCGCAGCGCCTCCTTCAGCGACATAACCCGCGGCGTGCGCGTCGCATCGAGAACGTTGAGGTTCAAGGAGATGCGGCTTTCGAGAGCGGTCGCCCGGAACAGGCTCTCCATCAGCACCCCGGGGTCGACCGTCTTCGACCGCGGCTCGAGCACGAGCCGAACCGCATCGGTGCTCTCGTCGCGCAGGTCGCCGAGCAGAGGCAGTTTCCTCTCCTCCATCGCCTGCGCGATCTGCTCCACAAGGCGTGCCTTTTGCACGAGCCACGGGATCTCGGTCACGACCACGCGCCAGGTGCCGTACTTGCCCTCCTCGACGTGCCATTTCGCACGCAGCCGGAACGAACCGCGGCCCGTCTCGTAGGCGGCGAGCATGGCCTCGCGCGGCTCGACGAGCACGCCGCCCGTGGGAAAATCGGGGCCTTTGACGTGCCGCATCAGCTCTTCGGTGGTGGCGTCAGGCTTCTCGATAAGCAGGAGAGCCGCAGCGCAGAGCTCGCCCGTATTGTGCGGCGGGATCGAGGTCGCCATCCCGACCGCGATCCCCTGCGCGCCGTTGGCGAGCAGGTTCGGGAAGGCGGCCGGAAGCACGACGGGCTCCTTCTCCTCGCCGTCATAGGTGGCGCGGAAATCGACCGCATCCTCCTCGATGCCGGCGAGCAGGGCCTGCGCGACCTCGGTCAGGCGCGCTTCGGTGTAGCGCATGGCCGCGGCGTTATCGCCGTCGATGTTGCCGAAGTTCCCCTGCCCCTCGATCAGCGGATAGCGCTGCGCGAAGCCTTGCGCGAGCCGCACCAGCGCCTCGTAGACGGCGGCATCGCCGTGCGGGTGGAACTTGCCGATCACGTCGCCGACCACGCGGGCGCATTTCTTGAAGCCCGAGGACGGGTCGAGCCGGAGCTGATGCATGGCCCACAGCAGCCGGCGGTGCACGGGCTTGAGACCATCGCGCACATCGGGCAGCGACCGCGACATGATCGTCGAGAGCGCATAGGCGAGGTAGCGCTCCGCGAGCGCGTCGGCGAGCGGGGTGTCGAGGATCTCTCCTCCCGCGAGGTCGATCGGCATGGCGCGACTCGGTCTCCTGAGGCGTCCGCGCGAGCTAGCCGAAGCGGTCAGCCAGCCGCAACCGCGCAGGCGGCAGCGGGAGGTGGCGCAGCCCGAACACGTCGCGCGCGAGGAAATGCGCAGTGAGCCTCAGCCCTGCGGCGATGTCGCCCTCCCGAACGGCGGCATTGCCGAGCAGGAACGGGGGAAGCGGCAGGAGCCGGTCCTGCCAGGGACGCGCGGCCTCGCGCGACACGGCTCGGCCAGTGCGCGGCGAGACAAAGGCGAGGTCCTCGACCACGCCGGTGACGGCGCAGGCCGAGAGGTCGAGCCCGTAGCCGAGCTCTGCCAGCAGCGCCACTTCCCAGCGCACATAGTCGGGAGCGAGTGCCTCGCCCTCGCCGATGCGCTCGAGCAGCGCGGCGAGGCCAGCGAAGGCGAGCGGATGAGGCTCGCGCTCCGGCAGCGCGCCTTCCGCCACCGCACAGGCCGAGGCGAGAAGAGCGAGAGCGGCGGGCTCGCCGAGCGCCCGGCCGGCGGCGGCATCGACGAGTTCTCCCGCGAACTGGCCGAGCTGGTCGGACAGTCTTGCGGTCCAACGCAGAGCGAGCCGATTGCCCGGCTGCCAGATGGCCCGGCCCGAGCGCGACGCACCGCCGCGCACATGCCCGCGCCAGTGCCCGTGCGCGCGCGTGAGCACGTCTGCGAGCGCGTGCCCCTCGCCATGCGGGCGCGCGGCGAGAACGATCGCCTCGTCCTCCCACGACTCCATCGTCTCAGTCAGGCTCCAGGCCGAGAGCGCGAAGCCGCTCCTTCTCCTCGTCCCAGCGAGGCCTGTGCAGAACGGTGAGAAAGAGATGGACGGGCCGGCCGAGCTCCCGCGCGAGCTCCGCCCGCGCGGCGGCGCCGATCGCCTTCAGGCGCTGCCCGCCGCGGCCTATGATGATCGCCTTCTGCCCCTTCCGCGCCACCACGACCGCAAGCCGCACCACCACCGACCCGTCGGGTTTCTCCTCCCACGCCTCCGTCTCCACCGTGGTGTCGTAGGGAACCTCCTCATGCGTCTGGCGGAAGATCTGCTCGCGCACGATCTCGGCGGCGAGCTGGCGGTCGGTCTGGTCGGTGAGCTGGTCCTCCGGGTAGAGGAATGGGCCTTCCGGCATCGCCTGAGCGAGCCGGTCGAGGAGCCGGTCGATCCCGTCGCCGGTCTGGGCCGAGATCATGAAGGTCTCGGCGAAGGGCGTGATCACGTTCAGGCCGGCGGCGAGCGGCAGGAGAGAGGGAGGCTCGACGAGATCGATTTTGTTGAGCACGAGCCAGACGGGCTTGCCGAGCTTGCGCAGCCGCTCGGCGATCTGCCGGACATCGTCGGCGAGGCCGCGTTTGGCGTCGACGAGGAACAGCGCGAGATCGGCATCGCCAGCGCCGGCCCAGGCGGCGCGCACCATCGCCCGGTCGAGCAGGCGCTTCGGGGCGAAGATCCCCGGCGTGTCGACGAGAACGATCTGCGCCCTCCCCCAGGTGCCCTCGCGCGGCACGATGCCGAGCACGCGGAACCGGGTCGTCTGCGGCTTGGGCGAGACGATCGCGAGCTTCTGCCCGGCGAGACGGTTGAGCAGGGTCGACTTGCCGGCGTTCGGGGCGCCGACGATGGCGGCGAAGCCCGCGCGCGTCGCGGCACTCATGCGTCCCCCTGCAGGGCCGCGAGCAGGGCCGCGGCGGCGGCCTTCTCCGCCGCCTGCTTGGCTCCCGCTTCGGCTTCTGCCGTTCTGCCGGCGCAGGTGACGGAGACGCGGAAGGTCGGCGCGTGCGAGGGCCCTGTCACGCCGAGGAGGCGATACTCGGGAAGGCCGAGGCCGCGCCCGAGCGTCCATTCCTGCAGCGCCGATTTCGGGTCGCGCGGCGCCTCGGCGGGAAGCGCCTCGGCGAAGGCGCGTCGGATGAAGGCCCGCGCCGGCTCGAGACCACCGTCGAGATAGAGCGCGCCGAGGGCTGCCTCGAGCGCATCGGCGAGCACGGCGGGGCGGTCGCGCACGCCGGCGCGGTCGTCCGCTGGGGCGACGACGAGCAGCTTGCCGAGTCCGATGCGCGCAGCGACCGCGGCGAGCGTCGGTTCGGCGACGATATGGCCGAGCCTGCGCCCGAGCGCCCCTTCGCGCTCGTCCGGAAAGCGCTCGATCAGCCACTCGGCGACCAGGAGGCCGAGCACGCGGTCGCCCACGAACTCGAGCCGCTCGTTCGAGGCGAGGCCGCGGTCACGCCCTTGGGTCACGCCGCTGTGGGAGAGGGCCTGGGCGAGCAGGGAACGGTCACGGAAGCGGTGGCCGAGGGCCTGCTCGGCGGCGTCAAGCACCCCCTCGCCCGGGGCGGGCGGCGGCGATGGCCTCTGCCGTCGCCCTCTCACCGCACCCTGTCGAAGAACCGGCTCAGGCGCCAGTTCAGCGGGTTGAACGCCGTGCCCTCATGGCTGAAGAACAGGATTTCCGCCCGTCCGATCAGATTCTCGATCGGGATGTAGCCGACGCCTGCGGCGGAGAAGTCACGGCTGTCGGAGGAGTTGTCGCGGTTGTCGCCCATCGCGAACACATGTCCCGGCGGCACGCGGAACTCCTCGGTGTTGTCGAACCGCTCGGTGTCTGAGAACTCGCAGATGTAGTGCTGCCGCCCGCCTGCCGATGGGGGCAGCGTCTCGAGCCAGCGTCGGGAGCGGATACGCACGCCGGTGCCGTCCTCCTCGCACAGGCCGGCGGGCTCGCGCCGCACCGCCTCGCCGTTGATGTAGAGGATGCCACCGATGACCTGGATCCGGTCACCCGGCAGGCCGACGATGCGCTTGATGTAGTCGGTGCTGTTGTCGCGCGGCCAGCGGAACACCGCCACATCACCGCGCTCCGGCATGGACATGAAGATCCGCCCCTCGAACAGAGGCGGCGCGAACGGCAACGAGTAGCGCGAGTAGCCGTAGCTGAACTTCGACACGAACAGGTAGTCGCCGACGAGCAGCGTCGGCACCATCGAGGACGACGGGATGTTGAACGGCTCGAACGCGAAGGTGCGGATGGCGATCGCGATCAGACCGGCGTAGACGACCGTCTTGACCGTCTCGAGCCAGCCGCCGCCCTTGCGCTTGGCCATGGAGCTTCCGTCTGCGGGTGGTGGGGAACGGCGCGGCGGAACCCGCGCCCGCGCGCCTTTGCCCGCGGCCCCGCCAGATGTCAAGCAAGCGGCGGAAGCGCCGGGGCCTCGGCCGCGACGGGCGCGAGGCTGATCACCACCACGGCCTGGGCATAGGGATATTCGTCGGTCATCGTCAGACTGATGCTCGCAGCCATGCCGGCGGGGGTCAGCCGAGCAAGCCGGGCCGCCGCGCCGCCCGCAAGGCGCAGGGTCGGCTGGCCGGAGGCGAGGTTGACCACCTCCATGTCGCGCCAGAACACGCCGTTCCTGAGCCCCGTCCCGAGCGCCTTGGCGCAGGCCTCCTTGGCGGCGAAGCGCTTGGCGTAGGTCGCTGCCGCACCGGGCCGGCGTTCGGCGCGGGCGCGTTCGGTCTCGGTGAAGATGCGACGCGTGAACCGCTCGCCGTAACGCGCGAGGGTCGCCTCGATACGGCGTATGTCGCAGATGTCGCTGCCGAGGCCGAGGATCATGGCGCGCTCACGCGGCCGCGCTCGCGCGTGCGGCGTCGATCAGCCGGCGCATCTGCCGCACCGCCTCGGCAAGGCCGAGGAACACCGCCTCGCCGATCAGGAAATGCCCGATATTGAGTTCCGCGAGTTGGGGGATCGCCGCGACCGGCCCGACGGTCGCGAAGCCGAGCCCATGCCCGGCATGCACCTCGAGCCCGATCGAGGCGCCGTGCCGCGCCGCCGCCGCGAGACGATCAAGCTCCCGACGACGCGCCTCGCCCTCGGCCTCGCAATAGGTGCCGGTGTGGAGTTCGACCACCGGAGCGCCGGCGGCGACGGCGGCGTCGAGCTGGCGCGGATCGGGCTCGACGAACAGGCTCACCCGGATGCCCGCTGCCGTGAGCGCAGCGACGACGTCGCAGAGCGCCGGCAGGTTGCCCGCGACATCGAGGCCGCCTTCTGTGGTGCGCTCCTCGCGACGCTCCGGCACGAGGCAGGCGGCGTGCGGGCGAAGCCGTGTCGCGATCGCCACCATCTCCGCGGTTGCCGCCATCTCGAAGTTCAGCGGCACCCTGAGCTCCGCCTTGAGCCGCTCCATGTCGGCATCGCGGATGTGGCGCCGGTCCTCGCGCAGATGCGCGGTGATCCCGTCCGCCCCCGCCGCGACAGCGAGCTGGGCCGCGCGCATCGGGTCTGGGTGCGCGCCCCCGCGGGCGTTCCGGAGCGTCGCCACGTGGTCGATGTTGACGCCGAGCCTCAGCCTGTCGGCCATTCCACCCTCCCTCAGGCCCGCGCCCGTTCCACCGAGGCGATCTGGGAGCAGGCGCGCAGCGCGGCGATGATGTCGCCGAGATGGCGAAGGTCGCGCACCTCGATGTCGACCAGCATCTCTAAGAACTCGGGGGTGCGGTTGACGATCTTGAGGTTGACGATGTTGCCCTCGCGCTTGGCGATCACGTTGGTGAGTGTGGCGAGCGCCCCGGTCTCGTTCGCCGTCACCACCGCGAGCCGGCCGGTGTGCCGCTGGGCGGGGGTGCCGTCGGTGTCCCAGGCGACGTCGAGGAAACGCTCCGGCGTGGCGGCGAAGCTCTCGAGGGTGGGGCAGTCATGCGTGTGGATGGTCACCCCCTTGCCCGTCGTCACGATGCCGACGATCCGGTCGCCCGGAAGGGGGTGGCAGCAGCCGGCGAAATGGATCGACATGCCGGCGACGAGGCCCGAGATCGGTATCGCCGCGCGGCCGTCGCGCCCCGGCTCACGGCCGGGCTGCGGAGGGACGGCGGGCTTCGGCCGCGCGCGCGAAAGCGGCATCACATGCGAGGCCGGCCGCGGTGTGGGGCGAAGCTCAGGGTAGGCCGCGAGCACCACCTCGCGCGCGCCGATCTGGCCTGCGCCGACCGCCGCCTGGAGGTCCTCCACCGAGGCCTGCTTGAACGTCTTGAGCACGCCCTCGAGCACGGCCGCACCGCCCTCCACCCCCTCCTGCCGGAAGGCCTTCACGAGCGCCGTCCTGCCCGCCTCGATGTTCTGCGCCCGCATCTGCGCATGTACGAAGCGGCGTATCCGCGCCCTCGCCTTGCCGGTGACGACGAACCGCTCCCAGGCCGGGTTCGGCGTGTGGCCGCGCGCGGTGACGATCTCGACCTGGTCGCCATTGGCGAGTTCGGTCCGAAGCGGAACGATCCGCCCGTTCACCTTCGCGCCGACACAACTGTCGCCGACCTCGGAGTGCACGGCATAGGCGAAGTTGACCGGGGTGGCGCCGCGCGGCAGGGTGATCAGGTCACCCTTCGGCGTGAAGCAGAACACCTGGTCCTGGAACATCTCGAGCTTGGTGTGCTCGAGAAACTCCTCTGGCCCCGAGGCCTGCTCGAGGATCTCGAGCAGCGAGCGCAGCCAGCGATACTGCTTCGGCGCCTCCGCGCTCGGCTGGATTCCCTCCTTGTAGGACCAGTGCGCGGCCACACCGCACTCGGCGACCTCGTGCATCTCGCGGGTGCGGATCTGCACCTCGATCTTCTGGCTGCTGTCGGGCAGGATCACGCCGGTGTGCAGCGAGCGGTAGCCGTTCGGCTTCGGCGTCGAGATGTAGTCCTTGAACCGCCCGGGCACGACGCGGTAGGCCGCATGCACCACGCCGAGGGCGCGGTAGCATTCGTCGACGGTGCCGACGACGACGCGGAACGCCATGATGTCGGAGAGCTGCTCGAAGGCGACGTTCCGCCGGTGCATTTTCAGCCAGATCGAGTAGGGGCTCTTCTCCCGCCCCGTCACCTCGGCCGGGATCCCGTGCTCGTCGAGCAGGCGCTTGAGGTCCTCGATCACGCGGTCGATCACGTCCGCCCCCTCGCCGCGCAGGAAGGCGATCCGCGCGAGGATGGAGGCGCAGGCATCAGGCTGGAGCTCGCGGAAGGCGAGGTTCTCGAGCTCGGTCTTGACCGCGTCCATGCCGATCCGCTCGGCGAGCGGAGCGTAGATCTCGAGCGTTTCGGCGGCGATCCGACGGCGCTTCTGCTCGTCCCGCACGAAGCGGAGCGTGCGCATATTGTGCAGCCGGTCGGCGAGCTTCACGAGCAGCACCCGAATGTCCTCGCTCATTGCGAGCACGAGCTTGCGGAAGTTCTCCGCCTGCTTGGTGCGGTCCGACTGCAGCTCGAGCCGGGTGAGCTTGGTGACGCCGTCGACGAGACGGGCGACGTCGCGCCCGAACCTTTTCTCGACATCGGCGAGCGTGACGGAGGTGTCCTCGACGACGTCGTGCAGGAGGGCAGTGACGATCGAGTTCGTGTCGACGCGATAGCCGGTGAGGATCTGCGCGACCTCGACCGGGTGGGTGAAATAGGGGTCGCCATTGTCGCGCGTCTGGCTCGCATGCGCGTGGGCGGCGAACTCGTAGGCGCGAGAGATCGCTTCGGCGTCGGCCTTCGGGTCATAGGCGCGAACCCGGGCGACCAGCTCCGCCCCGGGAAGCGCCGGCGCGGCCGCCCCGTCAGGCATCGCTCACGGCCCGCGCGAGGGCGAGACGCGCTCCGCCGCCCGCCCGCGCCACGCTGCGACCGGCCTCAGCCGCCGCCGAGTTCGCGGGCGATCGCAGCCTCGATGTCTTCCTCGGTGCCGGCATCGCCGGCAGCCTCCTCCGCCGCGATCTCCTCGGGCGAGATGTCCATGCCCGCGAAGATTTGGCTCTCGGTCGGCAGCAGGTCGACCACCTCCTCCGTGGTCGGCTCGGGTTCGGGCACGCGCTGCAGGCTCTTGATCAGGTCCGCCCTCAGGCTCTCGAGCGGGATCGTGCCTGCGGCGATCTCGCGCAGCGCCACCACCGGGTTCTTGTCGTTGTCGCGGTCGACCGTGAGCGCCTCGCCGCGGCTGATGTTGCGCGCGCGCTGGGCGGCGAGCATCACGAGCTCGAAGCGGTTCGGAACCTTCTCCACGCAGTCTTCCACGGTGACGCGCGCCATGCGCTCGACCCTCCGAAAGCAGACCCCATGGGCGGGTCACTCTAGGTAGCGCGCCGCGGCCTCTCAGGCAAGTCTCGGCTGCGGCTCGAGCGGCCGGCAGGCCGCCCGCTCGGGCTCAGGAAGGGCGGCAAGCAGCGCCTCGACGCTCAGGCCGCTCGCGGGGTGTCGCCAGCCGGGAGCGACCTCGGCGAGCGGGGCGAGCACGAAGGCGCGCAGATGCATCCGCGGATGCGGCAGGACCGGCGGTTGGTCGCGCACGAGGCCGTCGAGGTCGAGCAGGTCGAGATCGAGCGTCCGCGCCGCGTTCGGTGCCGACCGCACCCGGCCGAACCGCGACTCGAGCGCCTGCAGGGCGGAAAGCAGTGCCTCCGGCTCGGCCCTGCCTTCGAGCCGAAGCACGGCGTTGACGTAGCGCGGCTGGTCGGACGGCGGGACAGGCGCGCTGTCCCACAGCCGCGACAGGGCCGCCCCGCGCATGCCCGGCAGGTCGGCGAGCTCGGCGGCGGCACGCAGAACCGTCACTGCCGGCGGCGTACCGTCGGCCATGCGCAGGTTCGCTCCGAGACCGACGAGGATCACTCTTCATCTTTCCGTCACGATGCGCTTATGTGCATGCGTCAAGCTCTGACGGAAATTGCGCGGGCGGTGGGGTGACGCTCGCAGGTCGGGACAGCTGCCGCCCTGAGAGGAGTGTGTTCATGGTGTTCCACGAGAACGAGCGCGTGGCCGTCTTCATCGACGGCGCCAACCTCTATTCGGCGTCGCGTACGCTCGGTTTCGACGTCGACTACAAGTCGCTGCATGCCTTCTTCCGAAGCAAGGCCTATGTGGTGCGCATGTTCTACTACACCGCGGTGCTGGAGACGGAAGAGTACACCCCGCTCAAGCCGCTGGTCGATTGGCTCGGCTACAACGGCTACACGGTGGTGACGAAGCCCGCCAAGGAGTTCACCGACTCGACCGGCCGGCGCCGCGTGAAGGGCAACATGGACATCGAGCTTGCGATCGACATGCTCGAGATGGCGCCGCACGTGAACCACATCGTTCTGTTCTCCGGCGATGGCGATTTCCGCCGCCTGATCGAGGCGGTGCAGCGCAAGGGCGTGCGCGTCACCGTGATCTCGACGATCAAGACGCAGCCGGTTCTGATCGCCGACGAGCTCCGCCGCCAGGCCGACCAGTTCATCGATCTCGCCGACATCATCGGCGAGTTCACCCGCCGGATCGTGCCGCCGCGCGAGCGCGATGCGCCGCGCGACGCCCCGCGCGATGCAGGGCCGTCGCTCGGCCGCGAGCGCGGCGAGGGTGTCTCCGCCTCAGGCCGACCCTTCACCGTCGAGACCGTTGGCCCCGCGAGGCCCACGCCCGAGGCGCCGTGGCGCGGCCTGCCCGATTCGGGCAACACATAAGAGCGTTTGCTCGCGCCCGAGCCAGATTGCCGGCTCTGCCCGAGGCTCGCGTCCTTCCGCGACGCGAACCGCCTGCGCTTCGCCGCAAGCGACGACGGGCCGTGGCACAACGCGCCGGTGCCCTCGTTCGGGCCGCTCGAGGCGCGTCTTCTCGTCGTCGGCCTCGCTCCGGGGCTGAGGGGAGCGAATCGGACTGGACGCCCCTTCACCGGCGACTGGGCGGGTGATCTGCTCTATGCCGCGTTGCTACGGTTCGGCTTTGCCGAGGGCGCGTATGGCGAGCGGGCCGGTGACGGGCTGGTGCTGACGGAGGCGCGGATCTGCAACGCCGTGCGCTGCGTGCCGCCTGAGAATCGGCCGACGCCCGCGGAGGTCGCCACCTGCAACCGCTTCCTCGCCGCCGAGCTTGCGGCGATGCCGCGGCTCCGCGTGGTGCTCGCCCTCGGCGCGGTCGCGCACCTGGCGGTGCTGCGGGCGCTTGGGCTACGCCAGGCATCCTTCCGCTTCGCCCACGGGGCGATCCACGCCCTCGCCGATGGCCGGCTCCTTGCCGACAGCTATCACTGCAGCCGCTACAATACAAACACGGGGCGTCTGACCGAAGCCATGTTCTTCCGCGTATTCGAGATGATCCTTCCCACGCTGCATGAGAAGCCCTGAGGAAGCGCATGCGCCCGCGCCGCCGCCCATCTGGCTTCTCGCTGGGCTGATCTCGCTCGGCCCGCTCTCGACCGACCTCTACCTTCCTGCCCTGCCGGCGATCGCCGATGCCTTCGGCACCGGTGCCCTCGGCGCGCAATGGACGCTCTCGGGCTTCCTGCTCGCTTTCGCGCCGAGCCAGCTCGTCTACGGCCCGCTCGCCGACCGGTTCGGGCGCCGTCCGGCGATGCTGTGGGGGCTTCTCGTATTCCTCGCCGGCACCGCCGTCTGCGCGGCCGCGACCAGCCTCGGCATGCTCGTCGCCGCGCGTGTGGTCCAGGCGGTGGGCGCCTGCGCCGGCCCAGTGGTGGCCCGGGCGGTGGTGCGCGACACGGTGCCGCCCGAGCGGGCGCCGGCCGTGTTCGCGACCATGGCCGGGCTGATGTCCCTCGCCCCAGCCATCGGCCCCGTGCTGGGCGGCGTTGTCACCGCTCTCTCGGGCTGGCGCGCGACCTTCCTGCTGCTTGGCCTTGCCGCGGTCGCGGTGCTGCTCGCGAGCCTCAGACGGCTCGGCGAGACGGCCCCCGTGCTCGACCGCCGCGCGCTCGACCCTGCCGTGCTTGTCCGAACCTATGGCGGGCTGCTCGCGCATCGGTGGTTCCTCGGCCATGCTGCGGTGGCGACCGCGAGCTACACCGGCCTGTTCTGTTTCATCTCCGGGTCCTCGCACGTGATCCAGAAGGGTCTCGGCCTTGCCCCGGAGCTCTACGGCCCCGTGTTCGCTTCCGCCGTGGCCGGCTATCTCGCGGGAAGCATGATCGTGCGGCGGATCAGCGGGCAGGTGGCAGGGCGAACGATGATGCGCGCGGGCTCGCTCTGGTGCCTCGCCTGCGGCTGGGCGGGGCCCGTGTCGCTCGCGCTCACCGGCCCGAGCCTCGCCACGGTCGCCCTGCCGCTGATCCTCTACATGATCGGCTTCGCGGTGGTTCAGCCTAACGCCCAGGCCGGAGCGATCGCCCCCTTTCCGGCGATGGCGGGACGCGCCTCGGCGCTCCTTGGCTTCCTGCAGTGGAGCATCGCCGCGCTTGCCGGTCTCTTCCTCGGCCTCGTGCTCGACGCGGCGGGCTGGGCGATGGGCCTCGGCATCGCGCTGTCGGGAACGGCGGCAGCCGTGGCGGTCGCGCTCCTGCCGCGCGAGCCGGCCTCAGGCGGCGGGTGAAGTTAGGGCGCGTTCGATCGCCGACGTGATGGCGCGGCTTTCGGGGGCTGTGGTTGCTCCCCAGGAGCCGGCGATCCGCCCGTCGCGGCCGACCAGATATTTGTGGAAATTCCAGCGCGGCGGCGAGGCCTGGCTTGCCGCCCAGCGGTAGAACGGATGTGCCTCGCGGCCCGTCACCCGGGTGATGGCGGCGAGCGGGAAGTCGATCCCGAACTCGACCTCGCAGAACTGCTTCACCGCGGCGTTGCTGTCCTTCTCCTGGCGGAAGTCGCCTGACGGCACGCCGATCACCACAAGACCCTGCGGCCCGTAGCGTTCGTGAAGCGCGCGCAAGCCCGCATACTGGTTGGTGAAGCCGCAGAACGAGGCGGTGTTGACCACAAGCAGCACCTTGCCGCGGAACTTGGAGAGCGGAATCGGGTCACCCTCGATCCCGTCGAAGGTGAAGTCCCAGGCGAGCTGCGACGCCGCGGCCGGATCGGGGCGGAAAGGAGCGAGCGCGGCGCCGAGCGCCGCCAGCATGCCGAAGGTTCGTCTCACCTGGTCCACCATTGCCGAGTCTCCTTGACGCCCCCGATAAATCGGGCATTCCGCCGCGGCGACAAGTCCAGGCGGCGATCGACCCGGTGACGACCCGTCCGCCGAAGGCGGCGCTCGACGGCGGGGCCTGCGGCCCCCTCTAGCCGCGCGCGCGCAGGAGCCGCGCCTTCTCGCGCTGCCAGTCCCGCTCCCTGATCGCGGCGCGCTTGTCGGCCTTCTTCCGGCCTTCGGCGAGGCCGAGGAGAACCTTCGCCCGGCCGCGCTCATTGAAGTGGATCTGCAGCGGCACGAGGGTTGCGCCCTCGCGCGTCACCGCGCCGATCAGCTGCCGAAGCTGTTTGCGATGGAGCAGGAGCTTGCGCGGCGCCCGCGGCTCGAAGCGCGACAGAACCCCGCCCTGATACTCGGGAATGTAGGCGTTGAAGAGCCAGAGCTCGCCGTCGCGTTCGCCGGCCCAGGCCTCGCTCAGCGTCGCCCGCCCGTGGCGGAGGCTTTTGACCTCGGGCCCCTTGAGCACGAGCCCCGCCTCGACGGTCTCGCGGATCGTATAGTCGTGCCGCGCCTTGCGGTTCTGCGCCACCACCCCGTGCGCGATCAGCCCCTGCTTGCGCGGCTCGGCCACCGGAGACCCATCAGTTCAACAGTCCCGCCTCGACCAAGGCGGCGCGCACCCTCGCCTTGTTCGCCTCCGACACCGGAGCGAGCGGCAGGCGGCAGGTCTCCTCGCAATGGCCGAGCAGATGGGCGGCGTATTTCACCGGCCCGGGCGAAGTCTCGCAGAACATCGCATCATGCACTGGCAGGAGCCGATCCTGGATCGCCATCGCGGTCGCGGTCTCACCGCGCTGCCACGCCTCCTGCATCTCGGCGCAAAGCCTCGGCGCGACGTTCGCCGTGACCGAGATGCACCCCACCCCTCCGGCGGCGAGGAAGGCCACGGCCGTGTGGTCCTCCCCCGAGAGCTGGATGAAGTCCGGCCCGCAGGCGCGCCTCTGCTGGAGCGGTCGGGCGAGATTGGCAGTGGCATCCTTCACCCCGACGATGGTCGGCAGCTTGGCGAGCCGCGCCATCGTCTCGACCGTCATGTCCACGGCCGACCGGCCGGGAATGTTGTAGATAATGATTGGAAGATCAGTCGCTTCCGCAATGGCCTTGAAGTGGAGGTAGAGCCCCTCCTGGGTCGGGCGGTTGTAGTAGGGGGTCACCACCAGGGCCGCGTCGGCGCCGGCCTGCTTGGCATGGCGCGTGAGGTCGATCGCCTCCTCGGTGGAGTTCGAGCCGGTTCCCGCGACCACCGGCACGCGCCGCCCCGCCGCCTCGACGCAGAGCTCCACCACGCGCTTGTGCTCTGCGTGGCTCAGAGTGGGGCTTTCGCCGGTGGTGCCGACAGGCACGAGCCCATGCGTTCCTTCCTGCACCTGCCAGTCGACAAACTCCTGGAAGGCCTTCTCGTCTATCGAACCGTCACGGCGCATCGGCGTGATGAGAGCAACGAGCGAACCCTTGAGCATCGGCCTCTCCCTCGTGCGGCGTCCGGCCGCATCGTCCCTCCCTCGCACCTCGCGCCCGCCGTGACAAGTGCCGCCCTCGCACCCTACAACCGCGGCATGGGTCTGCGGCGTGTTGCGAGTCTCGCGCTTCTGTGGCTTGCCCTCGCTCCGGCGGGGGCTGCCGCCCAGGCGCTCGATTCTGCCTGCCGCGCCGCCGTGATCGCCGCCGCGGCGGGGCGCTGGTCGGAAGCGACCCGGTGCAACCAGAAGGTGCCAGCCAAGGTGATCCTCTGGCTTCGCCTCGTCTCCGGCCCGGCGAGCGCGGGCGAGCTTGCTGCCTTCCTCGCCGAGAATCCGGACTGGCCGCTTGCCACCGCGCTCGCCCGCCGCGCCGAGGCCGCGCATGCGGAGCTTCTCGACGACGACGCCGTTCGTCGCTTCTTCGCCCGCCGCCCGCCGGTCACGGAGGCCGGGATGCTCCGCCTCGCCGAGGCGCTCGAGACGACGAACCCGTCCGAGGCCGCGCGTCTGCGTCGTGCCGCCTGGGTGGAGATGCGTGCCGACGCTGCGGCCGAGCGCGCCTTCCTCGGCCGCCATGGCGGCGTGCTCCGGGCGGAAGACCACTGGGCGCGGTTCGACCGGCTCACCTGGGCCCGCGAGACCGCGGCGGCGCTGCGTCTCCTCGACATGATCCCGCCGGGTCGGCAGGTGGCGGCGCGCGCCCGGCTCGAGGCGCTCGCAGGCAACGAGGGTGACCTTGTGCAGATGCAGGAGGCGCAGCGTGACCCGCTCGTGTTCCTCGAGCGCGCGCGCAGCCTCCGCCGCCAGGACCGTGACGACGAGGCGCTGCGGCACTGGATGAGCCTCGGCGCGGCGGCACAGTCGGCCGCCGACGTGGACAAGCTGCCGCAGTTCTGGGCGGAACGGCAGATCCTGATCCGCCGGCTCCTGCGTCGGGGCGAGGACGCGCGCGCGCGTGACCTCGCCGCCGCGCATGGCCTGCCGCCGCGGCCCACCGAGGCCTATCTCGAGGCGGAGTTCCTCGCGGGATGGATCAGCCTGCGCAGGCTGGGCGAGCCCGCCCGCGCGCTCGGGCATTTCACCGCGATCGAGCGCGCTGCCGTCGCGCCGATCAGTATCGCCCGTGGCGGCTACTGGCGCGGGCGTGCGCTTGCCGCGCTCGGGCGCACGGAGGAGGCTCGCGCCGCGTGGCGCGCTGCCGCCGAGCATCCCTTCACCTTCTATGGCCAGCTCGCTGCCCTCGCCGCCGGGGAGAGCGAGGCGGAGCTCGCGCTGAAGATCGCGGCCACCGCACCGCCCGCCGCCGAGCCTGCGCATGTCGCCGCCTTCGCGGGCCGCGAACTCGCCGAAGCCGCCAGGATCTTCGCAGCGATCGGCGACCGGCGTCGCGCCCGGCAGGTGCTCCTGCGCATGGCCGAGATCGCGCCTGACCCGGTCGATCGCGGCCTCGTCGGGTCGCTCGCTGTCGCGCTGGGGCAGGCCGAGACGGGGGTGTGGATCGCCCGGCGCGTGGCCGCCACCACCGGCACCATTCTGCCCGACGCGGGCTGGCCGACACCGGTCGATCCTCCCCCTGGGATCGAGCGCGCCCTCGCCTTCGCCTTGATGCGCCAGGAGAGCAATTTCGAGGCCGATGCCATCAGCCCCGCCGGCGCACGCGGCCTGATGCAGCTGATGCCCGCCACCGCCCGGGCGATAGCGCGAGAGCTCGGCGAGCCCTCGCTCGCCGATCGCCTCACCGATCCGCAGGCGAACATGCGCCTCGGCACCGCCTATCTCGCCAAGCGCCTTGACGAGTTCGACGGCGCGCTCCCGCTCGCTCTTGCCGCCTACAACGCGGGCGCGCACCGGGTTCGCCAGTGGCTCGACCAGAACGGCGATCCGCGCACGGGAGGGATCGATCCGATCGACTGGATCGAGCTGATCCCGTTCGCCGAGACCCGGAACTACGTGATGCGCGTGATCGAGAGCATGCTCGTCTACCGCGCCCGCGCCGGCGGGGCGGAGGCGTCGGCGCGCCACCCGCTGCGCGCGCTTGCCTCGGCGCGGCTATGAGCGTGTCGTTCGGCGGCGTGCGCGCCATCGTTCTGTCCGGCCACGGCACCGTGTTCGACAGCGCCGCCGCCGTCCGCTCGGCGGCGGACGCGCTCGGCGAGCGCACCGAGGCGCTGGCCGCCCTGTGGGCCGCGAAGCGGTTCGAGTATGCCTGGATCGCCACCGCAACGGGCCGGCGGACCGAACTGTGGCAGATCACCGGCGAGGCGCTGGACCATGCGATGGCGGCCCTCGGCCTCGGGCAGAACCGGCTGCTCCGCGCGCGTCTGATGCAGGGCCTGCTGCAGGCCCCTCCGTTCCCCGACGCGCGCCCCGCGCTCGCCGCGCTTGCCGGCAACCGCCACCGCCCGCTCGCGCTTCTGACTAACGCCTCGACGATGATGGCGACCGCGACCGCGAAGGCAGGCGAGGTCTTCGCCCTGTTCGACGCCCTCCTCTCGGCCGAGCCGACCGGCGTGTTCAAGCCAAGCCCCGTCGTCTACCAGCTCGCTCCGGCCCGGTTCGGGCTCGCACCAGGCGAGATCGCCTATGTCTCGGCGCACCCTTGGGACATCGCCGGCGCGACGCTTGCCGGGCTGCGCACCATCTGGCTGAACCGAACAGGAGCCGTTGCGGAGTTTTCCTGGGCCCCGCCGGCGGCGGTGATCGCGAGCCTCGCCGAGCTGCCTGGGCTGGTCGAGGCCGGACAGAAGGTGGCGTGACGTCGGAGGCGCCTGACCTCCGAGGGGCGGCTCTCCGCTTCGTGCGCGTCCGTGGGGGGCTTCGTGTCGGCGTGTACACCTGGGGTGAGGCGACCACACGAACGCCTCTTCTCTGCCTGCCTGGCCTCGTGCGGACGGGCGGCGATTTCGCCCTTCTTGCCGAGCGGCACGCGCCGAGGCGTCTCGTCGTCTCGCTCGACTATCCCGGCCGCGGCCTGTCAGACCGGGCGCTTCTGTGGCGCCGCTACCTTCCGGAACGCACGCTGAAGGACGTGATCGATGTCTGCGCGGCGCTCGGGCTCCGGCGCGTCGTCACGGTCGGCACCTCGCTCGGGGCAGTGCTCGCGATGGCGCTCGCCACCGTCCGGCCGAGACTCGTCACCGCCGCGGTGCTCAATGACGCAGGGCCGGTGCTCGATGGAAGCGGCCTTGCGTTCGTGCGCGGCTTCGTCGGGCATGACCATCCGCAGCCGAGCCTCAAGGCAGCCATCGCCTTCCTGCAGAGGTGCCTGCCGTGGCTCTCGCTCCGCACCGAGCACGAATGGCGGCAGATGGCGCTGTTGACGTTCCGCAAGCATGACGATGGCACGTGGCGCGCGGCCTGGGACACGCGGATCGCCCGCGTGCTCGAACGACCGGCGAGCGGGGACCTCTGGGAGCTGTTCGCGCCGCTTCAGCGCATTCCCGCCCTTCTCGTGCGCGGCGGGGCGAGCGACGTTCTCTCGGCGGAGACGGCGGCGGCGATGCGCGCGCGCTTCCCCTCCCTCCGCTATGTCGAGCTGCCCGGTGTCGGGCATGCACCTACCCTCTCGGAGCCCGGACTCGCCGAGGAGGTCGATGCGTTTCTCGAGGCGCAGCCGTGAGCGGGCTTGCATCTCTTTGGGGCGTGGGACGGCTCCGCCCCGCTCCGGGAACCTGGGGAAGCCTCGTCGCGCTCGCCCCGGGAGCCGCTCTGCTCGCGCTCGGCGGCCCCGGCCTTGTGGCTCTGGCCGCGCTCGCTCTTGCCTGGGCAGGCTGGCGCGCGGTCTCCGCCCTGCCCCCCGACGAGCAGGCGAACGACGCGGGCTGGATCGTGGTCGACGAGGCGGCAGGCCAATGGCTTGCCCTTGCCGGGCTTGCGACCGTCACGCCTGCCGGCCTCGTCGCCGCGTTCCTGCTGTTCCGCGCCTTCGACGTTCTCAAGCCCTGGCCCGTCTCCTGGGCCGACCGGCGCAAGGACGCGCTCGGCATCATGCTCGATGATCTCGTGGCGGGCGCGCTCGCTGCCGCTATCCTCCTCGCGGTGAGGCTTGTCGTTCCGGAGGCGCTGCCGTGACCCCTGCCCTGCTCGCCGAGGCCGAGGCGCTGCTCGCGCTCCTGCGGGAGCGCGGCTTGAGGCTTGCGACCGCCGAGAGCTGCACGGGCGGGCTGATCGCGGCGACGCTGACGGCGATCGCCGGCTCCTCCGATGTGGTCGAGCGCGGCTTCGTCACCTACTCGAACGAGGCGAAGCAGGAGCTGCTGGGCGTGGGCGCCGTGACACTCGCGGCCAAGGGGGCGGTGAGCGAGGAGGTCGCACGAGCCATGGCCGAAGGGGCGCTTGCCCGCTCCCCTGCCGAGCTCGCGCTGTCCGTCACCGGGATCGCGGGCCCCGGCGGGGCGACAGAGACGAAGCCGGTCGGCCTCGTGTTCCTCGGCGGTGCGAGACGCGGCCGCGCCACCTTCGTCGAACGGCACGTGTTCGCCGGAGACCGTTCAGAGGTGCGGCTTGCCTCGGTTGCGGCCGCGTTTCGCATCGCCCGATCGCTGGCCGACTGAGCGACGGCCCGCGCCCGCGTTCCGCCACGGATCGCGCCTTGCCGGCAGCCCGAGCCCCCCTCCCCGTC
The DNA here is from genome assembly GCF_019203965.1 of Elioraea tepida. NCBI lineage: Bacteria > Pseudomonadati > Pseudomonadota > Alphaproteobacteria > Acetobacterales > Elioraeaceae > Elioraea > Elioraea tepida. Next base: position 496,448 of record NZ_CP076448.1, read on the forward strand.
GGGCAGAAATCGCCCCGCGCTGGGCCGGCCGCGACAGCCTCGCTCGGCCGACCGAGCACTCCCCCGGCGATTTCGGCGGCGGACGATCAGCCGGTGATTCGTCGCCGGCGACAGGCCGCGCGAGTCAGCCCGCGGCGGCGACCGCCCGCTTGGCCATCACCCCGATCAGGTGGGCGCGATACTCCTTCGAGCCGTGGATGTCGCCGTTGAGCCCGTCCACAGGCGTCGTGATTCCGTCGAGCGCGGCGGGCGACCAGTTCGCGGCGAGAGCCGCCTCCATCGCCGCGTGGCGGAACACGCCGTTCGCGCCCGCCCCGGTGACCGCGACGCGCACCCCCGCCGGCCCCTTGGCGACGAACACGCCAACCATCGCATAGCGCGAGGCCGGGTTGGGGAACTTCATGTAGGCCGCCTTCTCCGGGATCGGGAAGGAGACCGCGGTGACGATCTCGCCAGGCTCGAGGGCGGTCGAGAACATTCCGGTGAAGAAGTCATCGGCCGCGATCGCGCGGGCGTTCGTGTGCACCGTCGCCCCGAGCGCCAGAACCGCTGCCGGATAGTCGGCCGCCGGGTCGTTGTTCGCGACCGAGCCGCCGATCGTCCCGCGGTTCCGCACCTGGTTGTCACCGATATGGGCGGCGAGCTTCGCAAGCGCAGGGATCGCCCGCATCACCTCGGCCGAGGAGGCGACGGCGGCGTGCGTCGTCATGCCGCCGATCCGCACCGTTCTCCCCGAGACGGTGATCCCCTTGAGGTCGGGGATCGCGGCGAGGTCGACGATCGCCGTGGGGCGGGCGAGGCGCTGCTTGAGGGTGGGGATCAGCGTCTGCCCGCCCGACATCGGCCGTGCCTCCGGATCTGCGGCGAGCAGAGCCACCGCGTCGGCGAGGCTGGTCGGGCGGTGATAGGCGAAATCGTACATGGTCGGTCCCTTCCTTCGCTCGGGCTGCCTTGGGCTTCGGTGCCGCTACTCGGCCGCCATGCGCGGGCGGTTGGCGTTGATGATGCTCCACACCTTCTGCGGTGTCGCGGGCATGTCGATGTGGCGCACGCCATACTCCTTCAGCGCGTCGACGACCGCCCCGATCACCGCAGGCGGAGCGCCGATCGCGCCGACCTCGCCGCACCCTTTCACCCCGAGCGGGTTGTGGGTGCAGAGCGTGATCGAGTGCCCGACGGTGATGTTCGGCACGTCATCGGCCCGCGGCATCGTGTAGTCCATCATGCTGCCAGAAAGGAGCTGGCCGTCTTCGTCATAGACGCATGTCTCGAGCAGCGCCTGGCCGATTCCCTGAACCACCCCGCCCTGTACCTGCCCCTCGACGATCATCGGGTTGATGACGCGTCCGACATCGTCCACCGCCGTGAAGTTCACCACCTGTGTCGCGCCCGTCTCGGGGTCGATCTCCACCTCGGCGATGTGGCAGCCGCCCGGGAAGGTGAAGTTCTTCGGGTCGTAGAACGCCGTCTCTTCGAGGCCGGGTTCGAGCTCGTCAATCGGGTAGTTGTGCGGCACGTAGGCCGCGAGGCTGATCTCGGCGAGCGTCTTCGCGCGATCCGTTCCCGCGACCTGGAACTTCCCGTCCTTGAACTCGATGTCGGCGACGTCCGCCTCGAGCAGGTGGGCGGCGATCCGCTTGCCCTTGGCGATGATCTTGTCGGCCGCCTTGATCATCGCCGAGCCGCCGACGGCGAGCGAACGGCTGCCATAGGTGCCCATGCCGAAGGGGATCTTCGCCGTGTCGCCGTGCACGATCTCCACCTGGCTCATCGGCACGCCGAACCGGTCGGCGATCAGCTGCGCGAAAGTGGTCTCGTGGCCCTGGCCGTGGCTGTGGGTGCCGGTGAAGACCGTGATCGAGCCGGTCGGGTTGACGCGGATGTTGGCAACCTCATAGAGGCCCGCGCGCGCGCCGAGTGAGCCGACCACGGCCGAAGGAGCGATGCCGCAGGCCTCGATGTAGGTCGAGATGCCGATGCCGCGCAGCTTGCCGCGCGCCTTCGCTGCCGCCCGCCGAGCCTCGAACTCCGCCCAATCGGCCGCCTTAAGGGCGGCGTCAAGCGAGGCGTGATAGTCGCCGCTGTCGTATTGCAGCGCGACCGGCGTCTGGTAGGGGAAGGCGGACGCGGGGATGAAGTTGCGCCGGCGTATCTCGACCCGGTCCATCCCCATCTCGAGGGCGCAGATGTCGACGAGCCGCTCGAGCAGGAAGGTCGCCTCCGGCCGCCCGGCGCCGCGATAGGCATCGACCGGCACGGAGTTCGTGAACACCGCCTTCACCTCGGCGTAGATCGCGGGCGTGGTGTACACGCCGGCGAGCAGCGTGGCGTAGAGATAGGTTGGCACGCAGGGAGCGAAGGTGGACAGATAGGCCCCCATGTTCGCGACCGTGCGCACGCGCAAGCCGAGGAACTTGCCGTCGGGGTCGAGCGCCATCTCGGCCACCGTCACGTGGTCGCGCCCGTGCGCGTCCGACACGAAGCTCTCGCTCCGCTCGGCCGTCCACTTCACCGGGCGTCCGACCTTCGCCGAGGCCCAGGTGACGATCGCCTCCTCGGCGTAGTGGTAGATCTTCGAGCCGAACCCGCCGCCGACATCTGGGGCGACGACGCGCAGCCGGTGCTCGGGGATATTGAGCACGAAGGCGCCCATCAGCAGGCGGATCACGTGCGGGTTCTGGCTCGTCGTGTAGAGCGTGTACTCGCCCGACATCGGGTCGTATTCGGCGACGGCAGCGCGCGGCTCCATCGCGTTCGGGATCAGCCGGTTGTTGACAAGCTCGAGCCGCGCGACCTTGTGGGCGCGGGCGAAGGCGGCCTCCGTTGCCTCCCTGTCGCCAAGATGCCAGTCGTAGCAGATGTTGCCCGCGACCTCGTCGTGCACGAGCGGCGCGCCCGGCTTCAGCGCCGACTCGACCGTCGGCGCGGCCTTCAGAACCTCGTAATCGACGGTGATCTTCTCCGCCGCGTCGCGCGCCTGCGCTTTCGTGTCGGCGATCACCACCGCCACCGGGTCGCCCACATGCCGCACCTTGCCGATCGCAAGAACGGGGTGCGGCGGCTCGGCCATCGGCGAACCGTCCTTGTTCTTCACCTGCCAGCCGCAGGGAAGGCCGCCAACCTTGTCGGCCGCGAGGTCTTCGCCGGTGAACACGGCGTGCACGCCGGGTGCGGCCTTCGCCGCCGCCGTGTCGATGCCCCTGATCCGCGCATGCGGGTGGGGGCTGCGCAGGATCACGGCGTAGACTTGGCCGGGGCGGTTGATGTCGTCAGTGTAGTTGCCTCGACCGGAGAGGAACCTCAGATCCTCGCGCCGCTTCACCGCGGCGCCGATGCCTTCGAAACCCATGGTCGTCTCCTCGCTTTTCGGGCGCCTTCCCTGGCCTTCGATATTCTTGTTGGCGAGTCAGATCATTCCGCTGCCCGCGGCAGTTCCTTGACGCGCCCGTGCATCACCTGCTGCGCGGCGTCGATCGCCTTGACGATGTTGTGGTAGCCGGTGCAGCGGCAGAGATTGCCCTCGAGCCCCTCGCGGATCTCCCGCTCGGAGAGGCCTTGGGGGTTCTTCTTCACGAGGTCGATCGCGCTCATCACCATCCCCGGCGTGCAGAAGCCGCACTGCAACGCGTGGTACTCGCGGAACGCCTCCTGCATCGGGTGCAGCGTGCCGTCCGGGGCCGCGAGCCCCTCGATTGTCACCACCTCCGCGCCTTCCGCCTGAAGCGCGAGCATGGTGCAGGACTTCACGCTGTCGCCGTTGACGTGCACCACACAGGCGCCGCATTGGCTCGTGTCGCAGCCGACATGCGTTCCCGTCAGGCGAAGCGTCTCGCGCAGGAGCTCGACGAGCAGGGTCCGGCCCTCGACCTCCGCCGTCACAGGCTTGCCGTTCACGCTCAACGAGACCCGAGGCATGCGCTCTCTCCCCTCTTTGCCGTCAGCGCCGCGTCTTGGCGGCCGGTCCGTTCCGGGCGGGAGTGTCGGGGGAGGCAAGCCGTCGCGTCAAGCGCCGCAACGTGTCTTGCCTGCCTTTGGCGGCTCCGTCTCAGGCCGCTGCGGTCGCCGCCCGTGGCGCACCACCGTCATGCAGGTGGCAGGCGGCGAGATGGCCGGGAGCGATCGCCTTGAGCGGCGGTTCCTCCACGCGGCAGCGGTCGAAGGCGTGTGGGCAGCGGGTGTGGAACCGGCAGCCGGAGGGGGGCCGGATCGGGCTTGGAACATCGCCCGTGAGGATGATTCGCTCGCGCTTCGCCGTCGGGTCGGGCAGCGGCACGGCGGACAAGAGCGCCTCTGTGTAGGGGTGCTTGGGGGCGGAGAACAGCGTGCGCTTCTCCGCCACCTCGACGATCTTGCCCAAGTACATCACCGCCACGCGATGGGTGATGTGCTCGACGATCGCAAGGTCATGGCTGATGAAGAGAAGCGACAGACCGAGCTCGTCCTGAAGGTCGGACAGCAGGTTGACGATCTGCGCCTTGACCGAGACGTCGAGCGCGGAGACCGCCTCGTCGCAGATGATGAGGTCGGCGCCGGGGGCGAGAGCGCGGGCGATGCCGATCCGCTGCCTCTGGCCGCCCGAGAACTCGTGCGGGAAGCGGTTCATCGCGTCGCGCGGCAGGCGCACCTTGTCGAGCAGCTCCGCCACCCTGTCCTCGACCTCCTTCGCCGAGGCCGCAAGCCCGAAATTGGTGATCGGCTCGGCGAGGATCTCCTTCACCTTGAGCCGCGGGTTGAGCGAGGAGAACGGGTCCTGAAACACCACCTGCATCCGACGCCTGAGCGGGCGGAGAGAGCGGGCGGGAAGATCGTCGATCCTCTGGCCGTCGAGCACGACCTGGCCCGCCGTCGGCTCGATCAGGCGCAGCACCGTCCGCCCCACGGTGCTCTTGCCGCAGCCTGATTCGCCAACGAGCGACAGCGTCTCGCCGCGGTCGATCGAGAACGAGACGCCATCGACCGCGTAGACATAGCCAGTGACGCCGGAGAGGAAGCCGGCGCGGATCGGGAAGTGCTTCTTGAGGTCGAACACCTCGAGCAGCGGCCGCTTTGGCGCGGCCGCGCCACGCGCCTCCGCTCGCGCCCCGGTCTGCATCGCCGCATCGCTCATGCCGCGACCGCCTCGCGCGCGGCGTGATGGCAGGCGACGTAATGGCCAGGCGCCTTGAGCTCGACCGCCGGTGCGACCGCCCGGCAGAGATCGGTGACGGCGGGGCAGCGACTTGCGAAGGCGCAACCGATGATGGGCTTCTTCAGGTTCGGCACGATCCCTGGGATCTCCGACAGCCGCGAACGACCCGAGGCGGCGAGAGAGGAACCGAGCTTCGGCACCGCCCCGAGCAGGCCCTGGGTGTAGGGGTGGCGCGGCCGCGCGAACAGGTCCTTCGCCGACGCCTCCTCGACCTTGCGCCCGGCATACATCACGACGATCCGCTCGGCCATCTCCGCGACGACGCCGAGGTCATGGGTGATCAGCAGGATCGCCGAGCCGAGCTTCGATTTGAGCTCCCGCATCAGGTCGAGGATCTGCGCCTGGATCGTCACGTCGAGGGCGGTCGTCGGCTCGTCGGCGATCAGGAGTTTGGGGTTGCAGGCGAGCGCCATCGCGATCATCACGCGCTGGCGCATTCCCCCCGAGAGCTGGTGCGGATATTCGCGCACCCGACGCCTCGCCTCCGGAATGTGTACGAGCTCGAGCATCTCGATCGCCCGCGCCTCCGCCGCCCGCTCGTCCAGGCCCTGATGCAGCCGCAGTGTCTCGCCGATCTGCCGCCCGACGGTGAGAACCGGGTTGAGGCTCGTCATCGGCTCCTGGAAGATCATTGAGATCGCGTTGCCGCGGATCTCGCGCATCTGCCGCTCCGAGAGGGTCAGAAGGTCGGTGCCCTCGAACACGATACGCCCCGTGATCTTCCCGGGCGGCTCCTGGATCAGGCGCAGGATCGACATCGAGGTAACGGACTTGCCGCAGCCGCTCTCGCCCACCACGGCGAGCGTCTCGCCGGCCGCGATGTGGAACGACACGCCGTCGACCGCGCGCACCGTTCCGTCGACGGTGCGGAAATGCGTCCGCAGGTCCTCGACCTGAAGGAGCGGCCTGCCGTGCCCTGCTGCTGTGGCCGCGGCCTCGGTCCGGTTCGCAACGGTCTCGCCCATGGTCACGGCCCTCCCCTCAGATCCGCTTCGCAAGCCGCGGGTCGAGGGCGTCCCGCAGGCCGTCGCCGAGTAGGTTCACGGCAAGCACGGTCACGGAGAGGAACACGGCCGGAAAGAACACGATGTAGGGCGCGACCTGCCACAGTGCCCGACCCTCGGCCATGACGTTGCCCCACGAGGGGATGGTGGGCGGCGTGCCGGCGCCGATGAAGGAGAGGATCGCTTCCGTGATCATCGCTGAAGCGGCGATGTAGGTCGCCTGCACGGTCAGCGGCGCGAGCGTGTTGGGCAGGATGTGGCGCCAGATAATCCGCGGCGTGGTGGTGCCTGCGGCGATCGCCGCCTCGACGAAGGGCTGCTCGCGCAACGACAGAACCACGCCGCGCACGAGGCGCGAGACGCGCGGGATCTCGGCGATGGTGATGGCGATGATCACGTTCTGCACCGACCCGCGCGTCAGCGCCATGAGCGCGATCGCAAGCAGGATGGGCGGGATCGACATCAGCCCGTCCATGATCCGCATCATCACGCCGTCGAGCACCCGGAGGAAGCCGGAGAAGAGGCCGATCAGGAGCCCCGCGGCAGAGGAGAGAAACGCGACCGAGAGACCGACGATGAGCGAGATCCGCGCCCCGTAGATCACCCGCGAATACACGTCACGCCCGAGCATGTCGGTGCCGAACCAGTGGAGCTCCGAGGGCGGGCGAACGCGCCGCGCGGGCGCAAGCGCCTGCGGGTCGGTGGTGCCGAGCCACGGCGCGAAGACGGCGATGAAGGCCATCACGGCGAGCAACAGCCCGCCCAGAGCCACAGTCGGGTGGCGTCGGATGAAGGTGCGGATCCGTCCGCGCCTCACCTCGGCAGGGAAGAGCTCGGCGGACGCAGGAGCGGCGGCGACGGCGGTGTCGGGGCTCAATAGCGTATCCTCGGGTCGAACACGGTGTAGAGCAGGTCGATGGCGAGGTTGACGAGCACGTAGACGAAGCTGAACAGAAGCACGACGCCCTGGATCACCGGATAGTCGCGCCTGAGGATCGCATCGACGGTGAGCCGACCGAGGCCAGGGATCGCGAACACGCTCTCCGTCACCACCGCGCCGCCGATCAGAAGCGCGATGCCGATGCCGATCACCGTCGAGATCGGCACGGCGGCGTTCTTCAGCGCATGCAGGAACAGGATGCCACGGCTGCCGAGGCCCTTCGCCTTGGCGGTGCGGATGTAGTCCTGCGCGAGCACCTCGAGCATCGTCGCACGCGTGATCCGCGCGATCAGCGCGATGTAGACCGACCCGAGCGCGAGCGCGGGCAGGATCAGGTTCTCGAGGAACGGCCAGAACCCCTGCGAAAGCGGCGTGTAGCCCTGGACGGGGAGCCAGTCGAGCTCGAGCGCGAACACGTAGGCGAGCAGGTAGCCGGTGACGAAGACCGGAACTGAGAAGCCGAACACCGCGAACGCCATCACGGCACGGTCGATCCAGCTTCCTGCCTTCCAGGCGGCGACGACGCCGAGCGGCACGGCGACGGCGATCGCAAGCGTGATCGTGATGATCATCAGCGCCGTCGTCGGCTCGATCCGCTGCGCGATCATGTGGCTGACCGGCAGGTTGGTGAAGATCGAGACGCCGAGATCACCCTGCAGGATCCGCCAGAGCCATTCTCCGAAGCGGATCAGGAACGGACGGTCGAGCCCGAGCGAGGCGCGGATGCGCTCGACATCCTGCGGTGTCGCCTGGTCGCCGGCGATCACGGCGGCCGGGTCGCCCGGCGCGAGGTAGAGAAGCGAGAACACGAAGAACGCGACAACCAGCATCACCGGAATGGTCGCGAGCACGCGTCGGACGACATAGGCGAGCATGCTGCGCTACCGCCCCCTTCGCGCCTTTGCCGAAGCGATCATCGTCATGCCGCTCCCCTTACGCCTTGCTGACGCCCCAGAAGAAAGGCATCGGCCCCTTGCCGATGCCGGCCACGTTCCGACGCCACGCCTGATACGATAGGAAGAGCCCCGTCGGAACCCAGGTCATGAACGCCATCGAGGCCTCGTTCAGCCGCGCCACGGCGGCGCGTTCGGTGGCAATGTCCTCAGCCGCGAACCACTCGGCCACGGCGCGTTCGATCGCCTCGTCCCGAGGCCAGCCGAACCAGGCGTCCTCCCCGTTCGCTCGGATCGCGCTGTAGGCCGCCGGCGTGGCGCAGTCTGCCCCGGCATGCCAGGTGTGGAACAGGTTCCAGCCGCCTTGCGAGGGCGGGTCCTTGCGTGCGCGACGCTCGGCCACCTCGCCCCAGCTCATCGCCGCCACCTCGACCCGGAAGCCGAGCGCGGCAAGCAGCGTCTCGCTGACCTCGGCCATCGCCTTGAGCGGGGCGAGATCAGTTGCCTTGAGCAACACGACCTCGCTTCCCTGCCGCCCCGCCTCGGCAATCAGACGGCGCGCGCCTTCGGGGTCGCGCGGCCCGCTCAGGATCTCGCCGCCGGTCTCAGCATAGAGCGGGGTGTCGGGGGTGAAGAAGGAGGGGATGCGGCGCCACAGAACGTCGTCCGCGCCGATCACCGCGCGCATGTAGTCCTGCTGGTCGAGCGCCATCGCCACCGCGCGGCGCACGCGCACGTCATCGAACGGCGGATGGAGGTGGTTGAACCGAAGCGACCCGATCGACCCCATCGGGTCGGCGATCCCGACCGAGACCGAGCGGTTGCGCTTGAGCCCCGGGGCGAGGTCCGGAAGCACCGCTTCGAGCCAGTCGACCTCGCCGGAGGCGACCGCGGCCGCGGCGGCGTCAGGGTCGGGCATCGCCTGCCACTCGATCGTTTCAACCTCGATTCGCTTTCCCCCGGCGAGCCAGTCCGCCGGCTCGGGCCGGGGCTGGTAGCGCGGGAATCGCTCGAACACGGCGCGGCGGCCGGGCTCCCACAGATCTGCGCGGAACCGCATCGGCCCACTGCCGACCGCCTCGGCGATCGGCGTGAACGGATCGGTGCGCGCGAGCCGCTCGGGCATGATGAACGCGCACGGCGCGGACTGCTTGCCGAGCGCATGCAACAGCTTCGGGTAGGGGGCAGACAGCGCGAGCCGGATCGTCCGGTCGTCCGGCGCGGCGAGGTCCTGCCTCAGCGCGCGCACCATCTGCCCCATCGGGTCGCGCACCATCCAGCGCTCGAGGCTTGCCACGACGTCCTCGCCGCGCACGGGCTCGCCATCGTGGAATCTGAGGCCCTCGCGCAGCCGGATCGTCCAGACGCGCCCGTCATCGGACACCATGTGCCCTTCCGCCATCTGCGGCTGCGGGCGGAACCGGCTGTCCACCCCGTAGAGCATGTCCCACACGAGTGCTGCGGCGTTGCGCACCACGTATTGCGTGCCCCAGATCGGGTCGAGGCTCGCAAGCCCTGCCTGCGGAACGAATCGCAGCGTCCGGGCGGCGGAGCTTTGAGCGTGCACCGCAGGCGCCGCGAGGCCGAGCCCGGCGGCGGCGACGGCGGTGATCAGGGCACGGCGGCGCACGCCCCGCGCCTCCTCAGGCCGCCTTGCCCATGTTGTAGAACAGCACGACGGGGCTCTTAATCACGCCGGTGACGTTGGCTCGCCAGGCCGAGGGCGAAAGGAAGTGGCCGAGCGGCACGTGCGGAACAACCTGGAACGCCTCGATCTGGATCTCGCGGGCGATCCGCTTCCGCTCCTCGAGGTTCGGCGCGTCGAACCACTGCTCGCGCAAGGCCTCCATCTTCTCGCTTGTCGGCCAGCCGAACCATGATCCGGGGCCGGTGCCGACAGCGCGCATGCCGATCGCCGCCGCCGGGTCCCACCAATCGGGCCCGGCCCAGGTGGTGTGGAAGATGCTCCACCCACCGCGCTCGACCGGCTCTCGGCTCGCCCGGCGCTGCACCACCGTGCCCCAGTCGGTCGCGACGAACTCCAGGTTGACGCCGAGGCGTCGCAGAAGGTCGGCCGTGACTTGGCTCTGCGCCCCGATGGTCGGGAAATCGGAGGCGTGCAGCTGGACCACCTTCTGGTTGGTGTAGCCCGCCGCCCGAAGCGCCTCGCGGGCGCGCTCGAGGCTCCGCACCTTGAGCGCGTCCGAACCAGCTTCGGTGTGCATCGGGCTGCCGAGGGACCAATAGGAGAAGCTCGTCTTGTACATCGACCGGTCATCGCCGACGACGGCGCGGAGATAGTCCTCCTGGTTGATGGCAAAGAGAAGCGCGCGCCGCATCGCGGGGGTGTCGAAGGGCGGGTGGAGGTGGTTGAAGCGGAGCATGCCGATCGTGCCGATCGTGTCGCGGGTTTCGACGACGATCTGGCGGTTGCGCCGGAACAGCGGCAACAGGTCGTGCAGCGGCAGCTCGATGAAGTCGACCTCGCCGTTCATCAGCGCGTTCCCGGCCGTGGCCGGGTCGGTGATGATGTGCCACTCCATCCGCTCGGCATTCGCCCGCTTGCCGCCCGCCGTCCAGGACGGCGGCTCGTTCCTCGGCACGTAGGCCTCGTTGCGCATGTAGACGACGCGGGAGCCGGGCACCCACTCGTCGCGGATGAAGCGGTAGGGGCCGGAGCCAATCGAGGAGGTGATCTGCGTGTTCGGGTCGGTCGCCGCCACGCTCTCGGGCATGATGAAGCAGGGGCTCGCATTGGGCTTCGCGATCGCGTTGAGCAGAAGCGGGAACGGCTTCTGCAGCCTGATCCGGAAGCGCCGGTCGTCGAGCGCCTCGATCCGGTCGAGGCGCTTGGCGATCTCCTGGCCGAACCCGTCACGCGCCCACCAGCGCTTGATGGAGGCGACGCAGTCCTGCGCGCGCACAGGCTCGCCGTTGTGGAATTTCTGCCCCTCGCGGAGGGTGAAGACGTAGGTTCGCCCGTCATCCTCGATCTGCCAGCCCTCCGCTGCCTGGGGCCGAACCGCCAGCGTCTCGTCGACCGCGAGGATCGTGTCGTAGACGAGATAGGAATGGGTGCGGGTGATGGTCGCCGTCGTCCACACCGGGTCGAGGCTTGTCAGGTTCGCCTGAGGAACGATCCGCAGCGTGCGCGCGGCGGCTCCTTGGGCGACCGCCGGCGCCCCGAGTGAGGCTCCTGCGAGGGTAGCAGCGGCTCCTGCCAAGACATCACGACGACGCATCAGCTCCCCTCCTTTCCGATCCTCGGCCCGAGCCGCATCGCTTCTGAGGCAGGACGGCAGGGCGGAACGGCCCCTCGACCGCCCCGCCTCCGCCCCGGCCGCGCCGCGCATGTCAGCTCTTGGTCACGCCCCAGAAGAACGGCAACGGGCCTTTGGTGATGCCCGAGACGTTCCGACGCCACGCCTGGTATCCGAGGAAGAAGCCGGTCGGCACATAGACGACGTGCTCCATCGCGGCGCGGTTGATGCCCTCGAACGCCGCCTTCTCCTCGGCCGGTGTCGCGGCATTGAGCCATTTCGCGATCGCGGCTTCGACCTCGGGGCTGTTCGGCCAGCCGAACCAGGCGCCGTCGCCATTGGCGCGGATCGCGTTGTAGGAGGCGGGTGCGATGCAGTCCGCCCCCGCATGCCAGGTGTGGAAGATGTGCCACCCGCCCTGCCGCGGCGGCGTCTTCAGGGCGCGCCTCTGGCCGACGGTTCCCCAGTCGGTCGCGACGAAATCGACCTGCATGCCAAGGCTGCGCAACAGCGCGTTCGTGACCTCTCCCATCGCCTTCAGAGGCGCCTGGTCCTGCGCCACGAGAACGGTGATGGGCTCGCCGCTGTAGCCCGCTTCCGCAAGCAGCCTGCGCGCGGCGGCGAGATCGCGCGGCCCCTTTAGCACCTCTCCGCCGGCCTCCGTGTAGGCCGGGGTTCCGGGCGTGAAGAACGACGGCAGCGTCTTCCACAGCGCCTCGTCGTTGCCCACCACGGCGCGCATGTAGTCCTCCTGGCTCAGCGCGAGCTGGATGGCGCGGCGCGCGCGCACGTCGCTGAAGGGCGGATGCAGGTGGTTCATCCGGAAGCTGCCGATGTTGCCGAGCGGGTCGGCGATATCGACCATGATGTTCCGGTTCCGACGCAGAACCGGAACGAGGTCAGGGATCGGCGTCTCCCACCAGTCGACCTCCCCGTTCTGGAGCGCCCCGGCGGCGGTGCCGGGGTCAGGGATGATGTGCCACTCGATCCGGTCGAAGCTGATCCGCTTGCCGCCCGCGAGCCAGTCGGGCGCCTCGGCGCGGGGAACGTAGTCGGCGAAGCGCTCGAACACAGCGCGCGAGCCGGGCACCCACTCGTCGCGCTTGAAGCGCATCGGGCCGGAGCCGATCAGGTCCTCCGGCTTGATCTGCTGGAAGCTGTCCGTCTTCGCCACCGCCTCGGGCATGATGAAGGCCATCGGCGTGTTGTTCTTGCCGAGCGCGAACAGCATCTTCGTGAACGGCGCGTTGAGCCGGAAGCGGAACGTCCGGTCGTCGATCGCCTCGAGCGCGTCGAGCCTCGCCCGGATCAGCTGGCCGAGCGGGTCACGCGGCATCCAGCGGATCAGGCTTTGCACGACGTCCTTCGACAGCACAGGCTCGCCATTGTGGAACTTGAGCCCGGGTCGGAGGCGGAACGTCCAGACCTTGAAGTCGGCCGAGTGCTCTTCGCTCTCGACCATCTGCCGCTGCGGCTCGAGCCTGCTGTTGACGCCGTAGAGCGTGTCCCAGATCAGCGCCGAGGCATTGCGCACGACGTATTGCGTGCCCCAAATCGGGTCGAGATTGGCAAGATTCGCCTGCGGCACGAAGCGCAACACGCGCGCGCTCGACGCCTGGCCCTGCACGGCAGGTGCCCCAAGCCCCGACGCGGCGATTGCCGCACCAGCAGCAAGAAACTCACGACGCTTCATCTCGTTCAGCCCCCATTGCCACCTCAGGCCTGAGGACCGGCGCCCCCGCACGCAAGGACTGCGGCTGTTCCGCCGCTTCTCCCCGACGTGTCTGGAGCCCGCGCCGCGGGCCCCAAGCCATCCCTTCCGTCACTCTAGAGGTCGGGGCCGAGGACGCAAGCGCCGATCGCGGCCCTGTGCTGCCCTCGCCCCGGCCGGGGCGCCTCAGGTCTTGCGAACGTTCCAGAACACCGGGATGCCCTTGAGCACGCCTTCGAGGTTCCGACGATAGGCCGTGAACTGCTTGTAGTGGCCGAGCGGCGCGCCTGGGGCCGCCTCGAGCGCCGCCACCTGGAGCTCGGCGGCAAGCCGCTTCTGGGTCGCAAGGTCGGTGGCGGCGAGCCACTGGTTGCGCAGCTCCTCGAGCTTCGGGATGTCCGGCCAGCCGAACCACGCCTGGGCGCCGTTGCCCCTGATCTGGCTGTGCACCAGAGGGTCGAGGAAGTCGTAGCCGGCGAAGGAGGTGCAGAGAACGCTCCAACCGCCTTGGGCTGGCGGCTCCTTCTTGGCGCGTCGCTGCAGCACCGTGCCCCAGTCCATCGCCTGGTAGTCGACGTCGAAGCCGATCTGCTTCAGCACATCGGCCATCACCTCCGAGGCAGCCTTCGGCGCGAGGATGTCGGTGGGCCCGAGGAACACCACCTTCTCGCCGCGATAGCCTGACGCGCGCAGCGCCTCGCGCCCGGCCGCGATCGAGGCCTTGAACACCTCGAGCCCGGCCGTCGTCGCCATCGGCGTGCCGGGCGTGAACCAGCCCACACCGGTCGTGTAGCCCGCGGGGTCGTTGCCGTTGATCGCGACCACCACGTCCTGTTGCCTGATCGCGGGGATCACCGCGCGTCGGACGGCGGGGTTGTCAAAGGGCGGGTGAAGCGTGTTGAAGCGTATGCAGGAGATCAGCCCGATCGGGTCCTGCACATCGACGACGATGTTCCGGTTGCGGCGCAACAGCGGCTGGATGTCGACCTGCGGCTGCTCCCACCAGTCGATCTCGCCCGCCTGCAGGGCGGCCGCGGCGGTGGCCGGGTCGGGCAGGACACGCCACTCGATCCGGTCGAGATGCATCACCTTCGGCCCCGCGGTGAGGCTGAGCGGCCCGCCCGGCGCCGGCACATAGGCCGGGTGGCGCTCGTAGACGAGGATCTGGCCAGTGATCCATTCCTCGCGCTTGAAGCGCATCGGGCCGGAGCCCGTGTAGTCGGTGATCTGCTGGAACGGGTCGGTCCGCGCCACTCGCTCGGGCATGATGTAGCAGCCGTTCGAGGGCTTCGCGAGGGTCGGGATCAGGCGCGGATAGGGCGCCTTGAGGCGGAAACGGAGACGCCGGTCGTCGAGCGCCGCGAGCTCGTCGGTCGCGGCGGCCAGGGCTTGGCCCATCGCGTCACGACGCCACCAGCGCGTGATCGAGGCCACACAGTCCGCCGCGCGGACCGGTTCGCCATCATGGAACTTCAGCCCCTCGCGCAAGGTGATGATGACCGTCCGCCCGCCATCCTCCTCGACGTGGCCTGCCGCCATCTGCGGATGAACGTTGAGCTGCGCGTCGGAGCCGTAGAGCGTGTCATAGACGAGCATGCCGTGGTTTCGGGTGACGTAGGCGGTGGTCCAGACGGGGTCGAGGCTGCCCGGGTTAGATTGCGGCACGAAACGAAGCACGCGGGTGTTCGCAACACCCTGCGACACCGCAGGCGCGGCGAGCCCCGCTGCGGCGGCGAAGGCCGCTCCCCCTTTCAGCAACGCGCGTCGCTTCATCCTCACCTCCCTCGGCTCAGGTTATCTCCACGTTCCAGAAGCGCGGGATGCCGCCCAGCTGGGCCACACCGCGCAGGCTGCGCCGATACGCCATCGGCTGGAAGAATTGTCCCAGCGGAACATAGGGGACGTCGATCATCGCCCGTTCCTGCATTGCGCGCGCGATCGCCTGCTGCGATGCGAGATCGGGCGCCTCGAACCAGGCATCCCGCAGCCGCTCGAGCTCGGGGCTGTCCGGCCAGCCGACGAAACCCTGTGCGCCGTTGCCGCGGAGAACGAGATGGCCCGCCGGGTCGATGTGGTCGAGCCCGGCCCAGTTCGAGAAATAGGCGCTCCAGCCGCCGCGCGAGGGCGGCTCGCGCGAACCGAGGCGCCGCACCACGCTGCCCCAGTCCATCGCCTGTTCCTCGACGACAAGCCCGATCTTCCGCAGCATGTCGATGCCGACAGCGGAGAGGGCGGCGATCGCAGGCACATCGGTCGCGACCAGAACGACCACAGGTTCGCCGCGGTAGCCGCTCGCGGCAACGGCGCGGCGTGCCCGCTCGAGATCGAAGCGCATTGCCTCGAGCCCGGCTTCGGAGGCGAGCGGCGTTCCGGGCGTGAACACGCCCACCCCCGTCCGCCACAGCGACCGGTCGGTCCCCATCACCGCCTGCATGAAGTCGGCCTGGTTCACCGCGGGAAGGAGGGCGCGTCGGAGTGCGGGGTTGTCGAAGGGGGGCTGCAGGTGGTTGACGCGAAGCGTCGAGATGAACCCGAGCGGGTCGGGGATCTCCACCGCAACGGCCGCCTCGCGCCGCAGCGCGGGAAGGAGGTCGGGCGTCACCCTCTCCCACCAGTGGACCTCGCCCGAGCGCAGCGCGGCCGCGGCCGTCGCGGGATCGGGGATGATGGTCCACTCGACGCGGGAGATGCGCGCGCGCTTGCCGCCGGCGAGGAAGGAGGGGGGCTCCTCGCGCGGCACGTAGCCCTCGAAACGTTCGTAGACGACGCGCGCTCCGGGGACGAGCTCGTCGGCGCGGAACCGGAACGGTCCGGAGCCGATCACCTCGCCGGGCCCGAAGGGCTGGAACGGGTCGCGCGCCGCGATGCGCGCGGGCATGATGAAGGGGGCGAGGCTGCCCGGCTTGCCGAGCGCTGCCCGCATGTGCGCGAAGGGGCGCTTGAGCCGGATCGCGAAGCGCCGGTCGTCGAGCGCCGCCATCTCCTCGGCAAGAGCGGCGAGGCGCGAGCCGAAGGCATCGCGCTTGGCCCAGCGGGCGAGCGAGACGATCACGTCCTCCGCCCGGACCGGCTCGCCGTCGTGAAACCTGAGGCCCTCGCGCAGCGTGAAGGTCCAGCGCCGCCCCTCGTCCTCCACGCTCTCCCCCGCGACCATCTGCGGCCGCGGCGTGTAGCCCTCGTCGAGGGCGTAGAGCGTATCCCAGACGAGGAAGCCGTGGTTGCGGGTGATGTAGGCCGTCGAGGCGACAGGGTCGACCACGGAAAGGTTCGCATGCGGCACGAAGCGGAGCGGCCGAGCGGCCTGCGAGTGGGCGATCCGCGGGGCGGCGAGCGCCGCCGCCGCGACCCCGAGCAGCGACCGGCGGCGCATCAGACGCGCCTGACGTTGAGCGGAAGCACCATCCCCTTGAGCACGCCTGTGATGCTCCGCCGCCACGCCGAGGAGACGAAATACTGGCCGAGCGGCCAATAGGGAACGTCCTGCCAGAACTGCGCCTGAATACGCCGCGCGAGCGCCGCCTGCGCCTCCGCGGTCGGGGCGTCGAACCACTCGTCGCGCAGCGCCTCGAGCGCGGGGCTTGTGGGCCAGCCGAACCAGGCGCCCTCGCCGTTGCCGCGCAGCAGCAGATGCGCTCCGGGGTTCATCAGGTCAGCGCCGGCGAACAGCGCGACGACCGCGTTCCACCCGCCCTGGTCGGGCGGTTCCTTCTTCGCACGTCGCGCGAGCACTGTGCCCCAGTCCGACACCGCCGGCTCGACCACGAGCCCCGCCTTGCGCATCATGTCGATCGCGACCAGCGTGAGCGCGTTGTTGTTCGGCACGTCGGTCGGGTGAAGGAACACGACCTTCTCGCCTCGGTAGCCCGCTGCGGCCAGGGCCGCCTTCGCCGCGTCTACGCTTCGGGGGCCGGTCACGGCCTCGATGCCCTCGTCGTTGGCCATCGGCGAGGCGACCGGGAAGCAGCCCACGCCCTCACGCCACAGGCTCCTGTCCTGGCCCATGATCGAGGCCATGAAGTCGGACTGAACGATCGCAGGAAGAAGCGCGCGGCGACGCTCCGCCGTGTCGAAGGGGGGGTGCAGGTGGTTCGGCCTGAGCATCGCCTTGATGCCGGACCTGTCCACCACCTCGACAACGACCTCGCGGTGCCGCTGCAGCACGGGGCGGAGATCGGCCGTCACCTGCTCCCACCAATCCACCTCGCCTGCCTGGAGGGCGGCGGCGGCTGTGCCCGGGTCGGTGATGATGCGCCACTCCATCCGCTCGAAATGCGCAAGCTTCGGCCCGGCCGTCATCGAGGGCGTGCCTGCGCGCGGCACGTAGCGGGCGTAGCGCTCGTACACGACGAGCGCGCCGGGGACGCGCTCATCCGCCTTGAACCGGTACGGCCCCGAACCGATGATCTCGGTGATGGCGGTGGTGGGCGGCGTGCGCGCGAGCCGCTCGGGCATCACGAAGCACGGGTAGGACGAGGCCTTGCCGAGCGCTTCGAGCATCGGGCCGAAGGGCCGCGTCAGCCTGATCTCGAAGCGTCGATCATCGAGAACCGTCATCTCGGCGATGCGCCGCGCGAGCGTCTGGCCGTGCGTGTCGCGCGTCATCCAGCGGCGTATCGAGGCGACCGCATCCGCCGCGCGCACCTTCTCTCCGTCGTGGAAGGTCGGTCCCTCGCGCAGGGTGAAGGTCCAGCGCCGTCCCTCGTCCTCCACCACGTGCCCTTCGGCGAGCTGCGGGTGGGGGCGGAAGTTCTCGTCGAGGCCGTAGAGCGTGTCCCACACCATGTGGGCGTGGTTCCGCGTGATGTACCCGGTGGTGACCATCGGGTCGAGGATGGTCACGTCGGCCTGCGGAACGAAGCGCAGCACGCGTGCCGAGGCCGGCTGCGCGAGCGAAGGCGCCGCAAGCGGGGCGGCCGCAAGCGCCGCTCCCGCCTTCAGGACGTCACGCCGGCGCATCAGGCCGACCGACGCACGTTCCAGAACACCGGCACGCCGCCTGCCGCGATTGGGCCCGTGATCGCGCGGCGATAGGCGATCGGCTGGAAATACTGCCCGAGCGGGACGTAGGGCACGTCGATGAAGAGCTGGCGCTGCAGCTCGGCCGCGAGCGCCTTCTGCGCCTCGAGTGTGGGCGCCTCGAACCAGGCATCGCGGAGCTCCTCGAGCCGCGCGGAGGTCGGCCAGCCGATGAAGCCCGCCTCCCCCTGGCCGCGCAGCATGTGGTGCGAGGCGGGGTTCAGGTGGTCGAGCCCGGCCCAGAAGGTGAAGAACACGCTCCAGCCGCCGCGCTCGAGCGGCTCCTTCGAGGCGCGGCGCTGCACCACCGTGCCCCAGTCCATCGCCTGCTGGTCGAGGTTGAGGCCAAGCTCGCGGAACATCGCGCCCCCGACCTGCGAGAGAGCAACGAGGCTCGGCAGATCGGTGGTCGAGAGAAGAACCACGCGCTCGTTGTTGTAGCCCGACTCGCGGATCATCTGCCGCGCGAGTGCCGTGTCCTCCTTGAACACCTCGGCGATGCCCACATCGGTCGCGAGCGGGGTGCCAGGCGTGAAGGCGCCCACGCCCGTGCGGTACAGCCGCGGGTCGGTGCCGATCACCGCCTGCATGAAGTCCGCCTGCTTGACGGCGCGGATCAGCGCCTGGCGGAACTTCTGGTTGTTCATCGGCGGGTGGAGATGGTTCGGCCGCAACACGGCGATCAGGCCGAGCTGGTCCTGCACCTCGACGACGATGTTTCGGTTGCGCTCGAGCAGGCCGAGATAGTCGCCCGTCGGCTGTTCCCACCAGTCGATCTCTCCTGCCTGAAGGGCGGCGGCGGCGGTGGCCGCATCGGGGATCACCCGCCACTCGATGCGGTCGAAATGCACGACCTTCGGCCCGGCCGTAAAGGACGGCTCGCCGCCCTCGCGCGGGCGGTAGGCCGGGTTGCGCTCGTAGACGACGAGGCTGCCCGGGTTGAACTCGTCGCGCTTGAACCGGAACGGCCCCGAACCGATCATCTGCTCAGGCCGAAGCTGGGTGAACGGGTCGGTCGCCGCCACACGCTCGGGCATGATGAAGGGAACGTTCGAGGTGGGCTTCGCAAGCGCATCGAGCATCAGCGGGAAGGGCTTCGAGAGCCTGATCTCGAAGTTGCGGTCGCTGCGGGCGACATACTCGGTCACCACCGAGGCGAGCTTGGCGCCGAAGGCGTCGCGTGCGGTCCAGCGCTTGAGCGAGGCGATCACGTCGGCCGACCGCACCGGCTCGCCATCGTGGAAGGCGAGCCCCTCGCGCAGGGTGAAGACCCACGTCTTGCCGTCGTTCTCCACGCTGTGGCCCTCGACCATCTGCGGCTGCGGCCGGTACTGCGCATCGAGGCCGTAGAGCGTGTCCCACACGAGGAACCCGTGGTTTCGGGTGACATAGGCGGTGGTCCAGATCGGGTCCATCACCGTGAGGTTGGCGTGCGGCACGAAGCGGAGGGTGCGCGCCGCCGCGGGCTGGGCGATGGCGGGAGCGGCGAGGCCGGCGGTGGCAGCGGCACTGGCGGCGAGGAAGTGGCGTCGCTTCATGGTGATCCCCCAAGCGTCTCTGGTCGTGGCCTGGGGCGTAGCATGCTGCCTCAGGCGCGCCCCGTCCACTCCGCTTCGGGGTTCGGCGTGAGCAGCGGGGCGGCTCAGCCTGTCGCGGGCGGGCGGTGGCCAAAGACGGACGGCGGGTCGGCCGCGGTCTCGACCCAGACCGCCTTGGTGCGGGTGTAGGCGGCGAGCGCCTCCCTGCCCGAGGAACGGCCGATGCCGGAGGCGCCGAAGCCGCCAAAGGGCACGCTCACGTGGATGGTCCGGTAGCCGTTGACCCAGACAGTGCCGGCCTTGAGCCCCGCCGCGACCCGATGCGCGCGGCCGACATCCCGCGTCCACACCGCCCCGGCGAGGCCGAAGCGCGTGCCGTTGGCGAGGGCGACCGCCTCCTCCTCCGTCTCGAAGGGAAGGACGGCGAGCACCGGCCCGAACACCTCTTCTTGCGCGATCCGCATCACGGGAGCGACATCCGTCAGGATCGTCGGCGCGAGCCAGAACCCCCCCTCCGGCAGGCCGGAGGGCGCCGCCCCACCACAAGCGAGCCGCGCCCCCTCGGCAAGCCCGTCCGCGAGCATCGCCGTCACCTTCGCGTGCTGCCGGGCGTTCGCGATCGGCCCCATCTCCGTCGCCTCGTCGAGCGGAGGCCCGAGCCGGATCAGAGACGCCCCGGAAGCGACCGCCTCGAGGAACCGCTCCGCGATGCTCCGCTCGACGAGCAGGCGCGAGCCGGCGACACAGCTCTGGCCGCAGCCGGCGAAGATCGCTGCCTGGGCGCCGACCGCGGCGCGGTCGAGATCGGCGTCGGCGAAGACGATGTTGGCGCTCTTGCCGCCAAGCTCGAGCAGGGCGGGGATGCCGCGCGCCGCCGCAGCCGCCCCGACCGACGCCCCGGCTTCGGGGCTGCCGACGAACACGACCTGTGCAACCTCGCGGGCAGCGAGGAGTGCGGCGCCCGTGGTCGTGCCGAAACCGGGAACGACGGTCACGACCCCCTCCGGAACCCCCGCCTCAAGCGCGAGCTTCGCGAAGGCGAGCGAGGTCAGAGGCGAGAGCTCGGACGGCTTGAGGAGGCAGGCATTGCCGGCGGCAAGGATCGGGGCGACGTTCCAGCCGGCCGTGAACAGGGGTGCGTTCCAGGGGGTGATCGCGAGGATCACACCATAGGGCTCGTGGCGGACCGTGACGTGATGCGTCGTCGGCACCGGAACGACCCGGCCCTCCCACTTGTCCGCCCAGCCCGCCCAGTAGCGAAGCATGTCGGCCACAGCCGAGACCTCACGCCGCGTGTCGCGCAGGGGCTTGCCGGAGGCGGCGGCCTCGAGCCGGGCGAGCGGCTCGGCAGCGACCGCGACGCGCTCACCCCAGGCCCACAGCGCGCGGCCGCGCGCGGCGGGCGTGAGTGCGGCCCAGGCCAGGAACCCCCTGGCCGCGACCGCCGCCGCGCGCGCCGCGACCGCCCCCCCCGCATCGGCATAGGCGAGGATCGGCGCCCCGGTTGCGGGGTCGACGAGCGTGATCTCATCGCCCTCGCCCGGAACGATCCGGTCGCCGATCCAGGAGCCGGCCCTCGCCCCCTCGCCGAGGAGCGCGCCGAGGCAGCGGATCGCTTCGGCGCGCGACTCGAACGCCGCCATGCCGTCAGCCATCGCGCCACACCGTCTCGGCCACGTGGTTGAAGTCGGCCGCCTCCGGCACAGGGCTGTCCGCCCAAGCTCGGAACACCAACTCGGAGAGCGGTCCCGCCCCGCCTGTCGCGTCCGCAAGCGCTGCGGCGAGCCGGAGATCCTTGCGCATCAGCCCGGCCGTGAAGCCAGAGTCGAAGCTCCCGGAGAGGATCCAGCGCGGGAAGTTCACCTCTGTCGCCGCCGACCGCCCCGAGCCGCCGTTCACGGCCGCGAGGAGAGCGTCCGCCTCGACGCCCGCGCGCCTGCCAAGCCGGAGCGCCTCGGCAGCGGCAAGAAGGTGTGTGGCGACGAGCAGGTTGTTCACGATCTTCGCGACCGCTCCTGCCCCTGGGCCCCCGACATGCACGATCTTCGAGGCGATCGCTTCGAGCACCGGCCGGGCGCGGTCGAGCACGCCGGGGCTTCCGCCCGCCATCACCGTGAGCGTTCCCGCCGCCGCGCCTGCGGGGCCGCCGGAGACAGGCGCATCGACCCAGGCAAGCCCTGCTTCGGCGAAGCGCGGTGCGAGCCGTCGGGGCGTCTCGGGCGAGACGGTCGAGCAGTCCACCACCACCGCCCCGGGGGCGGGTCCAGCAGCGAGGACGGCCTCGGCTGCGGCGAGCACCGCCGTGTCGTGAGGCAGGCTGAGCAGCACCGCCTCGGCTCCGCGCGCGGCATCCTCGGCGAGAGCAAGCCCCTGGGCGGCGTCACGACGGTCGGGCGAGAGGTCCCACCCGGCCACCGCATGCCCCGCGCCCTGAAGCCGCCGCGCCATAGGCAGGCCCATCGCGCCGAGGCCGATCACCGCCACACGCATCAGATCACGAGCCCCCCACTGACATGGAGCACCTGTCCGGTGATGTACGACGCGTCCTCAGAAAGCAGGAAGGCGATCGCGGCGGCGACCTCTTCCGGCTCGCCGATCCGCCCGAGCGGGATCTCGGCCGCGACCGCGGCGAGGCGTTCGGGCGTCATCTGGCTGTGCCTGCCCGGGTCCTTGCGGATGAAGCCCGGGGCGACCGCGTTCACCGTCACGCCGCGCGGGGCGAGCTCGAGGGCGAGCGACCGGACCATCGCCTCGATCGCTGCCTTGGCGGCGGCCGAGGCCGGAAAGGCCTGGACACGGGGCCGGAACACATGCGCGACGAAGGAGGACACCGCCACGACCCTACCGCCGTGGCGAAGCGCCGGGAGCGCGGCACGGACAAGCCGGAAGAACCCCATCGCCATCGCCTCGATCGACGCCGCCATGGCGGCATCGTCGAGCGCGTCCCACGCCGTGCGGTCGGCGAAGCCGGCGTTCGCGACCAGCGAATCGAGCCGCCCGAACGCGTCGAGCGCGGCCTTGACGAGCGCTTCGCCCGAACCGGCGGCGGAGAGGTCGGCAAGCGCCGTCGACACCTCGGCGCCGGCGGAGCGGCAGGCCGAGGCGACCGCCTCGAGCCCCGCGGCATTGCCCCGCGTCGCGAGCAGGAGCGCAACGCCTGGGCCGGCGAGCCGCCGTGCGGTGGCCGCGCCGATGCCGCTCGCCGCTCCCGTCACCAGGACCGCCCGCGCCATCCTTGCCCCCTGCCCCGACGCCTCTGTCACCACAACGTCATGGTCACCACAACGTCATGGTCGCCCCCCACGCGGCCGGGCGATCGATCGGCTACAACAACCACGAACTCCATCGCCGGGCCAGAGCCGTGTTCACCGTCCTGCAGGTCTCAGACACCCACCTCTCGGCGCGAATCCCGCGCTTCAACGCCAACTGGGCGGTGGCGGCGCGGGTGCTCGCGATGGAAGCCGATTGCCTGATCGTCCATACGGGCGACGCCGCCCTCGACGGGCCGGACCACGAGGAGGACCTCGCCTTCGCCGCGCGTCTCCTGCGGTCTGGCCTCGGCCCCCAGGGGCAGCGTCTGCGCTGCACCCCTGGCAACCACGATGTCGGTGATCCACCCTCCCTGAAGCCGCGCCAGCCGGCGACGGACCGGCGCGTGGCCGCCCATGCCGCTGCTCTCGGTCCCGCCTCCTGGGTCGAGGATGTCTCGGGCTGGCGGCTGATCGGCCTCAACAGCCAGGTGCTCGGCAGCGGCACCGCAGCCGAGGCGGCGCAGCAGGCAATGCTCGCCGAGGCTCTCCTTACTCTCGGCGCGCGGCGGCTTGCGGTGTTCCTTCACAAGCCGCCCTTCCTCGATGATCCGCAGGAGCCCGTCTCCGGCTATTGGACCGTTCCGCCAGAGGAGAGGGCCGCGCTATCCCCCCTCTTCGATCACCCGAGCCTGAGGCTCGTCGCCAGCGGCCACCTCCACCTCGCGCGCATCATCCGCCGCGGCGATGTGGTGCACGCTTGGTGCCCGGCGACCAGTTTCCTGGTCGGCCCGGCGTTGCTGGCCGATCCCCATAGCGGGGCACGCACCCTCGGCTTGATGCGCCATCGTTTCCTCGAGGACGAGGTGGAGAGCGAGCTCGTGCCGCTCCCCGACGCCGAGCCGATCCTGTTCGACCCGATCGCCCACGAGATCTATCCGCCCGCTCCGGCCTGATCCCTGGCCGGCGTTGATCGCCCCTGCCCCGCATGCCACAAGCGCGCAGCGTGACGAGCGAGAGCAACACCAGCCCTGTGCCAGAGCGCCCACCGCCGCTCGAGGGCGGGGTCTTGTCCGCTGGGCTGCGCCGGCTGGTGGGCCAGGCGCTGCGCTTCGGAACGGTCGGGGCGATCGGCTTCGCGGTCGATACCGCGACGGTCTATGCGGCCCATTTCTTCGTCGGAGCCGACCTTCTCACCGCCGGAGCCATCGCCTATGTCGTCGCCGCGACGACCACCTGGGCGCTGAACCGGGTCTGGACCTTTGCTGACGCGCCGCGTGAGCGGCCCGCACAGCAATGGGCCCTGTTCCTCGCCGTTCAGCTCCTTGGCTTCGCCCTCAACCGCGGCACCTATGCCGCGCTGATCCTGTGGGTTCCCGTGGCCGCGTCCCATCCGGTGATCGCGGTCGCGGCAGGCTCGCTGGCCGGGATGGTGGTCAACTTCGTCACCGCCCGGGCGATCGTGTTCCGGTGACGTGATGTCGGCGGGGGCGACGACCGCGGAGGATCCTGCCCACGGCCTCGCCGTCGCCGTGCTCGTGCCGTGCCACAACGAGGAGGTGGCGATCGCGTCCGTTGTGGCGGGCTTCCGCGCCGCCCTGCCGCGCGCCACGATCTACGTCTACGACAACAACAGCCGCGACAACACCGCCGCCGCCGCCCGCGCCGCAGGGGCCGTGGTGCGAACCGAGCCGCTTCAGGGCAAGGGAAACGTGGTGCGGCGCATGTTCGCCGACATCGAGGCCGACATCTACGTTCTCGTCGATGGCGATGACACCTACGACCCCGCGGCCGCCCCGGCGATGGTTCGGCTGCTCGTCGAGAACCAGCTCGACATGGTCACCGGGGCGCGCGTGACCGAGATCGAGGCCGCCTATCGCCCTGGCCATCGCTTCGGCAACCGCGTGCTCACCGGGATCGTCGGCTGGATCTTCGGCAAGCGGGTGAGCGACATGCTCTCGGGCTACCGCGTGTTCTCCCGTCGCTTCGTCAAGAGCTTCCCCGCGCTTGCCGGCGGGTTCGAGACCGAGACCGAATTCACCGTGCATGCCCTCGAGCTGAGGATGCCGATCGGCGAGCTCCCGACGGCCTACAAGGAGCGTCCGCCCGGGAGCGTGAGCAAGCTGCGCACTTGGCAGGACGGCTTGCGGATCCTCCGAACCATCCTGGTCCTGGTGAAGGAGGAGCGTCCTCTCCCCTTCTTCTCGCTCGCCGGGGCGGTTCTGCTCGCGGCAGGGGTTGGCCTGTTCGTGCCGGTTCTCTTGGAATATCTCGCTACCGGGCTCGTTCCCCGGCTGCCGACGGCCGTTCTGTCCACGGGGCTTGTTCTCCTCTCCTTCCTCTCTTTCGCCTGCGGGCTGATCCTCGACACGGTCACGCATGGCCGGCGGGAGGCGAAGCGCATGGCCTATCTCGCGATCCCCGCGCCCGCTCCGCGATCGGGCCAGTCGACGCCCACGCCGGCGGGGCGTTGACCCGCCATGCCGTGCAGGGGGTGATCAGCACCCAGGCCGCCGAGGGCGCGGGCGCGACGAGCATCCCCTCGCCAGGACGCCACGAAGGAGACCACACGATGACCGACCGCCTGCCCGTCACCTTCTGCGATGGCATCCTCGAGGCGAACGTGCTGAACGGCGTGGTGCGGATCACGCTCGGCGAGGCGCGGGCGGACGGCAAGCCCGTCCCGTGTGGGCTGCTCGTCCTGCCGCTTGCGCAGCTTCCGGGGGTTGCGAACGCGCTCGCCCAGCTCGTCACGCAAGTGCAGGAGAAGCTGCGCGACGCCGCCTCCCGGCCTGCCGCCGCACCCCCGGCTGGCGGCGGCGTGACCTCGGCCGGTGCGCGGCCGGCGGCCTCCGCCGCGTCCTGAACGACCCTGCGGGCGGGGCCCTCCCTCAGCGATAGCCGTGCGGGTTCCGCTGCCGCCAGGCCCAGGCATGGGCGATGATCGTCTCGAGCGCCGGGAAGCGTGGCCGCCAGCCGAGCTCACGCCTGATCCGGTCGCTCGCGGCGATCAGGACGGCAGGGTCACCCTCCCGGCGCGGCCCGATCGTGTGCGGAACGGAACGCCCGGTCACCGCCTCGGCGGCGGCGATCACCTCCCGCACCGAGTGGCCCGTTCCGGTGCCGAGATTGTAGCGCACGCTGCGTGTTCGCAGCGGTTCGAGCACGGCGAGATGGGCCGTCGCGAGATCGGCGACGTGGATGTAGTCGCGGATGCAGGTGCCATCCGGCGTGGGGTAGTCGTCGCCGAACACGATGAGCGGCGGCCTTCGCCCGGCGGCGGCATCGAGCACGAGCGGGATCAGGTGCGTCTCCGGCCGGTGGTCCTCTCCCGCCTCGCCGTCTGGGTCTGCTCCGGCGGCGTTGAAGTAGCGCAGGCAGGCTGACCGAAGCCCGTGGATGCGGTCGGCCCAGAAAAGAAGCCGCTCGAGCATCGCCTTGCTCTCGCCGTAGGGAGAGCCCGGGATGATCGCCTCGTCCTCGTCGATCGGGATTTTCGCCGGCTCGGAGAACAGGTTGGCGGTTGAGGACAGGACGAGCCGCGCCACGCGGTGGCGGATGCAGGCCTCGACCAGAGCGGCGCCGCCGGCGACGTTCGCGGCGATATAGCGCACCGGCTCGCGCATCGACTCGCCGACAAGGGTGAGCGAGGCGAAGTGGAACACCGCCTCGAACGGCCCTTCGGCGAAGGCGCGGCCGAGAGCGTCGGGGTCAGCGACCGAGCCGTGGACGAGCCGGGCCCCTTTCGGCACGGCGGCCTCATGACCGGTCGAGAGGTCGTCGAGCACGGTGACGGAGGCGCCGCCGCGCAGAAGCGCGAGGACGAGATGGCTACCGACGAAGCCCGCGCCTCCCGTCACGAGGTATCGCTGCGACATGCGTCCGCTCCTTATCACAGTCAGTCCGGAGGGTCGCGCCGCCCTCGCCGACTCTGCGGGAAGACGGCACGAAGTGAGGGCGGCGGGGCCGCCGAGAGTGAAGCGACGCCCTGCGCCCGGCAACGTCCTGCCCAGAGAGTCGGCGCGCTGCCTCGCGCGCAGGCAGGGCTTTTCGCCGACCATGGTGCCGTGACGGCTGCTGCGCTGGCGCGTCGCTTGCTACACAGTGATGCAGTGACGGCCGAAGCGCATCCTCGTGGGCAAGAGCCCTGGCCGCAGCAACCGCCATTCGGGAGAGAACGGATGAAGACACGCTATGTGATCGACCGCCGGAGGCTTGGGCGACGCGCTATCCTTGGGGTCGCCGCCGGCTCGGCGCTCGTTGCCGTGCCGGGCGCACGCGGCATCCGCGCCCAGACGCTCGATCGTGTGACTTTCCAGACCAACTGGCGCGCCCAGGCCGAACACGGCGGCTACTACCAAGCGGTCGCCGCAGGGATCTACCGTCGCTATGGCATCGAGTGCGATCTCAGGATGGGAGGGCCGCAGCAGAACCCCGCCCAGCTGCTCGTCGCCGGGCGGGTGGACATGATCATGTCCAACGGCTTCCAGGCGCTGAACTACGTGCGCGAGAACATCCCCTTCCTCACCATTGCCGCGATCTTCCAGAAGGATCCGCAGATCCTGATGACGCACGAGGGCAACGGAATCGAACGCTTCGAGGACATGCGCGGGCGGCCGATCCTGGTCGGCGCCGCCGGGCGCGTCACCTACTGGCCGTTCCTGCGCGCGCGCTTCGGCTTCACCGACGAGCAGATCCGCCCCTACACCTTCAACCTCGGCCCCTTCCTGCAGGACAGGATGGCGATCCAGCAGGGGTTCCTGTCCTCCGAGCCCTTCGCCGCGCGCGAGGCCGGCGCCAACCCGCGCGTGTTTCTGATTGCCGATGCCGGCTACGAGAACTACCAGACGACGATCGACATCTCGCGCCGGATGATGACGGAACGGCGCGACCTCGTGCAGCGCTTCGTCAACGCGACGATCGAGGGCTGGGCACAGTACATCCGGAGGCAGGACATCGGCGCCGCCAACGCCCTGATCATGCGCGACAACCCGGAGATGACCCAGGCCAAAATCGACTATGCGATCGAGTCGATGAACCGAAACGGCATCGTCCTCTCCGGCGATGCCGAGCGCCTCGGTATCGGCGCGATGACGGAAGAGCGCTGGAACCGCTTCTACGACACGATGGTCGCAGCCGGCGTCTATCCCCCGGGGCTCGCGTGGCGCAACGCCTTCAGCCTCGATTTCGTCAACAAGCGGGTCGGCCTCTGATGGACGGGGGCAGCGGGGAGCGCGCCGCTCCGCTGCTTTCCCGACCGCTTGTCTCGCTGCGCGGTGTCGCGAAGCGCTACGACAGCGGAACGGTTGCGCTCCAGGGCGTCGACCTTGACATCGGCCGGGGAGATTTCCTCGCCCTCCTCGGCCCCTCGGGCTGCGGAAAGTCGACGCTGCTTCGGATCATCGCAGGCCTTGCGTCGCCTTCTTCCGGCACGCTCGCCTGGCCGGCCGCGGCGCAGGATCAGCGCGGGCCGACGCTGCCGCGGCTCGGCTTCGTGTTCCAGGAGCCGACGCTGATGCCCTGGGCGACCGCGCTCGCCAACGCCGCTCTTCCGCTCCGCCTCGAAGGGGTCGCGCGATCGGAGCGCGAGGCGCGCGCGGCGGAGGCGCTCAAGCGCGTCGGTCTCGCCGGCTTCGAACGCGCCTACCCGCGCGCTCTGTCGGGCGGGATGAAGATGCGCGTCTCGATCGCGCGCGCCCTCGTCACCCGGCCCGACATCCTGCTGATGGACGAGCCCTTCGCCGCGCTCGACGAGATCACCCGCTTCCGCCTCAACAATGACCTGTTGGAGATCTGGCAGGAGGCCGGCTTCACCGTGGTGTTCGTCACCCACTCCGTGTTCGAGAGCGTCTATCTCTCCCGGCGGATCGCGGTGATGGCGTCGCGGCCGGGGCGGATCGAAACCGAGATCACCGTCCCGGCCCCCTATCCGCGCGGCGACGGCTTCCGCACCTCGTCCGACTACGCCGCGATCTGCCGAACCGTCAGCCTCGCGCTTGCCGGGGCGATCGCCGCCTGAGACAGCGATGACCCTTGCCCCTGACGAAGCCCCACGCCCCGTCGCCGCCCGACGCGTGTTCTTCCTCCCCGCCGGGACTTGGCCGCGGATCCTGATGCCGCTTTTCATCGGCGCCCTGTCGCTCGGCGCCTGGGAGTGGGCGGTGCGCGCCTACGAGGTGCCCCACTACATCCTGCCCTCGCCCTCGCTGATCTGGGCCACACTGCTTCGCGACTGGGGCTCGCTCTCCGTCTCGCTCTGGATCACGCTTCGGATCACCTTCGCCGCGCTCGCCGTCGCGGCCGCGCTCGGGCTTCTGCTCGCCGTCCTTTTCGCGCAGTCGAAATGGATCGAGCTGTCGCTCTTTCCCTATGCGGTGATCCTGCAGGTCACCCCGATCGTCGCGATCGCGCCCTTGATCATCATCTGGGTCGAGGACATCCGGATCGCGCTCCTGATCTGCGCCTGGATCGTCGCCTTCTTCCCGATCCTCTCCAACACCACACTCGGGCTCAACAGCGTTGACCACAACCTCGCCGACCTGTTCCGGCTCTATCGCGCGAGTCGGCTTCAGGCGCTTCTTCTCCTCAGGTTGCCGGCGGCGATGCCGTTCTTCCTTGGGGGCCTCAGGATCTCGGGAGGGCTCGCCCTGATCGGCGCGATCGTCGCCGAGTTCGTCGCCGGAACGGGAGGGCGCGCCTCCGGCCTCGCCTATCGAATCCTCGAGGCGGGGTATCAGCTTCAGATCCCGCGCATGTTCGCCGCTCTGGTCCTGATCTGCATCACCGGAATCGCGATCTTTCTCTCGCTCGGGCTGGTCCAGCACCTGATGCTCCGCCACTGGCACGAGAGCGCGATGCGCCGGGAGGGGTGATTCGATGTGGGCCGCGATCCCTGACCTGCCCGATTTCTGGCTGCGCAACGCCACGCTCGCCGACGGCAGAGGGGCCGATCTGCGAATCACCCACGGAACAATCGTTGCCCTCGCTCCCCGGGGCACGGCGCCCGAGGGGGTCGATCTCCGCGGCGGCATGGTGCTTCCCTGCTTCACGGATGTGCACACCCATCTCGACAAGGGGCATATCTGGCCGCGCTGCCCGAACCCCGACGGAACCTTTCTTGGCGCCATCACCGCGGTGATGGGAGATCGCGAGCGGCATTGGTCGGCCGACGACATGGAGGATCGGTTCCGCTTCGGGCTCCGCTGTTCCTATGCCCATGGAACGTCCGCGATCCGCACCCATCTCGATACCTATCTTCCACACGCCCACGAGGCTTGGGCTGTGTTCGCGCGGCTGCGGAACGAGTGGTCGGGTCGGATCGCGCTCCAGGCTGTCTCGATCTGCCCGATCGACCGTTTCGCCGGCGATGAGGGAAGGGAGATCGCCGACCTCGTCGCCCGTCACGGCGGCATCCTCGGCTTCGTGACACGCTTCACCGGAGAGGGCCATGGCGCGATCCCGGCCGGATTCCAGGACCTGCTCGACCACTGCTTCGCGCTGGCGGAGGCGCGCGGGCTCGACCTCGACCTGCACGTCGACGAGAGCGGCGAGACGGAAGCCGCCACCCTGCCGATCATCGCGCGGACTGCCCTGCGCCGGCGGTTCAAGGGGCAGATCCAGGTCGGCCACATCTGCTCGCTCTCGCTGCAGCGGGAGGAGGCGATCGCCGAGACGATACGCCTCGTGCGGGAGGCAGGCATACGGGTGGTGTCACTGCCGATGTGTAACATGTACCTGCAAGGCAGGGCGCGCGGCGCCACGCCGCGCTGGCGCGGCATCACGCTCCTGCACGAGCTCGCCGCCGCCGGTGTGCCCGTCTCCGTCGCCTCCGACAACTGCCGTGACCCGTTCTATCCGTTCGGGGATCACGACATGCTCGAGGTATTCCGCGAGGCGGTGCGCATCGCCCATCTCGACCACCCGGTGGAGCCGTGGTTCGCCGCCGTGAGCGCCACGCCTGCCGCCGCGATGGGGCGCGAGGCGTCGATCCGCGAAGGGGCGGCGGCCGATCTCGTGCTTCTGCGCGCGCGGGCCTGGCACGAGGCACTGTCGCGCCACCAGGCGGACCGCGTCGTGCTCCGGCGGGGGCGCGTGATCGACACCACGCTCCCTGACTATGCCGAGCTCGACGCTCTCGTCACCGGACCCAGGAGCTGAAATGCGCCGCGACGCGCGACCGGAACGCCTCGAGCGCGGCCTGAGGCCTCTGGTCCATCCGCGTCAGCGACAGCCAATCGAGCGTGCAGCCGCGGGCGCACAGGCGCCTGAGCCCGCGGCCAAGGAGCTTCCGGTCGGGCCGGCCGATCAGCCACAGGAGCCAGGACGGCGAGCCATAGGTGGTCACCACCGCGAGGCGTCGGATGTTGGTCAGAAGCGGCTCGATCGCGCCCGGGCCGAGCCGGAACGCGACGCCGGGCACCCACACCCGGTCGAACCAGCCCTTGAGCATCGCGGGCATGCCGTACCACCAGGTGGGATAGACGAGCACGAGCGCCTCCGCCGCACGAAGCAGCGCCACATGCCGCTCCACACCCGCGAGGTTCTCGCCTTCCGCGTGATACCGCGCCCGTTCCTCGGCATCGAGCGCGGGGCGGAAGCCCTCGGCATAGAGATCGACGAGATCGACCGCGTGTCCCGCCTTGCCGAGGCCGTTCACCACCGCGTCGCGCAGAGCGGCGTTGAAGCTGTCGCCGCGCGGATGGCAATAGACCACGAGCACCCTCATCGGAGAGGCCCATGATCGTCGCACGCACCGCCGCTGACCTTCGCGGCTACAAGATCAGCGAGACGGACACGAACTGGTTCGCCTGCCTGCTCGACCCCTCGGACGGCGTCTCCTTCACCCTGGTGGTGGAGATCTTCGCCCCCGGCGGTGCGACGCCGCCGAACAGCCACGCGGCAGCGTCCGAGGCCTTCGTGGTCCTGCGCGGCGAGGGCGAGGCGCAGGTGGGTGGAAGGACGATCCCGCTTCGCGCCGGAAGCGTGCTCGCCGTGCCGCCCGGCACCGAGCATGTCGTCGCCAACACGGGCTCCGGCCGCCTCTACTGTCTGACGCTGATGGTGCCGGACGAGAACTTCGCCGCCCTGATCCGGAACGGCGTACCGCACCCGCTCGACGAGGAGGACCTCGCGGTGCTCACGGGGCGCAGCTGAGCGACGCATGGCTCAGCCCGCCGCCTCGAACAGGTGCACGCCGTCGCGTGGCGTCCAGTCCGGGTTCTCCCAGGCGAGCATCTTGCCGGGGTTGAGAAGCCCGTGCGGATCGGCCTCGCGCTTGAACGCGAGCTGCAGCGTGTCGACCTTCTTCATCCCCCCCTCCTCGAGCGTGAAGGCGTGCGGGTTGAAGATCGGGCAGCCCGCGGCCTCGTGCGCGGCAATGATCTCGGCAAGACGCGCCTCGGTGGTGAAGCGCACGAGCTGAAGGCCGAAGCAGCACACCTCGCCGCCGAACTTCACGAACTCGAGGTGCATCGGCACCTCGTCGCCGAACCGCTCAGCCATCTCGGCGACCTTGGCGAGGTGGCTGGGGGGCGGGAACAGCGTCTGGAGGTAGGTGATGCTTCGGTCGGTCTTCAGCGCCTGCAAGGTCGTGTGGTTCCAGGAATATTCGTAGAGCGGAACGTCCGCGGCCTCCGTTTCGCGGCGGTAGAGTTCCGTGCCGCCATAAGCGGCAAGCAGGCCCGGAACGAGATCGAGGAACGGCTCGGCGACCATCAGCAGCACAACGGCCACGCCGTCCGGGATCACCCCCTCGAAGGCCTTGAAGTAGCGCTGCGGCACCGGCGCATCGATCACCGAGACGAGCTTCTTGACGATCCCGTCCTGGCGCGTGAAGCCGTCGGCGAAGCGCGCTGCCGCCTCGAGGGTCGGAAAGCCCGCGATCAGGTCCACCCAGGTCCAGGCGGGAGCGAGCGGCATCTCCACCTCGGTGATGATGCCGTTCGTTCCGTAGGCGTGGTTCGCCTTCTGGATGTCGGGGCCGCGGAGTTCGAGCACGCGCGGGCTCTCCTCCATCGTCATCAGCCTGAGCCCGAGGATGTTCCCGGGCTCGCGCAGGATTCCCCAGGTGCAGGACCCGATGCCTGAGGAGCCGCCGGCGATGAAGCCGCCGATCGTCGCGGTGCGGCGTGTGGAGGGGTGGAAGCGAAGCTCACCGCCAACGGAGGCGCGGGTCACCGCGTCGATCTCGCCGAGTTTCGCGCCGCACTGGGCGCGCACCACGCCGGGCTTCGCCCAGAGCACGCGGTCAAGCCCGGAGAGATCAAGCACGATGCCGCCGCAGAGCGGCATGGCCTGGCCGTAGTTC
The DNA here is from genome assembly GCF_019203965.1 of Elioraea tepida. Taxonomy (NCBI): domain Bacteria; kingdom Pseudomonadati; phylum Pseudomonadota; class Alphaproteobacteria; order Acetobacterales; family Elioraeaceae; genus Elioraea; species Elioraea tepida. Next base: position 529,552 of record NZ_CP076448.1, read on the forward strand.
CCGGTTCCTGCCCCGCGCGGGGTGACAGGGGTGCGGTGGCGGACGCAGGCCGCGAGCACGCGCGCAAGCTCATCCTCCGAGCGCGGGCTCACCACCGCCTCCGCCGTCAGCTTGTCGAGCTGCCGCTTCAGCACCGGCGAATACCAGAAGAAGTCGCGGCTCTTCTGCCGCACAAGAGCCCGGTCGGTCTCGGCGGGGATGTCCTGAAGCTCCGAAAGCAACGCTTCGATGCCGCTCATTCCGCCGCCTCCTGCCCGGAAAGTGGCCTGAAACTCGACATCTTGCCCGGGTTGAGCAGGCCGAAGGGATCGACCTCGCGCTTGAAGGCAAGACGGTCAGCGGCCACAAGCTTCCACCGCGCACCTTCCTCGAGCGTGCACACATGCGGGTTCGCGACCGCAACCCCCTCCGCCTCGCACGCGGCGATGATCTCGGCGAGGCGCTCGGGCGTGGTCCAGCGCAGGAGCGGCAGCCCGCTCATCGTCACCTGCCCGCCGAAGCGCGCGACCTCGGTGTGCATCATGAGTTCGTCTGCGAAACGCTCGCGGAGGCGAGCGAGCGTCTCGAGCGTCCGGCCGACCGGGAAGAGGCATTGGAGGTAGGTGACGCCCTTGTCGCGCTTGAGCACGTGCAGCGTTGTGTGGTTCCAGGTGTATTCGTAGAAGGGCGTGAGTTCGGGGGAGGCTTCGGCGGCGGCGAAATCCTGCTCCGCCTCGATTTCGCCGGCATGCTCGGCGGCGAGCTCCGCCACCGCTCCCATCGCGCCTGCGCCGACCATCGCGAGAACGATCGGCCGGCCTTGGGGGAGGAGCTCGGCAAGCCCGGTGAAGAACGACGGCAGCGGCCAGTCGATCACCGCGCACATCTTCTTCGGAATGCCGTCGGCGAGGCCGAGCGCGAGGCCGAAGGCGGCCGCCGCGGGGAAGTCGGGGAAGCTCACGGCGATGTCGCGCCAAGCCATTGCGGGGGCGAGCGGAAGCCGAACCCGCGTGATCACGCCGGTCGTCCCGAAGGCGTGGTTGGCGGGTGCCGCCTTGCCCCAGGAGAGATCGATCAGCCTCGGCTTCGGCTCCATCGTCGCGATCGTGACGCCAGCGAGATTGCCCCGTTCACGTAAGGTTCCGTGCGTGATCCCACCCACCCCTGCGCCGCCGCCGGCGACGAACCCGCCCACCGTCGCCGTGCGCTTGGTCGAAGGCCACAGCCGAAGCTCCCATCCCTGCTGCCGCGCCCAGGCATCGACCTGCAGAAGCGTCGCCCCCGCCTGCACCTCGGCCACCCCGTCCGCGAAGGACAGGATCCGGTCCATACCCGTCATGTCGAGAATGGCGCCGCCCGCAAGTGGAACGGCTTGGCCGTAGTTCCCCGTCCCTCCCCCTCGCGGCACCACGGGGATCCGGTGCCGCACGCAGGCGGCGAGCACGGCGAGCACCTCCGCCTCGTCGCTCGGGCGGATCACCACCTCGCCACGCTTGCCCTCGAGCAGCGTCTTGAGCACCGGGCTCTACCAGAAAAAGTCCCGGCTCTTGAGCCTGACGATCGCTGGGTCTGTCTCCGCCTCGATGCCGGGAAGCTCCGCGAGCAGGGCGGCGATGCGTCGCGAGGGCGGCTCAGGCATCGGCCGTCTCCTTGAACCACGCCTGGAGGTCGAGGGCGGAGATCTCGCCGAGGAGGTCGGCGAGCGCCCGGCTCGCGCGGTCGAGCACGGCTTCACCGAGCTCTGGCGTCGCCGCGGCGGCGTTGCCGACGGCACCTGCGGGGTTCAGATCCTGCGCCTGCCAGCCGAAGGCGACGGCGCCGCCCGCGCGCAGCCCCGTGTGGGCGTCCCAGGCTTCCGTCCTGTTGCGGAACTCACGCGCGGCGTCGGGGCGGACGCGATCGGGCGCGAGCGCGAGCATCAGCGCCGTCTCCACCTGGCCGGCATGAATGCCGAACCGGAGCTCGTTGGCCGGAACGAGTCCGGAAGGCGGCGCGAGACGGTTCCAGAGGCAGGTGGCGGCGAAGATCCGGTGGCGGATGCGCAGGCGCCGGCAGACGATCTCCGCCGCCTGCGGCTGCCCGCCATGGGCGTTCAGGAGAAGGAGCTTGCGCACGCCTGAGGCGGCGACGGAGGCGCCGATCTCCGTCCAGGCCGTGATCGCCGTTTCCGGCGAAAGCGAGAGCGTCCCAGAATACCGGTCATGCTCGACCGAGACGCCGATCGCCTGGGTGGGCAGAACAAGCACCGGAAGCTCGTCCGGAAGAAGCGCGAGCGCGCGGGCGAGAACGCCTTCGCAGATCGTCGTGTCGACCGAGACGGCGAGATGCGGCCCGTGCTGCTCGGTCGCGCCGAGCGGCAGCACGGCCACGGTGCGGTCACGGTCGAGCGTGCGGAACTCGGGGGAGGTGAGCTCGGTCCAGAACCGTTTCGGCTGCGCCATGGCTCAGCTTCCCGTCGCGTAGGCCGCCTCGACCGAGCGCGTCGCCCAGAAGGTCATACGCCTCTCGAGGATCGCGAACAGGGAGTACATGGCGATCCCCATCGCCGCGACGACGAGAAGGGCGGCGAAGACGAGCGGGATCTGGAACCGGGAGGAGGCCTGGATCATCAGATACCCCACGCCCTCGTTGGAGCCGACCGTCTCGGAGATGATCGAGCCGACGAAGGCAAGCGTGATCGCGACCTTGAGCGAGGCGAAGAAGTAGGGGGCGGCGCGCGGCAGACCGACCTTGCGCAGGATCTCGACTCGGCTCGCGCCGAGGCTGCGCAGAACGTCTCGAAGTTCGGGCTCGAGGGTGGCGATCCCGGTCGCGACATTCACCGTGATCGGGAAGAAGCTGATCAGGAAGGCGGTGAGCACGGCCGGGACGGCACCGATGCCGAACCAGATGATCAGCACCGGAACGATCGCCACCTTCGGTACCGAGTTGAACCCGATCAGAACCGGCAGAAGCGCGCGGTAGGCGACAGCCGAGGAGCCCACCGCGACGCCGAGAGCGACGCCGCCAACCACAGAGAGCGCGAACCCCGCAAGCGTGGTGGCCAGCGTGTGCAGGGCGTGATGCGCAATCGGCCCCGAGAACTCGGCAAGCGAGGCGAACACGGCCGAGGGAGCAGGAAGGACGAAGGGAGGAAGGCGCGCGGCGAGGACGAGGACCTCCCAGGCGATGAACAGCCCCGCCACCACGAGCCAGGGCATCACCGCCGCCTGAAGGCGCGGGCTCATCACGTCGCCGTCCTCGCCGCGGCGATGCGCTCGCGCAACGCATGCACGATGTCGACGAAGGCCGGCGTGAAGGATGCCTCGAGGTCGCGCGGCCGCGGCAGAGGCACGGCGCGGGTCTCAATGATCCGCCCCGGCCGGGCGCTCATCACATGCACCGTGTCAGCGAGATAGACGGCCTCGCGCAGATCATGCGTGACGAGGATGCAGGTGAAGCGTCGCTCGAGCCAGAGGTCCTGCAGAACCGCCCAAAGCTCCTCCCGGGTGAAGGCGTCGAGCGCCGCGAAGGGCTCATCGAGCATCAGGAGCTCGGGCTCGTGGATCAGAGCGCGGCAGAGGCTCGCCCGCTGCTGCATCCCGCCCGAGAGCTGCCACGGATACTTGTCCTCGAAGCCGGCGAGGCCGACCGTCGCAAGCAGGGCGCGCGCGCGCGCGACGTGCCGCTCACGGTCGCGTCGGAAGGTGGCCTTGTAGGGGGAGACGATCTCGAGGGGGAGGAGCACGTTCTCGAGCGTGGTGCGCCAGGGCAGAAGGGTCGGGTTCTGGAACGCCATGCCGACGATCTTGAGCGGGCCGGATACCTCCCGCCCGCCCACGATCACAGCGCCTTCCGAGGCCGGAGCGAGCCCGGTGACGAGCTTCATCAGCGTCGACTTGCCGCAGCCCGAGGGCCCGACGACGGCGGCGAACTCGCCGCGCCGGATGGCGAGATCGAGCCCTGAGACGGCGAGCGTCCCGCCCGCCCCGCCATAGCGTAGCGCCACCCTTTCGAGGCTGACGAACCGCGCCGCGGCATCAACCACGGGGGGAAACCCGTGCACGACGCCTCACTGTGCCACGGCGAGCGCCGCCGCCTCGGGCAGGAAGCGCGGGTCGTAGATCTCCGAGGCGGCGAGCGGGCGGGCGATGTTGAACGCCTCGCGCACGATGTCGATCGACCGCTGCAGCCGGGCCATGTCGATCCTGCCGAAGCCGTTGGCGACCACGTGCGGGGTGAAGGTGAGCTCGCGGAAGCCGAGCTCCATCCGCTCGCGCTCCACCGCCTCGTTGATCAGCGGGTCGCGCCGCTTCAGCGCCGCGATCGCAGCTGCCGGGTCACGCCGCGCCTCGTTCTGGCCGCGCACGATCGCGGTGATCAGGCCCGTGACCGCGCGCGGGTTCGCCTCAGCCCAGCGCCGCGTCATGAGCAGCGATGTCGAATAGAGGTCGACGCCGTAGTCGCCGTACCTGAACGTCACGATGTCATCCGCCGGAACACCGGCGGCGCGAAGCGACAGGATCCCCGACGTGATGAAGCCGGTGATGGCGTTCGCCTGGCCCTGGACGAGCATCGTCTCGCGCAGCTGGGGCGAGACCGTCTGCCAGCGCACCGAGTTGAGGTCGAGGCCGACGGCGCGGGCGAAGGCGGGGAAGAGCTGGCGGCCCGAATCGGTCTCCGGTGCGGCGAGGATCTTGCCGGCGAGGTCCTGCGGCCGGCGGATGTTCTGGCCCTTGAGAGTCATCACCGCGAGCGGGCTTGCCTCGTAGATGATGAAGGGGGTGAACAGTGTGCTGTCAGGGTTCTCGAGGCGCAGGCGGATCGTCGGGTTGATGTCGGCGATGCCGACGTCATAGGTGCCGGCGGCGATCTTGATCGGAACGTCGCCCGAACCGAAGCCGCGGTCCATCGTCACGTTCAGCCCCTGGTCGCGGAAGTAGCCGCGCTCAAGAGCGAGCAGGAAGGGCGCCTGCGGGCCCTGGAAGGCCCAGTCGAGGCTGAACTTCACGTCGGTCGCGGCCGCGGGCAGGGAAGCGGCGGCAAGCGCAAGCCCGAAGGCGGCAGTGCGAACAACCCCCATAGTGAGCTCCCTTTTCTCACGTCGCGGGGCGTTCGATCGCCCCCCCAGTCGTCCAAAGTTAAGCAACCGGCGTGCCGGGCGCACCATCGCAGCGCCCCGGTCTGCGCCCCGATCGACTCGGCCTGCCCTGCCCTTGCCGCGGCAGCCTGCCCAAGCCGTGGGCACCACGGCAACGGTCACGCGGCGACGGCGCCCGTATCCTCGACGATCCGTCCATCGACAAGCCGAACCTGACGCCGCGCCCGCGCGGCGAGCGCCGGATCATGTGTCACGACGACGATGCTCCGTCCGTGCTCGGCGACCAGGGTCTCAAACAAGTCGAACATCGAGGCGGCGTTGCGGCTGTCGAGATTGCCCGTGGGCTCGTCGGCGAGCACGAGAGCGGGGTCGTTGGCGAGCGCCCGCGCCACGGCCACGCGCTGGCGCATGCCGCCCGAGAGTTCCTCGGGCAGTTTCGCCATCGCGTCCGCAAGCCCGAGCCGTTCGAGCAGCGCCTCGGCACGCGCCCGAAGCGCTGCCTCCTCGCCGCCTAGGCGGCGCATCGGCAGAAGCACGTTCTCGAGCGAGGTGAATTCCGGCAACAGGAAGTGGAACTGGAACACGAAGCCGAGCCGCTGCCTGCGCAGCCGCGCGAGCGCCCCTGCAGAGAGGCGGGCGGTGTCCTCGCCGTCGATCAGGACATGGCCTTCCGTCGGCCGGTCGAGCAGGCCGAGGAGGTAGAGAAGCGAGGACTTGCCCGAACCGGACGGGCCGGTGACCGCGACGAACTCGCCCCGTCCGATCGCGAGATCGATCCCCCGAACGAGGGTGACGGGCACCGGGCCCGGAAGCGTCCGCGTCACGCCGCGCGCCTCAAGCAGCGGGCTCATGCCGCCCCCCGCACGATCTCGACCGGGTTGAGAGAGGCCGCACGCCGCGCAGGAACGAGGGCGGCGACCGCGGCGGCAAGGAGAGCGAAGCCCCCGCCCGCGAGATAGGGCCAGAGTTCGCGGGCGAGGATGAACCCTCCCGTGCCGCGGATCACCCCTCCCGCCTCCTCGAACCGAACCTGGGACAGGCCGAAGATCAGCCCCTCGCCCACGAGAGCGCCCAGCACAGCGCCGGCCGCGCCGACGAGCACGCCCTCGATGGTGAAGATCCGCAGGATGTCGCCTTCGGTGAAGCCGAGGCTCTTGAGTATGGCGATGTCGCGCGCCTTTTCGTGCACCACGGTCGAGATGATCGAGTAGATGCCGAACGCGGCCACCAGCAGGATCGCGCCGACGACGCTGAACATGATCGCGTTTTGGATCACGAACAGCGACAGCACGTTCCGGTTCGCCTCCTCCCAGCTCTCCGTTCGCCAGCCATGCGCCGCCTCGATCCGACGCGCGAGCGGCTCCGCACCGCGAACGTCGTCGAGCCTGAGGCGGATCGCATTGATCACGTTGGGGCGGTTCTGAAGCACCTGGGCGAGCTTGAGCAGCACATAGGCCTCGCCGTTGTCGATCGCGGTGATCCCGGTCGCGACGAGGCCGACGACCTTGAACGCGCGCGCCGTGCCGGAGGCGGCGACCGCGGTGATGGTGTCGCCGATCCCGGCGCCGAGGCGCTCGGCAAGCCCAATGCCGAGGATGATGCCGTTGGCGGTCGCGCGCAGGTCCTCGAGCCGCCCGGCGATCATGTCCTTCTCGATGTTGCCGACGCGCCGCTCCCGCGGCGGATCGATGCCGGCGATGGTGGCGGTGACGTCGCGCGAGCCGTAGCGCAACAGCGCCGCGCCCCGCAGCCCCGGCGCGACCGCGACACCGGGGATCGTTTCGAGCTCGGCGATCAGCCCGCGCGCGTTGCGTATCCCGCGCAGCTCCTCGCGTGGCTTCACCCCGCGCACCGAGACCGCCCCGTCAGGATGCGCGAGCACGGCGGGCTGGAGCCTCGGGGCACGGTGCTCGTCCTTGATGGTGATGTGGGGGGCGACGTCGATCACCTGCGCGACGAAGTAGGTCTGGAAGCCGCGCATGAGCGAGGTGACGGCGATGAAGAACCCCACACCGAGGGCAACCCCGAGCACCGAGACGAGCGTCTGCCGACGCCTCCGTCCGAGATGCCGAAGCGCGATTGTCGCGGCCAGCATGGCCGGCCCTCAGCGTGCGGCTGCACCGCTCGGCAGCCGCACGCGGCCGCCGTCGACGAGCCTCGGAGAAGGGTCGAGAACCACGCGCTCGCCCGGGCTGAGGCCGTCGCGGATCTCGACGCGGCGCGCCCCGCGCACCCCGACCACCACCGGAACCCGGCGCACCACCTCGCCCTCGAGCACCCACACCGCCCCGCCGGCGACGGCCGCGTCCGGAACGAGCACGGCGGAGGCGGTCTCGCGGACGATGATGTTGGCCTCGACCGTCATGCCGATTCGGAGCTTCGTGTCCTCGGGCAGGGCGATCCGCACCCGGTAGACCTTCAGTCTTGGGTCGCCCGCCGGCGTGATCTCCGCGACCTCCCCCGCCATCACCTCGCCCTCGAAGGCATCGGCGCGGATCAGCACGCGCTGGCCCGGGTGAACGCGCGGGATGTCCTCCTCGTCCACCTCGGCAGTGACGCGAAGCGGCCTTGGTTCGCCGACGATGAACACGGTCGCGGTGGTGTCGACCACCTCGCCGATCTCGCCGTCGCGACGCAGCACCACCCCTGCCATCGGAGCGCGCAGAACCGTATCGGCAAGGCGATGGCGGAAGGTCTCGACCACGGCCTCCGCCGCGCGCGCCTCGCTTTCGGCGCGGTCGAGCGCCGCGCGGGCGATGATCTCGCGTGCGGCAAGCGTGCGCAGACGCAGCGCTTCCTCGCGCAGGAAGGTCGCGCGCGCTTCCGCCTCGCGGAGCTGCGCCTCGAGCACCGTCGCATCCAGCCGGGCAAGCACCGCGCCGGCTTCGACGCGCTGCCCCTCTTCGGCGAGGATCGCGACGAGACGGCCCTTCACGGCCGGGCCGATCCTTGCCCAGGACACCGGCTCGACGGTTCCGGTCGCGTAGACCGCCTCGAGTGCCGGGCCGGTGACGGCGACGGCGGTCGCGCCGACTCGAGGCGGCAGGCTCAGGGACCACCAGCCCGCCGCTGCCGCCGCGGCGAGCACGGCGAGAAGCGCAAGCCGCGTCAGGAGTTTCCGCATCGCCGCAAGCCTAGCACGGGCATCCGCGCGCGCCTTGTCCTCGGTCAATCACCACGGGGCTTCGCCGCCGCAGGCGTGCCGCGGTCGCCGCGTGACCGCCGCTTCTGCGCCGTGGAAGGGCCAAAGGCGCGAGCGTATCGTGGCGCACATGAGAGCTCGACCGGGGACAGCCATGGCCGCGCCGCGCCTGCTTGCCAAGACCGACCTCGCGGCCTTCACCCCCGTTCTCGAGGGTGGCCGTCCCGCGATCGAGCAGCATGCGCGTCTTGTCGCCCTGCTCGCCGCACGGGGGCTGCCGACCGGCCTGTTCGCCGAGCCGGTTATCACCCGCGGGCCGGATGGCGCTCCCGCCTCCGTCTCCTGGTATGGCGAAGCTGATGCCGACCCGGTTCCGCTGTCTTCGCTCTCCCCGGCGCGGCGTGCGGAGGTAGAGCGCTCCCTCAGCTTGACGCTCGCCGCGCTGCGTCCGGCGCTCGACGACCGTGATGCCGGCGGCCTGCTCCGTCGCGCTCTCCTGATCGCGGAGCCGGATTCGATCCTCGCCGTCGATGGCGGGGTGGTGCTCGCTGGCTGGGGGCTCGTGGCGAAGGGAACCGGAGAGCAGCCGGAGGCGCTGGCCGGGCGGCTTCGGGAAGGGCTCGGCCGGTACCACCCCGCTCTCGCCTCCGCAGGCCCCGGCTTCTTCACGGGCGCCCCGCTCGCCGCTCCGCCCTCTCCCGCCGCCCCGCCTGCGCCGGCGGCCGCGCCCGCGGTGCCGCGACTCGAGACCGCCACAACGGCGTCGGCTCCCCCGCCCTCTCCGCCTCACGCCGGCGCCCGCGGCGGCGGGGGCCGGCCGGCGTGGTGGTGGATGCTTCCCGCCGCGCTCGCGATCGCGCTCCTGTTCCTGCTGCTCGGCGTCTGGCTCGGCTTGCGGATGTGCACCGCCGAATTCGCCGGGCGTGAGCTCCGCGCCGGGGTGGTGGACGAGGCGGAGGCGCGGGCGATGATCGCCCGCCAGCGCGAGGCCAACGCGCGGCTCGAGCGCGAGATCGCCGCCGCGCGCGCCGCCCTGCAGGGCGAGATCTGCCGCCCCGCGGGGCCGCTCGCGCCACTCGCACCGCGCGAGGAGGGAGGGGCATCGGAGAAGGGAACGGCGCCCAAGCCCCTGCCGATGCAGGGCGGCGCGGCCGGGGCCGAGGGGGCGGAGAAGGCGCCCGAGGAGCCCGCCCCCGCGCCGGCCCCGCGCTGAGTCGGCCGGACCATGGCTGAGACGAGCCTGATCGCGACGACGGCGGCCGAGGGGCTTCGACCCCTCGCCGTCGGCGGGCAGACAGCGATCGGCGCAGTGTGGCAGATCACGGCCCATCTCCGGCGCGCGCGCGGGGCCGATCACGCCGCCCTGTTCGCCGAACCGTCGCCAGACGCCGCGCGCGGCACGATCGACTGGTACGCCCCGGGCGTCGGCGAGGCAGTGCCGCTCGCCTCGCTTCCGCCCGAGACGCGCGCCTCGGCCGAGGCAAGGCTTGCCGCGCTCTTTGCCGACATCGCCGCCGAGGCAGCCGCGCTCAAGGCATCGGCCAGGGAAGGGGACAGGCTGTTTGGCGAGCTGCTCTCGCTTGCCGTGCGCGTGCCCGACCCGTCCTTCATCCGCGTGCGCGGCACCATGCCGGTGCTCGTCGCCTGGGGGCACGAACGAGGGGGCCGCTCGGTCGGACCCGAGCTCCTCGAGAAGCCGACCGACCTCCCGCCCATCCGGCGGCCGATCATGATGCCGCCGGCACGCACGCTGCCCGCCCGCACGGCCTGGCCGTGGCTTCTGCTCGCGTCTCTGCTCGCCCTGCTGCTCCTCGCCCTGCTCCTCTTGCTCTGGCGAAACCCGTTCGGCTGGTTCGTCCTCGCCCCTCCCGCCTGCACTCTCGAACGGTCAGGCGTTGCCCTGCTCGAGCAGCAGCGCCAGGAGACCGACCGGTTCATCCACCTGCAAGAGGACCTTGCGGCGGCGCGTCGGGCACTCGGCGAGGCGCGGCTCGCCTGCCCGCCGGTCCGGCGCGAGGCCGCCCCCGCGCCAACGCCGCCGACGCCCCAGCGGAACGAGGACGCGGAGCGGGCGCGCGCTCAAGGCGGGCGCGAGGGCCACGTGCAGGTGATCCTCGCCTGGGATGATCCAAACGACCTCGACCTCGCCGTCATCTGCCCGGACGGGCAGAGGATCTATTTCGAAAATCGAAGGGCGTGTGGAGCGGAGCTTGACGTCGACATGAACGTCGAGGGAGGCCCGCGCGGGATCTCCACCCGGCCGGTCGAGAACATCACCTGGCCCGCCCAGCCCGCTCCGGGGCGATACCGGATCGAGGTCACGCACTACAGCCGAAACCCGGGCGGGCCGGTCTCATCCCCCTTCCGGGTTACGATCCGACGCCCAGGTCAGCCGGACCAGGTCCTGCGCGGAACGGTGTCGCCTGGGCAGACCGTGCGGATCGGCGAGTTCACCGTGCCGTGAAACGCCATCTGATCCATCGCGACCGGCGCGCGGCGTTCACGCCCCTCCTTCCGCCAGGCTGGGACGAGGCGCGCGCCCGCGCCGAGCTCTCGGCGCTCGCCTCGCGCACGCTCGGGCCAGCCTGGGCAGGGATGTTCCCTGCCGCCGAAGTGGAGGGCGAGATGATCGCCTGGACCGCCGAGGGCGAGAGCGTCGTCCGCTACACCGAGCTTCCGGCGGAGGAGCGGGAGCGGCTCCGCGCCTCGCTCGGGGCGGCGTTCTCGGAACTCCGCCGCGCCGCGGAGCGGGAGGGAGGCGAGTTTCCGGCTCTCGTGCGGGCCGCGCGCGAGATCCCGGCCTGGGATTTTGCCGCCGTGGTCGATGGCCTGCCGGTGGTCGCGGCATGGGGCCATGCGGCGGCGGGGGCAACGCCGCGTGGGCTGATCGCCGCGCTCGATGACGGGGTCCCCGCCACGCCGCCCTCGACCTTCCCCACCGTGCCGGTTTTGGCGACTGTGGCAGCGCTCGCCTTCCTCGGCCTCCTCGCGTGGCTCACCCTCCCCTGGTGGGGCTGGATCGCGACACCGCCGATGCCTGCCTGCCGCGCCGACCCGGCAGGCCTTGCCGCGCTGCGCGGCCTGCTCGCCGAAGAAGGCCGGGAGGCGGAGCTTGCGGCCGAGCTCGCACGGCTCCAGGGCGAGCTCGGCCTGCGCCAGGCGGAGTGCCCGATCCCCGAACTCCCACCCGAGCCGCCGCCGCAGCGCGCCGAGCGGCCGCCTCCCCCGCCTCGGCCGGAACCGCGGCCCGTGCGCCCGCCAGACGCTGAGCCCTGCGATGTCGAGACGCGCTCGGGCGGGCGTGGCGTGACGCGAACACGTCACTATCTGGGCAATCGGCCGGGGCAGGTGACGCTCACCTACAACACACGCATCGAACCCGACCAGATCGACGTCTATTATCGTGGCCGCCTGGTGAGCAGCACCTATCGGCCGGTGAGCGGGCGGGGGCAGATCAGCTTCCCCTACCAGCCGACCGGAGGCGGGCCGGAGGCGAACGTGGTTGAGGTCGTGGTGACGGGCTTCGGGCTCACGACCCTTTGGAGCTACTCGATTGGCTGCCCGCGCTGAGGCGGGCACGGAGCGGTCGCCGCTCCGACACGGCCGCGCCATCATGGTGTGGCAAGGATGACGGGATGAGGAACGACCGGATGGCTCTCGGCTCTTTCGCTCTCGTGGCGATGATCGCGGCGGCGACCGGAGAGGCGCGCGCGCAAGCTGCGCGAGCCGAGCCGGCGGAGGAGAGCGCTGTCGCCGCCGTGCTGCGCCGCGCCGGCGTGGCGCCGACCAGGGCCGCCGTCGAGGGGCGTGACCCGAAGGCACGGGCGGAGGCGCTCGATGCGCTCGAACGCTCCTATCCCCTGCCGAGAACCGTGCTCGACCTCGAGAACCGCCTGCCACCCGACCCGAACCGGGTGATGGACCAGCTCGGCCTCGTCCGCCGGCTAGGCGCACCGGTCACCGACCTCTCCGGGTCCATCCCCACAGCGAGGCAGATCACTGATGCGCTTGCGCCCCGCTGATCCCCGCCGCCGCGCGCTCCTGATCGGCGCGCCCGCCCTGCTCGCCGCCTGCCAGGCGCCGAACGAACAGGCCGCCCGGATCGCGCAGATGACGACCCGCGGCGTGGTGCTGACGGTGAACTTCGACCTCAACTCCTACGCCATACGCCCCGATGCGGCCGAGGCGCTCGAGCCGCTCGCCGAGGCGCTGCGCGACCCGGTGCTCGAGGGGTTCACCTTCGACATCAACGGCCATACCGATGCGACCGGACGGCTCGGCCGGAACATGGCGCTGTCGGAGCTTCGCGCGGCGTCGGTGGTGGATTTCCTCGCCGCCCGCGGCGTGCCGCGCACGCGGATGCGCGCGCAAGGCTTCGGGCCGCTGCAGCCGCTGACACCGGCCAACCCGCGCGCGGCGATCAACCGCCGCGTCGAGGTGTTCGCCGTCCCTCCCGGAGGATGACGATCGATGCTGATCCGTATTGTCCGCACCCGAAGCCTCGCGGCCACGGCCGCCGCGCTGATGCTGCTCTCCGCCTGCGCCACGACCGGGCCGGGCGGCGAGCCGCTCACACCCGCGCAGCAGCAGCTCCGCGCCCAGAACCAGCGGTTCAACGACACGGTCGCGACGGGAGTGGTGGCTGGCGCGCTCGCTCTCGGGCTGCTCGGCGCGCTGCTCGCGGGGCCGCGCAGCCGCGGCGAGGGTGCCGCTCTCGGTGCGCTTGCCGGCGCCGCCGTCGGAGGAGCGGCGGGCACCTACATCGCCGCGCGGAATGAGCGCTATGCGACGCGCGAGCAGGCGGCGCAGGCGCGCATCGCGGCGGCCAACCAGGAGGCGGCGGAGCTTGAGCGCACCGCGCTCGCGGCCGAACAGGTGGCGAAGGAGAACCGCGAACGCCTCGCCGCGCTCCAGGCCCGCGTCAAGGCCGGGCAGGCGACCGCCGCCCAGCTCAGCGCTCAGGTCGCGACGGCGCGAGAGGACCTCGCCCTGATGAACGAGGCGATCGCGCATTCGCGCAAGGTCGAAGGGGCGATGCGTGCCGACGGCGTTCCCCAGGCCGCCTCGGTGCAGGAAAGCCGCCGGCGCATGGAGGAGGCGGCGCGCGAGCTCGAAGGCGCGCTTGCCCAGCTTCCGGCGGCGTGACCGTGGCGCTGCCAAGCCCTCTCCTTCTCGCCACGCTGCTCCTGGTCGCTGCCTGCGGCGCCGAGCGGCCGGCGGCGGAGCGCGGCTTCTTCGGCGGAATCGGCGCCGCGATCACGGGCGAGGACGAGCGCCAGGCACGCGCTCGCGAGGCGGAGGCCACCGCCGCCGAGACGCGCGCGCTCCAGGCACGCGCGGCCGCGATCGAGGCCGAGCGCCGCCAGGCCGCCTCCGCCGCCGCGCTGCGCGATGCTGAACGCCGCTTGGCCGCACTTGAAGGCGAGATCGCGCGGCTCAAGCGCGCCCTCGCCGAAGCCCGGGCGGGCCGGCCGAACGATCCTCAGGGGGCGGTGCTGCAAGACCGGCTCGAGAGGCTCGACCGCGAGCGCGCCGCCGCCGCCCGGCGCCCGGACCCGGCGACAGCCGACCGGCTCGAGCGCCAGAGCCGAGAGCTCAACCGCGCCCTCGAGGCCTATGGCCGCCTCTGACCCCCTGGCGACGCCGGCTGCGCGGGGGGAGTGATGGAGGCTGCGGCGAGGATCTCGCGTTCGGCCGTCTCCGGTGTGGGCAGACGGCCGAGCTTCACCGCGCGCATCTGCCGCCCCGCCAGGGCGGCGAGTTCCGGCATCAGGGAGAGGCGCCGCGCCCGCATCTCCTCGACCACCACGCGCTCCTGCGCGGCGATCACGGAGGCAGGCGCTTCGGCCCCCTCGCGGATGATCCGCAGGTAGGCGTCGAGCACTTGGCCGATCGCACCCGGCGTGTCCTCGATCCGACGCGCGAGCGCGGCCGAGGCGTTCGCCACCGGCGGACGTGCCTCGGCCGGCAGGAGTGGACCCATCCCGTCGAGCAGGCCGCGGATCGCCCCGAACACCGCCAGGTTGCCGCGCGCCAGAGCGACTGTCCGGGCGAGCGTGGCGGCCGCCTCGATCTGCGCCTTCAGAGCCGCCGCCTCCTGCTCGGCGCGAGCGCGGCTCTCCTCGGCTAGCGCGGTCTCCACTCGCGTGATCCCGCGCCTGAGCGCCTCGTCGGCGGTCTCGCGCTTGAGCGCGGCGAGAAGGCTGGCGGGGTTCTCGGCCGCTCTCTCCCGCCCCCTCGCCTCCGCCTCGACGGCACGCGCGAGCGCCTCGGGCGTGGTGTCATTCACCATCACGACGGCCCCGAGCGCCACCCTCAAGCCGATGGTGCGAAGCGCAAGCGGCGCACCCGTGCGCGGGTTGAACGGGGGATACTCCTCGCGCAGGGAGGAGCGAAGCTGCGCCTCCTCCGTCAGGATGTGCCCGCCGCGCGCCACCACCCCGCCCGCCTGGCCGTGCGGGCGGCCGACAACGGTCAGACGGTAGGGCTCGAGCACCCATTCGGCGACGTTGCCGAGCATGTCATGCAGCCCGAGCGGCCCCGGCTTGAGGCTGCCCACCGCGCGCACCCGCCCGGCGGCGGAGGCAGGCCCGGCGAACCAGGCATGCGCCGCGAGGCCCTCGGCGAAGGGCGGGGTGCGCGCAGAGAACTCCCCCTCGCCGACGGAGGTGCCGCCGCGGGCGGCGTATTCCCACTCTTCCTCCGTCGGCAGGCGCGCGAAGGCGAGTGCCTCGCCGCGCCGCGGCAGGGACTCGCGCGCATGGCCGAGCCACCAGGCCGAAAGCCGCGCTGTGAAGGCGACGGCGTCGAACCACGAGACCTCAGCTTTCGCCACTCGCCCCGCCTCGGACGGAGTGGGGCAGGAGGCATCCATCACGGCTGCGTACTGGTCGCGCGTGACCTCGTACTTGCCAAGCCAGTAGAGACGCTTCCCGCCTTGCTCGAACGGCCCGGCGATATGGGCACGGCGCGGGAACTCGGCATAGTCGGCTCCGGTCTCGGCTTGGCCGAGCGTAACCGCACGGTCGGCGAGCGGCCCCTCCCCCATCGGCGTCTCGACGGGACGGAACGCCATGCGCCCGCCGCAGGGCAGGGGCAGAACGAGATCGTCGTGCAAGGGAGCCGGGTTCCAGAACGCCTCCGGCCAGGGTGGCTGTGCGGCGGCAGGCGGAGGCAGAAGCAGAAGCAGAAGCAAGAGAAGGGAGATGAGGGCCTTAGGCATCGCGGACCCCCTCCCCTGGCGCGATCCGCGCCGCGCGGCGCGCCGCGACGCCGGCGGCGGCGAGCCCTCCCGCGAGCGTGGCCGCGGCGGCAAGCGCGAGGTCGCGCGCGCTGATCACGGAAACGGGCCTGCCCTCGGCGACGGCAAGATCGAGACGGTTGACGAACCCCTCGAGCCCGAGCGCGACGAGCGCGGCAAGCGCCGAGCCGGCGAGAGCGAACAGCGCGGCTTGGGCCGCGGGAAAGGCAACGAGCCCGCGCGCCGACAGCCCCATCAGGCGCAACAGCGCAAGCTCGCGACGCTTGCGCTCGACATTCGCATACAGCCCGACCCCGAGCCCGACGAGATAGCCCGCACCCCCGAGCGCGGCGATGGCCGCAAACAGGACGGCGAGGTTCCGGTCGAGCGCGAGCAGGGCGGCGACGTCCTCCGCCCGTGTCGCGACGTCGATCCCCTGGCGTCGCAGGTCGCGGTCGATCGCGACCACGTCCTCGAGCGTTCGGGCATAGAGGCGAAAACCCGCGTAGAGGCGCGCCGGGTCCGGCTCTGCCTCCGCTGGCGGCGGCTCCGGCCCGATCAAGCCGTCCTGGAAATCCTCAACGAGCAACAGAAGCGGCAGCGGCAGGAACGCCGCCTCGCGGCCGAAGGAGGCGGGCGGCGCGACGGCGGCGACGGTGACGGAGAGGGCGAGGGTCTCGCGTGCGCCGCCCATGATCCGGTCAACGCGAAGCCGGATCGTTTCGCCAGCTGAGACACCGAGCCGGTCGGCGAGCGCCCGCGACAGCACCGCCTGGCGCCCCGACGGCGTGGGGAGACCCGCGAGCAGCGGGTCGCCCGGGGCGGTCGCAAGAAGCTCCCCCCGAACCGGGGCGTCGGGCGCGTCGAGACGCGCCAAGCCGCCGATCGCGGCAAGCGTTCGGGTTCGGGGGATGACGAAGGCGACATCTGGCCGCGCCCGAAGCGCGGCTAAGAACTCCTGGTCAAAGCTGCGGTTGGCGATGTTCACCACCTCGCGCGCGCGCGGGCTCGCCGTCAGCCCCTCGCGGATCGCCGAGACGATTCCCGCCTTCAGCCCCGCGAGCACGATCAGCGGGGCGAGGACGGCGGCGATGCCGATCACGGTCGCGAGCGACAGCCGCATCTCGTGCCGCGCATCGGCGACCGCGAGCGCGACCGCGAGCCGGGCCTCAGCCATGGCAGAGCCTCGAGCGGCTCTGGCCATGCACGGGCGTGATCGGCACCACCGGAAGGCCGAAGCGCAGGGCACGGTCGGGGTCGTGGGTCGCGAGCAGGAGCGCCGCCCCGCTCGCCGCCGTCTCGCGCACGAGGAGGTCGAGCACTGTATCGGCCATCTCGGGGTGCAGCGCGGCCGTCGGCTCGTCGGCGAGAACGAGTGCGGGGCGGTGGCTCAGCGCGCGGGCGATCGCCGCACGCTGCCGCTGCCCGACCGAGAGCGTGCCCGGCATACGCCCGAGCAGATCGGCGATCCCAAGCGTGGCGGCGAGCGCCGCGACCCTGCCCCCGTCTTCGCGTCCGGCAAGGCGTTGCGGCAGCGCGATGTTCGCCCGCACCGTGACGAAGGGGAGCAAAGCACCGCTCTGCAGCACATAGCCGATGCCGCGCGCGCGCAGACGCGCAAGTGCCTCCCCGTCGCCTGCGCGCCAGAGCGGAGCGGCATCCTCACCCGCGATCGCAAGCCGGCCCGCACGGTCGGGCTGCACGGCGAGAGCGGCGAGATCGAGGAAGGTGCTCTTACCGGAGCCCGAAGCGCCGGCGACCGCGATCGCCTCGCCGGCGCGCAGCACGAAGCGATCGACCTCGAGCGCGAAGGCGCCGGCGCCCGAGCCGTTGGTGCGCACGAGGCCCTCGATCTCGAGCGCAGGCGCGCTCACGGCAGGGCGGAAAGCGGCACGGGATACATCGCCTCGTTCGGGCTTCGCGCCCGATCGAGATTCACCCAGAGCTCCGGTTGCCGGGCGAACTCCTCGTAGAGCCTGAGCTTCGCGGCGAGCGCGTTGATGATCTCCCGCCGCGCGCCCGCTCCCATCGTCACCCACTCGTCCTGGGTGATGTCCATGATCGCGGAGCGGTAGGGGAGGCCGTCGAGATAGTCCCCGAACACACCGGCCACGCGCTGCAGCTCGGCGATCCGCCTCGGGTCGCGCGAGAGCGCGGCGGCGAGGCCGCGGAGCCGCTCGAAGAACGTCTCGGGCGCGAGCCGCCCGGCCGTGCCGGCCTCGATGATGCCGCGAAGCGTGCTTGCGAGATCGGAGAGCTGGTTTCGCGTCAGAAGCACGCGCACCTCGAGCGGGCGGCGCACGGGCGACGGATCGGTCCAGTCCTCGTCCACGGTGAAGGCGCGGATGAGCTCCGGTGCTGTCGCACCGGTCGCGCGGCCGAGCCAGGAGAGCCGCATCGCATGCGCGACGACCGCCGTCTCCTCGGCGATCCGCCTCTGGGTCGCGTTGCGTGCGGGCGCGAGCCCGCCGATCGGCCTGCCGACCGTGTCGGCGACCTGCTGCAGGATCGCGTCCGTCAGCGTATCGACCACCTCCCCGAAGAGATCGAGCCTTCCTTCCGGAACCGGATAGTAGAGCGAGCCCACGCCTGGGAACTCCGTCAGTCGGCGCCATTGACGTTCGGCGCGGGCATGGTTGTGCCGCCCCTCCGGCGTGCGGAGATGGATCGCGTAGATCGCCACCTGCTTCGCCTCCGAACGGGCGAGAGCACGCAGTCCCTCGACCGTGAGCCCGGTGGAGGAGCGCGGGTCGGGCGCCTCGTGGGTTCCAGCATCGGTGATCAGGATGATGTAGCGGCCGCCGAACTCGCTCCACTTGATCTCGTCGAGAGCGGTCTTGAGCCCGGCGAGAGCGTCCTCGTCGAACCCGTCGGTCGAGACCGTCGCCTCGCGGATGTCGGCGATGCGCCCGAGCAGCGCATCGGGCGCTTCGCGGAAATCGGGGAGCGCGACGAGGCGTGAGGTGTATTCGAGCGCCGGCCGGCCTTGCATGGAATCGCGGTACACCACCATGCCGAAGCGGAAATTGTCGCGCACGGCCGTATCGCCGATCCGCTTCACCACGCGCGCGATCGCCTCGCGGGTTCGGGCGATGTAGGGCTCCATCGAGATCGTGGTGTCGACCACGAACACCACCGCGCCGCGGAAGTCGCGCAGAGCCTCGGGGCTTGTGCGCGCTGCGGCCTCGCGGGCGGGGGCGCTGATCACCTCGAGCAGGCGCGCCGAGGGGCCGCGCTCCGGCTCCATCAGACGCGCCGAGACGATGGGCAGCAGGTAGAACTGGCGGGTGATGTCGACGAAGCTCTCGGGCTCGAGCGCGATGACGGGGCCGGAGGGCGGCGTGGCTGCGGCGGCGGCGCGCCAGGCGGCGGCGCGCGCGGCGCGATCGGGCGCCGTCCAGGCCTCGCGCACCGTCTCGGCGTCGCGGAAGAACATCGCCCGGTCGCGGCCTGCCGGGTTGGTGAAGGCGGCGATCATGGTGTGCCGCCACTCGATCGCCGCCGAGGCACGGAGGAAGCCCGCCGTTCGCCCCTCCGCCCCCTCTCCCACCTCGAGCCAGGCCCCCTCCCCCTCCCCGCCGCGTGCGTAGACGTAAAACACGCTGAAGCCGGGGATGGGGCGGCCAGGAGCGTCGGGGCGCGGAGCGAGAGTCGCTCCGGGGCGGGTGATCACGCGCTGGTAGAGCGTCGTCGTGCCTTCGACGAGCAGCGGCCGGCGCGCTTGCGCCTCCGCCTCCGGCGCGACCACGACGGCCTGCCACAGCAGGGCGACGCATAGCACCACGCGCGCGAGAAGCGTCATCGGCTGCACCTCCTTAGGGCCAGAACTCGGCAAGCGCCTCCGCCGCGGTGGCGTTGCCGGCAGCGGCGGCCGCTTTAAGATACGTCCGCAAAGCCTCGCGCAGGGGCAACACCTGCGTGTCCCCTGCCTCCGCGGCGCGTCGGTAGTAGAGGGCCGCCTGGCGTAGGTCGGGCGCGGTGAAGGGCCGGCCGGGCTGGAAGCCGTTCGGGTCGTAGAGCCGGCCGAGAGCCGTGTAGGCAGCGGCGACGCCGCGATCGGCCGCCTCCTCGAACAGGACCAGCGCGTCGTCATGCCGCCCCGCCGCCTGGCGTCGCAGTGCGACAGCGAGGATTCCCTCCGCGCTCGGGGCTCGCGCGACCACCTCCGGCAGGGAAAGCCCATCGGTTCCCTCCGGCCAGGGGGGAGGAGGTGGTGGGGTGGGCGTTGCCGCCGGAAGCGAGGCGAGCGGCGCCGGCTCGTCGCCGGAAAGCCACCACAAGGCCGCCCCGGCAGCGCCGGCCACCACCACGGCGGCGAGCGCGGCCGGAACGAGCGGGACGCGCCGCCGGCGCGCCGGGGGCTGGACGGGCGGCGGAGGTGGAAGGCTTGAGGGCATGACCGTCGCGTCGTCGCCGCCCGGGGGTGGGGCCGTCGCGGCGGGACCTCGCGCTGTGTCCGCCGCGCTGCGCCCGGCCACGGCGAGCGCACGCGTGTCGTCGCCCGCGTCATAGACGGGGATGTCGGCAGGCCAGAACAGCGGCAGGTCGCGCCCGAGCGCCGGCAGCCTCAGGGTGAGCGGCCCAGGCTCGATGTGCCGCACGAGAGCGGGCCCGAGGATGATCACCGGCGCCCCGCCTTCGCTCTCCACCGCCGCCGGCTCGAGCACCGCCTCGCCGAGCTGCCAGCCGCGCGGGCCGAGATGGGCCGCCGGATAGCCCTCGCGCATCAGCCCAAAGCGCAGATCTGCCCCCTCCGCAACGCCGCGAAGCACGATCCGCGCGTGCCCGAGCGGGCGTGACGGGTCTGCCTCGGCACGAAGCGGTGGCGGCATGGCGTCTCAGGCGGCGGCGCGCAGCGTGCCGAGGATGCGCCCGAGGCGCGCGTTCGCCTCCGCGTTCACCTGGCCGCCGAAGGCGTGATCGACGTTGAGGTCGATCAGCTTCGCGAAGGCGGTGATCCAGTCCACGGTGAACGTGGCCTCGAAGGGAAGCGGGGTGGGGCCGAGGGCGGGGATGTCCTCGGCCGCCTCGCGGGCGGCGAACACCGCCCGCCCGTCGCGCGGAACCTTCGGCCGCTCCGCCTCTGGCACGCGGTCGAAACCGAGGAAGGCGACATGGTCGTTGATCATGCGCTCGGCCACCATCACCGGCCGGATCAGGCTGTCGGAGAGCCGCTCGTGGAAGCCCGCCAGCGAGCGCACGCGGCGCGCGATCTCCTCGCGCAGGCCGCGCGTCGAGGCTCCGGCCTCGATCTGTGTGGCGATGAACACCGCCGCATCGCGCGGCAGGCGCAGGAACCCTAGCGTCGCCTCGTCGGCAGCGAAGGCGGCGAGCCGCTCGCCCCAGGTCTCGAGCGCCGCCTCGGCCAGGCGGTCGGCCATGTCGGTGGCGCGCGCGGCCGGTGCGGGGGTCGCGTCCTCACCAAACAGGCTCGCGAGCTCTGAGGCGAGAGCGTCTTCGGCGACGGCGGCGCCGACAATCGCGGGTTTCGCCGCCTCCTCCGGCGCGGCAAGAAGCAGGCGCCTGAACGCCGCCTCGAGCGCCTCCGCCTCCACCATCATCGCCTTCAGCATCAGGCCGAAGCGCTGTGCGGCCGCTGCGGCGGCCATCGCGCGGGCGGCCTGTGCGCCTTCTGCGCGGCGCTTCTTCCGTTCCGCCTCGCGATCGTCACTGACGTGGAACGGATCGAGCCTTTGTGCCATCGTGCGGGCGAGCGCGGCAAGGCGCGCCGCCACCTGGCCGCGCTTGAGCGCAGGGTTGCACACGGGCGCGAGCCGCTCAGCAAGGTAGCTCACGCCGCCGTCGTTCAGCCGCATCGCCTCGTCCCAGGCGCGGGCCGGGTCGGCGAAGTGCCGCTTCACCGCCTCGGTGTTGACGAACTCCTCGCGCAGCCGCGCCACGCGATCGGGTTCGCGCACGCCGATCTCTCGCCGGGCGGCGTCGTAGTCGAGCAGGCCCTTGTTGATGAAGTTCGGGTTGCGCAGCCAGAACGTGTTGTCGAACGGGCGCCCGGGCGTCCATTCGAGCGGCCATTGATGGTCGAGCGCGAGGTAGCGGGTGATGCTCGCCTGGATCCGCGCCGTCCAGCGGTTCATCCCCTCGCCCGTGCCGACGTCCGACTTGCCCTGCGCCTCCTCGAACTCGGCGTCGAACTTGGTCAGAACGAGAAACAGGGCGGTCGGCTGCCGGGCCCGCTCCTCTGCCGTGGCGCCGTGCGTGGCATCGACCCACTCGCGCACCATGTTCGGCAGCGTGCGCACGTCCTGGTTGGAGGGCCCGATGCAGAGCAGCATCGCGGTGAGCTCCTGGTCGGCGACGTAGCGCTGGTAGAGATAGGCGACCTTGCCGCGCAGATAGAGGGGGGCGAGCTTCGCCGGGTCCCTCAGGTAGCCCTCCGGATCGCTCAGCACTTCGCGTGAGCGGGCGCCCGGGAAGTCGAGCAGGTCGGTCGAGGCCATGAAATCCCACGGGAGTTCGGCGAGCGTCAGCCGCAGCTCGGCGATCAGCGCGGTGACGACGGCGCGCGGCAGCGTCGCCGTCCGTCCCGAACGGGTGGTGACGGGAAGCGGGTTGCCGGGATCGGGGGCGGCGAGTGTGTCCAGCGTATCGACGTTGATCACGCTGATCTCGCGCGGCAGGAGTGCGGCGAGCGGCAAGAAGGCCTCGTCGGGGTCGCCCAAGCACTCGAGCGCCTCGGTCAGGCGCCGAGCGGTGGCGGTGAAGGCGGGAAGCAGGTTCCACAAAGGCGCGAACAGCTCCGCCCGGTCGGCCACCGACAAGAGCGGCGCAAGCTCAGCCGCCTCGCGCCAATAGGCGCCACCGAGGGTGAGGATCACCGGGTGGCCCCGGAAATAGCGCTCGAAATACTCCTGAAGATCGTAGACGAGGTCCTCGTCGAGGCCCTTCGCCGGGGCGGAGCGCGCGCGCGCGGCGAGCCCCGAGAGGTGCTTCGCCAGAGCCTCGGGCGCGAGCGGGGTGATGGAGTCGCGGTTGAAGTCCTCGAGGAAGGAATTGCCGAGGATCTTCACCACGTCCGTCTGCGTCAGCATCCGCACCGTGACCGGGGCGCCGGGAAGCCCGGGCGTGGGGCGCATGGTGAACCGGGTCACGAGGCCGGTCGCCTCCTTGCCGCCTTCCGGGTTGATCCTGCGCACGAAGTCGACCGTCTCGGCCCCGAACACGGCGGTGACCGGGTTGGTGCCCTTCCGCGCCAGAGCCGAGATCAGGTAGCTCTTCCCGGCCTGGGAGGGGCCGAACACCGAGACGCACATCGGCCGCTGCGCGGCGGCGGCGAGCTTGCGCGCGGCAAGCCCGAAGCGTCGGAAGTCGCGCGCAAGCGCCGGCGCCGCTTCGCGGACCACCGCGCCGTTCTCGGCGATCCAGCCGAGCGCCTCGGCGGCCGCCTCGGCGACGGAGGCGCAGCGCGCGGCAAGCGTCGCGTCCTCTGGTGCGAGGCCCGCTGCGATGCCGGCGGCGGTGTCCGTCCCTGGGCTCATTGTCTCCCGTTCATGGCACGGTCAGTGCCCCGGTGTCGCGCCAGTAGCCGGCCTCCTCCTCGAGAGTCTGAAGCCTCAGCGTCACCTCGCTCGTGCGCAGGTTGTCACCCTCCGCATCGACCACCTCGGTGACGCGGAACTCCTCACGCCTGAGTTCGGCGTCCGGTGCGTCGGGGTCGATGTCCGACCGCTCGATCGTGACGGTGAGCGGAAGCGCGAGGCGGCGGACGGAAGCGGGGTTGGCGAACTCGATCCGGTAGAGGCGGGTCGCTGTCCATCGCTCAAGGTCGAGCTGGCGGAAGCCGAGGAAGGCCGGCGCGGCGAAGGGGATCCTGAACGACACCCCCTGCCCCTGCGGCCGCGCGGCGAGGTCGGGCTCGCGCAAGAGCACGTTCGCGTCGCGGATCTGTCCAGTCTGGTCCATCAGCCCGAAGAAGCGCGCGGTCGAGGCCATGGCAAGGCGCGAGGAGCGGAGCAGGAAGCCCTCGAGCCGCCCTTCGGCGGTGGCCGAGATCATCGCCCCGACCGCCGCGGTCGTCTTCGGGTCGGAGATGTGGCCCGAGGGGTCACGGAACGGGTACCACTGCTCGACCGCGTAGGCGTCCATCGCGACGATGCGGTGGGGCGGCACAGGCAGCCTCGAGGTGACCACGTCCTTCACCGCTCGCAGGCGCGACGGGCGGCCGGAGAGCAGAAGCACGTCGACGTCGAAGGCGTGCACGACCTCGGTGAGCTCGGCGAGAACCGGGCCGAGTGCGGCGACGACGACCGAATCGATCTGCGCCGCGGTGGCGGAGAACACGACCTCGCCGAAGCGGAACCCCGTCGCACCCCGTGCGGCGGCGAGGTCCTCGAGATGCGCGATTGCGCGCTCCCCGGCCGGAAGCCCGGCAAGCAGTTCGGCGGCCGGCGCACGCAGCACCTCCCCCCCCTCCCGCCCGCGCAAGCCCTCATAGGCGCGCAAGGAGGCGATGCCGATCGGCTCGAGAACGAGCGCCACGAACTGGCGGGCGAGGTGGCGCTCCTGCTCGCTCTGCCCGGCACGCGCTCCGGCCAGAAGCTCGCGCAGCATCGCCTTCGGCCCTCTCGTTCCTGCGGCGGCAAGAGCCGCCTCGAGCTGCGGCAGAAGGATGGTCTGGATGACCGCCTGCAGCACCTCATCGCCGGCGATCCGGAACCCCTCACGGAAGTTCTGCTTCGGCGTGATCGCCTGGCCCTCGCCCGCGGTGTAGGTCGCGACCATCAGGTCCGTCGTTCCGCCGCCGATGTCGATCGAGGCGATCCGCAACGATGGCCCCGGGCCGTAGCGGGGGCGGACGCGGCCCTTGAGCTCGAACAGGAGTCTCGGGTCGGAGCGGAGCTTCCAGCGGCATTCGTTGTAGAGCCAGACGAGCTGTGTTGCCGTCGCCTCGTCGAGGCTTGCGATGATCTCCGGCTTCGACGCGGGCCGCGGCAGGGCCGGATCCGCCCGTTCCTCGCTCCAGCCCATCAGCTTCCAGGCGAGATCGACGGCGGCGCGGGCACGGTCCTTGAGGATCCTTTGCTCGGCGAGCGGCATCGCCGGCGGCAGGGTGAGCACGAGGCGCCGCAGCCGCCGCGGCACATGCACCGAGCCTCGGGCGGCGCGGATGTCGGGGGCGTTCATCTGCACCGCCGCCTGCATCAGGATCTCGGCGAGCATGAAGGTGGTGAGCGAGGAGCGCGAGAAGCGCGCCCGGGAGGCGGCGGGAAGGCGGTGCCCTATCGTCTCGAGAACCTCACCCTCCTCGCTCACATGCTCCATGAACGGCCCGCTCACCGGCGGCTCGGTGGTCGTGCCGTCGGCGCCTCGGCCGTTGAAGCGCCAGACGAGAGCGGTCGGCCGTGTGTCCCACAGATAGCGCTTCGGGGAGGAGAGCCCCGTCGCACCCTCGTTGCCGCGCGCATCGGCCGAGAGCCGGACCGCCTCGGGCCCTACGCGAACCGGGCTTGCCCAGTGGAACGCGTTGGCGCGGCCGGAGCGTCGGCTCAGCGCATCTCGGCCGAAGCTTGCGCGCGCGAACTCAACCCTGCTCTCGAAGGGCTGTTCGTAGACGCGCTCGGGCGCGGAGAGGTCGCGCAGGCGCAGCACATAGCCGTTGTTGAAGTCGAGCGGACGGTCGGGGTGGTCCTCGACCACGATGCCGCAGGTTCGGGCATTGCCGATGTCGAGCACGAGATCGACATCGATCGGCCGGTAGGTGGGGACGAGCCCGGAGGAGGCCATCACCTTCACCCGGGGCATGCTGCCCCACTCGTCGAGGATGGCAAGCAGGGTGAGCATGCGCGCCCAGTGCTCGGCCCGCCACGTCAGGTCCTCGGGCCTGAGCGGGCGGCCGCCGCGCGCCGCCTGGCGTGCCTCGCGGAAGTTCGCCTCGAGCCACTGGTCGACCCAGAGCTCCTTGAGGAACCAGGCGTTCTGGGCTCCCTCGACGGCCAGCGCATACTCCGTCTCCTCCGCCGTCGGCGCGAGCGCGACATAGGGCGTGCCACGCGGCAGGAGGCCGGTGTCGAAGGCGAGTGTGATCGCATGCGTGTTGCCGGCCCGGTCCGGCTCGGGCAGCGGGGCGATCCGAAGCCGTGCCCAGTTGGTCGGCCCCTCGTCGAGCGCGAGCCCGCCATCGGGGCGCGGGCCCTTGACCTGGAAATAGGGAAGCGGCGTCCAGGTGCCGAGCGCCGGCTCAAGCGCCTGGGCGCGGCCGATCTGGTAGATCCGGTCCTCTGGCGGTCGCGCCCCGGTCACCGGGTCGAACAGCGTGCCGTCGCGGTCGGCCTCGAGCATGCGCAGGATGATCCGCGGCCGCCCGTCCGGCCCGGGCTCCTCGCGCAGCTCCTCCTCCCAGAATGACCGTGTGAGCCGCGGCAGCGCGGCGAGGTCGCAGCGCAGATCGACGATCTGGATGCCGCTCTGCGGCACCAGGCTGACAAGGGGGCGGCTGCGGGAAGGGGGCTCTGGGACGGGCACGGCTCTGGTCCGGGGCGCAAGGCGGCTGCTGCGGCGCGGCGCCGCCGGTTCATCGCAGAAGATGATGGCGGAAGCGTGCGCCTCAGCCAAGCACAGGCGCAGGACGCAGCGCGCGCCCTAGCGCCGTGGCTGCCGCTCCGGCCAGGATCGTGGCGATGAGCGAGGCCGAGATCGTCCGTCTCGGGGCCGACCCGAGAGAGGAGCGCCGCGCCTCCCGCAGGCAGGCGATACGCGTGGTCGCCCCGATCGGCGCCGCGCTTCTGCTCGTGCTCTCGGTGATCGGCCTTCTTGTTTGCCGCCCACGAGAGCAACCACCGCGGCGCTCTCGCCCTCTCGGATGAGCTGCTCGAAGGGCCCGAGCGGCGGATCGTGTCGCGCGTCGCCAAGTGGCTCGACCCTGCCGAACGGGCGCTGACGCTCCTGCACACGATTCATGCCGATGAGCGGCTCGGGCCCGTCATGCGCGACGATGCCGAGCGGCTCTCGTTGAGCCTGTTGCGCACGGTGCCCTCGATCGCGCTCGTGTCGCTCGCTTCCCCGAACGGGAATTATCTGTTGCCGCGCCGCAACGCCGAGGGCGGGTTCGACACCAAGACGATCGAGGAGCATCCCGGGCCGCGGCGTGTCACCTGGGTGCGGCGTGACCGAAACGACGCCGTCCTCGCCGTCGAGGAGGACCCGTCCGACACGTTCGATCCGCGCACCCGGCCATGGTATCTCGCGGCGGTCGCAAACCCCGGCGTGGTCTGGACCGAGCCCTACATCTTCTTCACCGATCGCGCGCCGGGGGTGACGGCCGCGGTCGCCTTCCGCCGCGACGGCGAGGTGCGCGGCGTGTTCGGCGTCGACATCCGGCTCGACGACCTCTCCACCTTCCTCGCGCGGCTCGAGATCGGCCGGACCGGCCGTGCCGTGCTCGTCGACCGGGAGGGCAGGATCGTCGCCCATTCGGATGCGTCGCGCACGGTGCGCGAGCAGGAGGGCGCGCTGGTCCGCCCGCGGCTTGACGAGCTTGGCGACGCGGTGCTCGCGCGAGCCTTCGACCTCTGGCGCGTCAACGGCCACGGCCGCTTCACCTTCTCCGTTGCCGGCACCGAGCATATCGCCATCTGGGGGCGGCTCGACGGCGTGGGCGGCGGCGGCTGGTCGATGCTGATCACCGTTCCCCAAGCGGAGCTCGTCGGCTTCGTCGGGTCGGCGAGCCGGCTCGCCTCCGCCGTCGGCGGCGGCGTCATCCTGCTCGCCCTCGGGCTTGCCGTCGTGCTCGTCCGGCAGGGTCTACGGGCGGATAGGCTCGAGCGCGCGCTCGAGCTCCGGGCGCGGGCGATGGCGGCGCAGGCCCAGGCGCTCGCGCGGCTGGGGCGCACGCCTGCGGTGCATGACCCGAGCCGGGACGAGGGGCTCGAGCTTCTCACCGCCACGCTCTGCGACACCTTGGGTGCGCGGCGCGCGAGCCTGTGGCGTGCTGCAGGACAGGGTGAGTCCCTGATCTGCGAGGACATCTATGATTCGGCGACCGCGACCCATGCGCGCGGCCAGAGGCTCAGGCGCGAGGACCACCCGGGCTTCTTCGCCGCTCTCGGCCGCGGTGACGGGTTCGAGGTGGCGGATGCCGCGGCTGACCCGCGCACCGCCGAGCTGCGCCCGAGCCTCCTCGACGACACCGGGGCGAAGGCGGTGCTCGTCGTCCCCGCGATGCGCGGCACCAGCCTCGTGGGCGCCCTTGTCGTCGAGGACCGTGCCTCGGGAACCGTTCCGCTCCCCCACGCCGTCTCCTTCGCGCTTGCGATCGCAGGGATCGCGGTCGCGCGGATGACGGCGGCCGAGGCGCGGCGGCTCGGCGCGCAGGGCCTCGCCTCCGGTGGCGATCGTCGTGTCGCCGCGAGCGGGGAGACAGAGCGGCCAGCGCTTGCCACCCTGCCGCCCCCCGCGCGCGGCTTGCGCGGGCTGCCCGAACCGATGGCGGAACGGCTCTCGCCTGAGCTTGCCGCCCGCGCCGGCGCCCGGCAGGGCCTTGCCGCCGAGCTCTTTCCCGATGTCACCGTGATGGTTCTGCGTCTGACCGATCCGGTCGGGCTTGCCGAACCGGCAGCGCGTTCGGGCGGCCCGGCCGTGCTCGACGCGATCGTGCGTCTGGTGCAGCAGGCCGCCGAGGAGGCAAACCTCGCCTATCTCCGCATCATGGGCGATTTGGTGATCGCCGCCGACGGGTTCGGCGACCGGTCCGAGGCGGCGGCGTCGGCGATCCCGCGTTTCGCGCTCGAGGTGACGGAACGCTGTGCGGGGCTCTTCGCCGCGCTTGATCGGGGCAACGCGTTCCAGATCGGGATCGATCTCGGAACGGTGAGCGGCAGCGGCGTCGGCGTCGGGAGGGGCGGCCGCGTGTTCAACATCTGGGGCGAGGCGGTGCGTGGTGCCGAGACGATGGCCGCCTCCGCGCCTGCCGGCGGGGTGCAGGTGACGGAGGCGGTTCAGGCCCGGCTTGGCTCGTCCTTCGTGTTCCGTCCGCGCGGGCGCTTCTGGGTGCCCGGCGCCGGGGAGCGGGCAACCTTTCTTCTGATCGGCGAGGCATGACCGCGGCGGCACAGCCCCGCCCCGCGGGGTCGACGCTCCGCGGCGTGCTTGCCGCGGTCGGCGCGCCGACGGTCGCCGCGGCACGCTGGGTCGCCTTCGTCTCGGGCCTCGGCGCGGCCGTCCTGGCCGCCGCGCTCCGCCCCCGAAGCTGGCGTCGGCCGGTGCGCACGGCATTCCATCGCGCCCTGCACGAGGCGGCGGTCCTGCCGCTCGGTGCGGTGATGGTCGCCGCCGTGCTGATCGGGGTTAGGATGGTGTTCCAGGCGCTCTACTGGCTCGGCTCGGTCGACCAGGAGTCGCTCGCCGGAACGGTGCTGACGACGGTGCTTGGGCGCGAGGTCGCGCCCGTGGTCGTCGGCCTGCTCGTGATCGGCCGGTTCGGCGTGCGGACGCTGATCGTGCTCGGCGAGCACGCCCGGGGCGGCAGGATCGCGGCGCTCGATGCGCAGGGAATCGACCCGGTGCTCTATCTCGCCCTGCCGCGTGTGCTCGCCTCGGCTCTCGCCACGCTCTGCCTGACCATCCTGTTCACCACCGCGGCGCTTGCCGCCGGCTGGGCCTTCGCTCTGCTTCTGAGCCCGACGGCATTCGGCCTGTTCGAGTTCCTCGCCGATGTGCTGCGCGCGATGGGGGCGTCCAACTTCGTGCTTCTGCCGCTCAAGGCGCTCTCGATCGGCCTCGTCGTGGCGCTCGTTGCGGTCGCCATCGTGCTCGGCGCCCCGGCGCTCGCCGCCGAGCCGGCACGGCTCGCCCCGGCGGGGTTCGGCATGATGGTGCTCGCGACACTCGCCGTCTCAGGCATCATCAGCATGGTGCTCTGACGTCATGGAGACGGGGCTCCCGGTGCTCGCCTTCGAGGAGTCACGTCTGCGGCTCGACCCGGACGAGGCGCCCACCGCGCCGCTGACCCTCGCCGTGCCGCCCGGCGCCCTCGTCACGGCGGATCTGCGCGGACCGCACCGGCGCCGACGCTTCGCCGACGCGGCGTCGGGTCTGTCGCCACCCGTCGCGGGCAACCTGCTGTTCCAGGGGCGCGACTGGCGCGAGGTGCCCCCAGAACACGCCGCGGCGATGCGCGGGCGGATCGGGCGCCTGTTCGCGGGCGATGCCTGGCTTCCCGAACTCGGCACGGACGAGAACATCCTGCTTGGGCCGTGCTTCCACACCACCCGGCCGATCGCGGCACTGCGCGAGGAGGCGGCACGACTTGCGGCGCTCTTCGGCCTGCCGGGGCTGCCGACCGTTCCCCCCGAAGACCTGCCGCCTGAGGATCTTCACCGCGCCGGCCTCGTCCGCGCCTTCCTGAATTCGCTCGCGCTCGTGATCCTCGAGGAACCGCTCGAGATTGACGGAAGCCGTCTTCTGCCGGCGCTGATGACGGCGGTCCGTGACGTGCGCGATCGCGGCGGCGCGGTGCTGTGGCTGACGCGCGGCCTCCCCGGCGCGGTCGATCGCACCCTGCCCGCCACCGCACGCTATCGCCTCTCGCAGGGAGCGCTCCTGCCCGTCGCGGAGCAGGCGGCATGAGCGGCCCAGCACGCCTTCGGCAGGTGAACGAGTGGGTCGGCGGCGTCGTGCTCCTCGCGCTCGCTCTCTTCGTCGCTGCCGTGCTTCAGGCAGGCGTTCTCGGGCCGCTGCTCACCCCCGCTCTGACGCTGCGCGTGATCCTGCCCGAGGAAGGAACGGGCGGCCTCTCCGCCGGGGCGTCGGTCGAGGTCCTCGGCACACGTGCCGGCGAGGTTCGTCGGATCGTGATCGACCCTCGGCAGCAGCTCCATGCCGAGGTACGGCTCGCGACCGGCATGGACACCTTCGTCCGGCGCGACAGCAAGGTGTTCATCCGACGCCAGTTCGGCGTCGCTGGGGCAGCTTATCTCGAGATCACCCGCGGCACGGGCGAGATGCTCGACTGGGACTATGCGGTGCTCGAGGTGACGCGCGAACAGGGGACGGGCGAGAACCTCGGACAGCTCATCGAGGAACTGCGCGCCAAGCTCGTGCCGATGATCGACGATGTCGGGCGAATCACCCGGGCGACCGCAAACACGGTGGAGCGGATCGCGGAGGGCCAGGGCACGGTCGGCCGCCTGCTTGCCGACGACACGCTTGCCCGCGAGCTCGAGACGGCGGCCGCACAACTCGACCGAACGCTTGCCGAGGCGACGCTGATCGTCTCCGAGGTGCGCCGTGCCGCTGCCTCGGCCGGCGCCGCCGCGGAAGGGCTGCCCAGGCTTGTGCAGCTCGCCGAGGCGTCGCTCGCCAATGCACGAAGCCTCACCGCCGACCTCGCCCGTGCCTCGCCGCGCACGCGCGAGATCGCCCGCGATGTGGCGCAAGCCACCGCCGCCCTGCCCGGGCTGATCACGCAGGTGCAGCAGGCCTCGCTCGAGCTCGAGCGCCTGCTCGCAGCACTGCGCGCCAACCCGCTTCTCGGTGGCGGGCGCGGAGCGCCGGAGCCCGAGCGCGTTCCGCCCTCGGAGGTTCGGCCATGAGGCGCGCGGCTCTCGTGCTCGCGCTTGTTCTCGCCGGCTGCGGCAGCAGCGTGCCGCCCGACCCCCCCGACCCCACCCTTGAGCGGACCTCCCGCGCCGCGCTTCTCGCCTGGCGACAGGACCGGCCGGAGCAGGCGGCCGAGCTGTTCCGCCAGGCTCTCGCGCGTGCCTATGCGCGTGACGAGCCGGGGCCGATCGCCGACAACGCCACCGGCCTCGCCGCCGCCGAGCTCCGCCTTGGGCGAAACGCCGCGGCGCGCGATGTCGCCGCCCAGGCACGGGCCGACTTCTCCCGTCGCGCTGCGGCGATCCCCCAGGCGCTGACGCTCGCCGAGGCCGCCGCGGAGTGGCGGCTCGGCAACCCGTCCGCCGCGCTGGCTCTCGCCCGCACGATCACCGCCGGCGAGGGAGCGCCGCGCGCCCGCTTCCTCGAGGGCCTGGTCGCGGCGGATGCGCGCGACCTCGTCGCACTGGATGCGGCGATCGCGGCGATCCCGCCCTCCGGCACGCCCGACCTCGTGGCCGACCTGGCGGAGCTCGAGGGAAGGCGCGCGCTGATCGCGAACGACCCGACCCGAGCCCGCACGCTGCTCGCCGCCGCCGCCGCCGCGCGGCGCGAGGTGCGCGACTATCCCGGCATGGCCAGAGCGCTCGCGCTCGAGGCGGAGGCGGCACGACGCGGCGGCGACACGCGCTTTGCCGGCGATCTGTGGCTGCGTGCGGCCCGGAGTGCGGCGGCGATGGGCAACGACCGTGACGCGCGCGCCTGGTTCACCGCCGCCGAGGCTGCCGGCCGGCCGGCAGCGGATACGTCACTCGTGCGCGGTGCGCGCGAGGGCCTCGCTGCGCTTGCCGAAGACGCCTCGCCCAGGCGCTGAACGCCGCGGGCGAACTCAGGGCGAGAACGCGACGATCTTCCCCGGGTTCATGATCCCCTCCGGGTCGAGGGCGCGCTTGACCGCGCGCATCACCTCGACCGCCTCGCCATGCTCGGCGGCGAGGAACGGCATCTTGCCGTAGCCGACGCCATGCTCGCCCGAACAGGTGCCGTCCAGCGCGAGCGCCCGCATCACGAGCCGGTCGTTCGCCGCTGCCGCGCGGGCGAGCTCGTCTGGGTCGTCGGGGTCGACGAGGAACACGAGATGGAAGTTTCCGTCGCCGACATGGCCGACGAGCGGGGCGAGCAGGCCGTTCGCCTCGAGGTCGCGTTTCGTCTCGAGGATGCACTCGGCGAGCCGCGAGATCGGCACGCACACATCCGTGGGCCATCCCTTGGCGCCGGGGCGAAGCGCAAGCGCCGCGTAATAGGCCTCGTGGCGCGCCTGCCACAGCCGCGACCGCTCCTCCGCCGCGTGCGCGAAGGCGAAGGAGCCGCCGCCATGCTGCGCCGCGATCGCCTCGACGCTCGCGATCTGCTCCTCCACGCTTGTATCGGTGCCGTGGAACTCGAGGAAGAGCGTCGGTGCCACCGGATAAGAGAGCTTCGAGTAGCGGTTGCAGGCCTCCATCTGCACCTCGTCGAGAAGCTCGATCCTGGCGAGCGGGATCTGGGCCTGGATCGTCTCGATCACGGTTGCGACCGCCGACGCGAGATCGGGGAAGGACACCACTGCAGAGGCGATCCGCTCGGGGATGCCCCACAGCCTGAGCGTGACCGAGACGATCACCCCGAGCGTGCCTTCCGAGCCGACGAACAGACGTGTGAGGTCGTAGCCCGCGGCGGACTTGCGGGCACGACGCGCGGTGCGGATCAGCCGCCCGTCGGCGAGTACCACCTCGAGGCCGAGCACGGCCTCGCGCATCGTGCCGTAGCGCACCGCGTTGGTTCCGGAGGCGCGCGTCGCCGCCATGCCGCCGATCGAGGCGTCGGCGCCCGGGTCGATCGGGAAGAACAGGCCCAGGTCGCGCAGATGCGCATTGAGCTGCCGGCGCGTCACCCCGGGCTCGACCGTCACGTCCATGTCCTCCGGCGAGAGCCGGAGGATTCGGTTCATGCGCGAGACGTCGAGGCACACCCCTCCCCGCAACGCGGCGATGTGGCCCTCGAGGCTCGTTCCGGTTCCGAACGGGATGATCGGCACGCGCTCCTGCGCGCAGGCACGCACCACCGCCTGCACCTCCTCGACACTCTCGGCAAACACCACCGCATCGGGCGGGGCGGGAGCGTGCCAGCTCTCGTCGCGTCCGTGCTGGTCGCGCACGGCCTGCGCGGTCGAAAGGCGGTCGCCGAAGCGCGGCCGCAACGCAGCGATCACGGCATCGCGTCGCGCAGGGTCGAGGGGGAGAATGGGGGCGGAAGCGTCCATCTGGCACCGATCTGGGCTCGCGGGCGGTCGATGCTACTGGTTTGATCGAGGTTGATGATTCCTTTGTTGGCCCAGACGTGGGAGTCTGGGCGGATGAGGGAAGGCGTTGAGGTCCGGCTCCGGCCGGGCGACCGGGAGCGGCTTGAAGGCGTGGTCTGCGACCGCAAGAGCCCGCGGCACCACGTCTGGCGGGCTCGGATCGTGCTGATGACCGCGGACGGCGCGGGCACGATGGCGATCCGCGCGGCGACCGGCAAAGGCAAACCCACGATCTGGCGCTGGCAGGCGCGCTCCATGCACGATGGTGCCGAGGGCTTGTTCCGCGACGCCCCGCGAGGCCGCGCCTTCGCTTCCACCTCGCCCGAGCAGATCGCCGCGGTGGTCGAACGCACGCTGCACGACGACCCGCCAGCGGCGACGCACTGGACGTTGCGCTCGATGGGGAAGGCGAGCGGCCTGGCGCCGTCCACCATCCACCGCATCTGGCGCGAGCACGGCCTGAAGCCGCACCGGGTGGAGACCTTCAAGCTCTCCAACGACCCGAAGTTCGTCGAGAAGGTCCGCGGGCCGCAGGCAACGCCCGAAGGACGGTACATCGTTGGCCTCTACGTCAACCCGCCCGAGCACGCCCTGGTGCTGTCGGTGGACGAGAAGAGCCAGATCCAGGCGCTCGACCGCACCCAGCCGGGACTGCCGATGAAGCGTGGCCGGGGTGCCACCATGACGCACGACTACAAGCGGCACGGCACGACAACGCTGTTCGCCGCGCTCGACGTGACGGCGGGCACGGTGATCAGCCAGTGCATGCTCCGCCACCGCGCGGCCGAGTTCATCCGCTTCCTGCGGCTGATCGACAAGCAGACCCCTGCCGAACTCGACCTGCACCTGATCCTCGACAACTACGCCGCCCACAAGACCGAGGCCGTGAAGCGCTGGTTGGCCCGGCATCCCCGCTTCCACCTCCACTTCACGCCGACCTCGGCCTCCTGGATCAACGCCGTCGAGGGCTTGTTCGCCACGCTGACAAAGCGTCGCCTGAACCGCGGCATCTTCCGCTCCGTCATCGAGCTGAACCAGGCCATCCGCGCCTATCTCAATGCCCACAACGCCGACCCGAAGCCCTTCCGCCGGACCGCGCCCGCCAACACCATCATCGGCACGCACCAGCGCGGGAAACCTTCGCTGGTGTCACTCCACTAGACTTTCACCCGATTAATCAGGTCTTCGGCAAGCTGCAGGGCCTGGCTCCCCGCCGCCGCCCACGGAACTCTGGGCGGCCTCTGCAACACCGAGCTGGCCTCGCTGGCGGCGAATGGCCTGCGGCACGACGACCTTTTTTCAGAGCGTGGCTGGATGAGTGGACCCGATCGGCGGGGCCAATAGAACTCGATCGTCGACCGTGTCGTCCTACCGGAGAGGCCCCGGCAGCCATCCCAGGGGAAGCTGGCGGAGCCGGCACGCGACGCCGGGCGGATGGCGAAGCGAAAAGGAAGGCAATCCCGTCATGGAGGAAGTTGATCAGCGCTGCTGTCGGCCGGTTCCGGGATCTACATCCAGGGCGCTGTCGACCTTGCCGATCGCGACCGCCCCGAGGCTGTCCATGCTCGCCGTCGCGGTCCGCTGTTCCAGCCCGCGCTGTTGACGCAACGCATGGCAAGCCGGGCGGCTGAGAACGGTACCAGGTAGACAGAGGAAGCGAGCCCCCAATCCGACGTCACGTCCTGACGCAGCAGCATGCGATATCGAGCTGCAGTGGAGAACGATCCCGCACTCGGACTGCGGCTCGGCCGCCGCGAGGTGCTCGCGTTCGGCTTTGCCGCCGCTCTCGCGGCCGTCGGCACCTGCCGGCTGCCGACGCCGCAGCTCGCGCCCATGCGCTTCGCGATCGCCGGCGGTTTCTATCATGGCCTGCGTCGCGTGCGCGCTCTCCTCACGCCAGGCACGCAGCTCGAGCTTCGCGCCGAGCCCTCCACTCCTTACGACGCGAACGCGGTCGCCGTGCTGATGCCAGCCGCCGGCCCCCATGCCGGGCTCAAGCTCGGCTACCTGCCGCGTCGCGGCAACCGCGAGGCAGCGCTGTGGCTCGCGCGCGGCGCTGTGCTAAGGGCGGAGGTGGTCGGCACGCTCGGCCTCAGGCGTGGCGAGACGATCCCCGACGATCTCGTCTTCACCTCCTATTCCTATGGCGATCCGCTGCTGCGGCTCGTTGAGGTGCTCCCGGCGTCGGTCCGCGGCAGCATGCCAGCGGGCGCTGACGCGGCCGTCTTGGGGACCGCCCGCCGCCTTGCTGGCCGCGGCCGCGTCGACGCCAGCCCGGAGAGGCGACAACGATGATCGCTCCGCCCCCGACGCACGCCCCACCGCGCGCGGCCCCTGCTTGCAGCCGGAGCATCGGGCAACACACCCCCTTGTCACTCTTGCGAAGAGAAGGTGGCGGAGGGTGCGAGTACGTCACGACACGATGCCGAACCGGCGTCGGGAGAGGGGAGGGCGTTCTTGCCGGGCGGCCGGCAGTCGAGCACGCTCCTGACGCAAAGTCTTCTGGGGGGATCCTTTCGATGAACCAACTCGCGTCCGAAGCGTTCCTGTTTCTGACCGACTTCGAGCCGATGCTCTGGCAGAAGCGGCTTCTCGAGATGTTTCTCCGCGGCGAGATCCCGGCCGCGCTCGACCTCCCCACCGGGCTCGGCAAGACCTCCGTCATGACGCTGTGGCTGATTGCCCGCGCTCTCGGCTCCCCGCTGCCGCGGCGTCTCGTCTACGTCGTCGATCGCCGTGTCGTCGTCGACCAGGCCTCGGCAGAGGCGAGGAAACTCCGCGACAGGCTCGCGGGCCCTGCGGCGGAGGGCGTCGCGGCGCGTCTGCGAGAGGGGCTCGGGCTCGACGGGTCGGGCTCGCTGGTCGTCTCGACGCTTCGCGGCGGCCTTGCCGACGATCCCGCCTGGCGCGTCGACCCCGCAGCTGTTGCGATCATCGTCGGCACCGTCGACATGATCGGCTCGCGGCTTCTGTTCGAAGGCTACGGCGTCAGTCGCCGGATGCGGCCGCTGCAGGCCGGGCTCGTCGGCTGCGACACCCTCGTCGTGCTCGACGAGGCGCATCTCGTGCCGCCCTTCGCCGCGCTCGTTCGGGCCGTCGCGGAAGACGCAACGCTTCACGCCACCGCGGCCGACCTGCCCGTCCCAAGGCTCCGGCTGATGACGCTGTCTGCGACCGGACGCGACGGGGCGGACGCGCAGGTGTTCCGTCTCACCGAGAAGGAGGAGGCGGAGCCCTTGGTCGAAAAGCGCCTGAACGCGGCGAAACGGCTGCACATCATGACCGATCCGGTGCCGGCGCAGGATTTGCCCGAGCGGCTGGCGCAAGAGGCCGCACGGCTCGCCGGATCGAGCGCGTGTCCCGCACGCGTCGTCGTGTTCTGCGACAGCCGCAAGCAGGCGCAGGAGGTCGCCGAAACGTTGCGCGCAAAACATAAGCTCGCTTGCCACCTGCTCGTCGGCGAACGCCGCGGGCATGAACGGGCCGATGCGGCCGATCGCCTCGCCGAGGATGGCTTTCTCGCCGGGTCGGCCCGGCCCAAGCAGCCCGCCGTTCTGGTCGCCACCGCCGCAGGCGAGGTCGGCGCGGATCTCGATGCCGATCACATGGTCGCCGATGTCGTCGCCTTCGAGCGCATGGTGCAGCGGCTCGGGCGGGTGAACCGTCGCGGCGAGGCCCCTGCCCCGGCCGAGGTGGTGCTCGTGCCGGCGCAGCCGAATGCGAAAGCGGGGCAGAAGACCGCAGAGGCCACCCGGCGCGCCGAGGCGACCGTGACCCTGCTCCGACATCTGCCTCCCGCCGGGACCGGACGCGACGCGAGCCCCGCCGCGCTCGCGAAGCTCCAGCGGGCTCCCGACCTCGCCGATCTGCGCAGGGCGGCGACAACGCCCGAGCCGCTGCGCCCGGCCCTGACCCCGGCGCTCATCGAGGCCTGGTCGCTGACGGGTCTTGCCGACCATCCCGGCCGGCCGGAGATCGCGCCCTGGCTTCGCGGCTGGACCGAGGACGAGCCCCAGGTCCGCCTGTTCTGGCGGCGCTTCCTGCCCTGGCGCGCGGGCGAGACGCCGCACAGCGCCGAGGTGACGGAGTTCTTCGAGCACGCGCTGCCTTCGCCGGCGGAGCTCCTCGAGGCGCCCAAGCGGCGGGCGATCGAGGTGCTCAAGGAGAGGGCCAAGGAGATGCCTGCGGCGCCGCGATCGGAAGAGACGCCAGCTTTGATCGTGCTCGATCCGTCGCTCCGCTTCGAGCGCGCTCTGACGGTGGGCGAGCTCGCGAAGCTTAAGGACGATGACGCCGGCTTCGCCGATCGCTTCCTTTGCGTATCCGCCGCGCTCGGCGGGCTCTCGGAGGAGGGGCTGCTCGACGACAAGGCGGAAGGGATCTCAGCCGACGCTCCCTCCGCCTGGCGCGGCATCGGCTGCACCGCCGATGCGCCCCAGGGCATGCCCGGCGTGCCGTGGCGTTGCGCGGCAGGTCCGGCAGAGGCGGAGGACCCGCCGGACGAGGGCTTCGTCGAGGCGCACGCCTTCGTTCTCGAGCGCGACGACGAGGGCGCGCCGCTGCGCGTCCTGCGGCTGTGGACCGAAGAGCGCGAGAAGGCGGACCAGGCCCTGGCGCGGAGGGCGCAGACGCTCGTTGACCATGCGTCGGCCGTGGAGGCGGAGGTCGCGTCGATCGCCGAACGCCTCGAGCTGCCGGCCAAGTATCGAAGGATGCTCCGCCTCGCGGCCCGGCTTCACGATTGCGGCAAGGCGTCCGAGCGCTGGCAGGAGGCCTTCGGCGCGCCGAGGGACGGCAGGCCTTATGCGAAGACGGCGGCGCGGCGGGTCGACCAGGCGCTCCTCGACGGATACCGGCACGAGTTCGGTTCGCTCGCCGCTGCGGTGGAGTATCCGGCGCTAGCGGCCCTGCCGCCCGATCTCCGCGATCTCGCGCTGCATCTGATCGCCGCGCATCACGGCCGCGCCCGCCCGACGCTCGAGACGCGCAGCGCCGACCTCCTGCCGAGCCTTGCCGAGGCGCTTGCGCGGGAGGCGGCGCTCCGCTTCGCGCGGCTCGAGCGCCGCTGGGGCGCGTGGGGCCTCGCCTGGTGGGAGGCGCTGTTGCGCTGCGCCGATGCGGCGGCCTCGGCGAAGCTGGAGCAGGGCTGATGGCGGAGGCGTCGATCCCGGTCGATCTGTTCAACCCCGGGCAGGTGTTCGCCTGTCTCGGCTTGCTCGAGGCGTCGGAGGTGCTGGTCGGCGACACCGAGGGCGGGTTCGACTGGTCCGACCCCGGAAGGGTGGTGTTCCGCCTGCGCGCCGCGGGAGAGGAGAACCCGGTGCGGGAGGTGCTCGCGTTCCTTGCGGAGGCGGACGTGACGGCCTGGCTTGCGGACGCGGAGGCCTTCGACATCGCGAGATGGGGGAAGCCCGCGAGGAAGGACAAGCCGGCAGAGGCGTTCTCGATCTCGGGCTGGGAGGCGAAATGGAACGCCCGGATCAGGCAGGTTCCGGGCCCGGTCTTTCCTTTCCCGTTCCCGGACGGCACCGATGTCCTGCCCGCCCTGCTTGAGGCGCGGGGCCGGCGGCTCGTCGTCGACCACTGGGGTGACGCGACGCGGCGCGACCCGTTCAAGCTCTGGGCCGGGGCCGGCGGCATGCCCGGTGTTGCTATTCTCACGCGCGCGCTCGAGCTCGTGCGCCCGAAGCTGCGGGACGATCTCGAGGCGATCGCGGACGATCCCTTCGGGCTCGCGGAGCGGCTCCCGAGCGGCTTCCGCCTCGACTGGCGGCGCGACTACGTCGCGCTCGACATCGGCTTCTCCCCCAACGACCACAGCGCGATCACGATGCTGGGCTTTCCGCTCGTCGAGGTCCTGGCGGTGATCGGCTTGCAGAACGCGCGGCCGCAGCGGCTGCGCCACCTCGAGTACCGCTACGCCGTCGCCGCCGGCCTCCTGCCGCCCACGCTGCTACGCGCCGCGCTCGGCGCGGCAGACCTGCCGCTTGCGATGCGCCGTTTCCGCATGCGCCTTGGCTGGCCCGGGCAGGAAGGACAAGCCCGCTGCATCCTGGAAGCCTTCGAGGAGAGAGCACCATGACCGAGCCGATTGCTGTCACGCGCGAGATGATCGAGGCCTGGGCCGACGACGCCTCCGGCCCGGTCGCACTGCACCTGCGCCAGAAGCTCCTGCCCGTGGAGGGCGAGGACGGGGTGATCTTCCCACCCACCTACGCCGACATCGGCTACAACATCGACACGCTCTCGGACGGAACGAAGGTCGCCACCATCGACTCGGTCGGCTCCCAGGCCAACCGAATCGAGCCGCTGTTCAAGCGCCCGGAGCTTGCGCCGCTCGTGCCGCAGATCACGATCCGCTTCGGCAACGAGAAATCGGTCTCGCTGCTCGACATCGGCCACCGCCTCGCGGATGCCGCCGTCCGCAATTCCACCCTTGCGGATGAGGTCAGGAGCGCCTTCGAGGCCTTGCAGCTGCGCGGCGATGCCGAGCCGATCGCCCGCCTTGCGCCCACCTCGCTCGTGTTCGGCGTCTGGGACTCGCGCGGCGGAGGGTCGAAGGTGCCCAGGCTGATCAACTCCGTGATCCGGGCCTGGCAGGTCGAGGAGCTCACGCGCTCGGCGGTCTACATCCCGCCCGTCGACTATGCCGCGCTTGAGGTCTTCTCCGAAGAGGATCGCGAGACGGCGGAAGGGAACACCAAGAGCCCGCTGGCTCAGAAGGGGTTCGTCCACGTTCCCGCGGGAAGGGCGCCGGGGGGCATCCTCGCGCGCGGCGGCATCTTCCGCGACGTCACCGTCAACCTGGTCGCGCTGCGTCGCCTCAACGAGGGCCTACCGAATGGGCCGACCCTTCGACGCTACGTGCTCGGGCTCACGCTCGTCGCTGCTGTCACCCCCCAGGACGGTTTCCTGCGCCAGGGCTGCCTTCTGGCGCCTGATCCGGCAGCTCCCGCCGCCTGGGTCAGCGTCGGGCGTGACGGGGCGCGCACGCCTGTCGCGCTGCCGGAACAGCTCGTTCTCGCGTTCGCCGAGAGCGCTGCCAAGGGCTTCGGCGTCGCCCCACCACGCACCGTCGAGTTCAGCAGCGACCGCGCTCGCCGTGACGTGGCTGACCAGAAGGCAGGTACAACGACAGGCAGGGGCGGACGGAAGGGCGCGAGCAGGAAGTCCGCAGCTTCCGAAGGCGACGACGGCGACGAGGGCTGACCGTGCCGCGCGTCCTGCTCCTCGCCATCCGGTTCCACGACGGGCGCTACCACGGCGCTGGGGACTGGCCCCCCTCCCCCTTCCGTCTCTTTCAGGCCCTGGTCGCCGCATCCGCGCGCGGCGGGACCCTCCGCGCCGAGGACGAGGCGGCGCTGCGCCTCATGGAGAGCTGGCCTGCTCCTGTGATCGCTTCGCCGCCGTCCCGGCGCGGCCAAGCAGTCTCGCTCTACGTGCCGAACAACGACCTCGATGCGGTGAAGGGTGACCTTGCCCGCATCGACAAGATCCGCACCGCGAAAACGGTCAGCCCCTGGCTGTTCGACCCGGCGATTCCGCTTCTCTACGCCTGGACCCCGCCTGACCCGCCCCCCGACCCGCAACGCTTTCCCGCTCTCGCCGAACGCCTGCACCAGCTCGGCCGCGGCATCGACATGGCCTTTGCTACAGCGGAATGGCTCGACGCCGAAACGGCAGCGGCGCGTCTTGCCGCCCACCCAGGCCCGGTCCACCGCCCGGACGAAAGCGCGCCCCGCGGCACCCTGCTCCGCTGCCCCACCGCGGGCTCGCTCGGCTCCCTCCTCGCCCGCCACGGGGCACAGGCCCGGCGCTTCCAACGCCCCGGTTCCGGTAAGGAGACCCTCTTCGTCCAGCCACCGAGGGCGCTCTCCCGCCAGGTCCCCTACGACTGCCCGCCGACGCACCTCGTCTACGTTCTGCGCCACACCTCCGGCTTCCGCCTGTGGCCGCTTAAGGAGGTCGTCGCTCTCGTCGAGGCGGCGCGCGATGCCGCCGCCACGCGTCTCATCAAAAACGGCCATCCCCAGCCGGAGACCATCGAGCGCCTGCTGGTCGGCCGCGGCGCCGGCCCGGCCGACATCCCCTGCCGGCCGCGCCTGATCCCGCTTCCCTCGATTGGCGCGACCTACGCCGATCACGCCGTCCGGCGCCTCCTGCTCGAGATCCCGCCGCAATGCCCGATCCGCGCCGACGATCTCGACTGGGCCTTCTCGAGCCTCCCGGTCGGGAACGCACGCCTTGTGCGCGCCGAAGCCGCTGACCGGATGCTCCGCCACTACGTCCCCGAAACGGGGGCGCGGCTGTGGCGCAGCGTGACCCCGGTCGCGTTGCCGGCCGTCGAACGACGTGGCCGCACGGGCAGCGAGCGACGCGCGCGCGAGGCCTCACTCGCCGCCTCCCTGCGCCAGGCCCTGCGTCACGCCGGCCTCAGCGACCATCCGGTCGCGATCCGGCTGCAGCGCGAGCCTTTCTCAGGGCGCGGCGCGCGCGCCGAGGCCTTCGCCCGCCCGCCGCGCTTCCCCGCCGGGCGCCTCATTCACGCCGAGCTCCGCTTCGCCACGCCGCAACGAGGCCCCCTTGTGCTCGGGGACGGGCGCTGGCTCGGCCTCGGCCTGTTCCGGCCGATCCGCGAGGTGCCGGGCCTTCTTGCCTTCGCGATCGTCGACGGGCTAGCCAAAACGGCCGATCCCGAGACGCTCGCCCGCGCGCTGCGACGCGCCGCCATGGCGCGCGTGCAGGAGACGCTCGGCCGCGAGACGCTGCCGGGTTTCTTCTCCGGTCATGGCGAGGACGGCGCCCCCTTGCGCGACGGCACCCACCGGCATCTCGCTTTCGCCGTGGATCCGCCCCGGCGGCGGCTTCTGGTCATTGCTCCGCACGTGCTCGAGCGACGGGAGGCAACCGCCGAGGAGAGGGCCCATCTCGAGCGGCTCGACGCGGCAATGGCCGATCTTGCCGAGCTGCGCGCCGGCCCAGCAGGCCTGCTTCGGCTTGCCGCGTCGCCCATCGAGGAGGGTGACCCCCTGCTCGGCCCCTCCCGTGTCTGGGCAAGCCTCACGAGCTACAGCCCCACACGCCATGCCAAGCGCCTCTCCCCCGCCGAGGCGCTCGCCGAGGACTGCCGCGCCGAGTGCCGGCGCCGCGGCTGGCCCGAGCCCGAGGTGGAGGTGCTTCGCGCCTCCGAAGGGCCGCGCGGCGGGCTGAGGGCGGAGCTGCGGCTCACCTTCCCGGTCGCGCGCGAGGGCCCTCTCCTGCTCGGGCGTCTCGCCCATCGCGGCGGGGGGCTGTTCGCCGCCGCGCCGTGAACGAGCCCCTGCCGCAGCCCGAACTGCCGCTCGCCGTGCCGGAGGCCGCCGCGGCCGGTCTGCCGCTCCTGCCCGCGCGTATGCTCAACGAGTTCGTCTACTGCCCCCGGCTCGCCTATCTCGAATGGGTGCAGGGCGAGTGGGCGGAAAACGCCGACACAGTGGAGGGGCGTTTCGCCCATCGCGCTCTCGCCCGCCCGGGCGGGGACCTGCCCGAGGCGGACGGCATCGACGACGAAGCCCGCATCCACGCCCGCTCCGTCACCCTCTCCTCCGAACGCCTCGGCGTGATCGCGACCCTCGATCTCGTCGAGGGCGAGGGCGGAACGGTTCGTCCGGTCGACTACAAGCGCGGCCGCCGCCCGCACGTCGCGACTTCGGCCCATCTGCCCGAGCGCGTGCAGCTCGGCGTCCAGATCCTGCTTCTGCGCGAGCATGGCTATGCCTGCGACGAAGGCATCCTCTACTTCGTCGAGAGCCGCGAGCGCGTCACGGTGCGACTGAACGAGGAGCTCGCGGCGGCGGTCGCGTCCGCCGTCAACGGCCTGCGCCTGATGGCCGCCTCCGCGCGTATCCCGCCGCCGCTCGAGGACAGCCCGAAATGTCCGCGCTGCTCGCTCGTCGGAATCTGCATGCCCGACGAGGTCGCCTGGCTGCGCCAAGGTCGGGTCGAGCCGCGGCCGCTCGCCGTCGCCCGCTCTGAGGCTTTGCCGCTGATCGTGCAGGACAACCGCGCCCGCATCGCCAAGGACGGAGAGACGCTGACGATCTCGGTCGAGGGCGAAACGATCGCCCGCGCGCGCCTCGCCGAGGTGTCGCAGCTCGTCATCCTCGGCCAAGCCGCCCTGACGACGCCCGCCCTGCACGAACTGATGCGACGCGAGATCCCGGTGAGCTGGCACAGCACGGGCGGCTGGTTCCTCGGCCACACCGTCGGGGTGGGTCATCGCAACGTCGAACTGCGCCTGCACCAGTGGCGGCGAAGCTTCGATGACGAATTCTGCCTCCGATTCGCACGGGGGCTCGTGGCTGCGAAGATCCGCAACGCCCGCACCCTGATCCGTCGCAACTGGCGCGGCGAGGAGCCGCCCG
This sequence comes from Elioraea tepida, assembly GCF_019203965.1. Taxonomy (NCBI): domain Bacteria; kingdom Pseudomonadati; phylum Pseudomonadota; class Alphaproteobacteria; order Acetobacterales; family Elioraeaceae; genus Elioraea; species Elioraea tepida. Next base: position 573,286 of record NZ_CP076448.1, read on the forward strand.
ATGCCGTGCTCGCCCAGCTCGACCGCGATCGCGAACAGGCCGAGCGGGCGGGCGATCTGTCCGCGCTTCTCGGCATCGAGGGCCTTGCGGCGCGACGCTATTTCGCGGCCTTCGCGCGGTGTCTCTCGGCTGGCGTTCCGGGCCGCGAGCGGTTTGATGCCGAGGGGCGGAACCGCAGGCCGCCCGCCGACCCGGTGAATGCGCTCCTCTCCTTCGCCTACGCGATGCTGGCGCGCGCCTGGACGGTGCAGCTCTCCGCCGTCGGGCTCGACACGTACCGAGGCTTCTATCACCAGCCGCGCTACGGGCGGCCGGCGCTTGCGCTCGACATGATGGAGCCGTTCCGGCCCCTCGTGGCCGACTCAGCGGTGCTTCTCGCCTGCAACAACGGCGAGATTGGGCCGGGCGACTTCCTCGAGCGCGCCGGCGCGGTGGCGCTGACGCCCGCAGGCCGCAAGGCGATCATTGCGGCTTTCGAACGACGTCTCGAGCAGGAGATTACCCACCCTGTGTTCGGCTACCGGGTTTCGTACCGGAGGCTGTTCGAGGTCCAGGCACGACTGTTGGGCCGCTACCTCGCTGGCGAGATCCCCGACCTGCCGCATGTGACGCCGCGCTGAGCCCCGGGATGCGGAGCACCGACCATCTCTTCGTCATCGCCTACGACGTGCGTGACCCGCGCCGGTGGCGCCGGCTCTTTCGGGTGATGAACGGTCGCGGCGAGTGGCTTCAGCTTTCGGTGTTCCAGGCGCGGCTGTCACGGCGCGGGCTTGTCGAGCTGAAGGCGGCGGTGAGCGCTGTGATCAGGCACGACGAGGATCATGTGCTGATCCTAGACCTTGGGCCTGCCGACGATGTGAAGCCGCGGGTGGTGAGCCTTGGCAAGGCGTTCGTTCCGGTTGCCCGGGCACCGATCATCGTGTGAGGTGGGCCAAGGGGTGCTGATCATCAGTGCGCCGAGGCGCTGCGAGCGCTCGGGTGGCGCCTTGGGTCGCGGCAGTACTCGCGGAGTTCTTTGACATGCTGGATCAGAGGGTTATTTTGTGTTCGGGTGACTATGTATGCTCGCTGTTTGGTGGGGATGGGCTGGAGGTTGGGAGCGCTCGCGGGCTGGTCTGGAACCCGTTGGCGTGGTTTGCAAAGGTGGCGGCGGCCTCTTCCCCGGCATTCGTGCCGGGGCCTCATTGAAGGTCGGAACCTGCAGCGTCGCCCGTCTACGTCTACGGTTCTCTTCCCCGGCATTCGTGCCGGGGCCTCATTGAAGGCACCACCAACCCAGCCGATGCGAGCACAGCGCCCACGCGCTCTTCCCCGGCATTCGTGCCGGGGCCTCATTGAAGGCTGTAAAGCCAGTACTAAGCTCGGCCGCTCCCCACACCTCTTCCCCGGCATTCGTGCCGGGGCCTCATTGAAGGATAACCGTTGCGCACGCATGCGACAGCCGCAACAAGCCTCTTCCCCGGCATTCGTGCCGGGGCCTCATTGAAGGGACAACTGGTGCTAAGCAGGTAGTGGATAACCACAAGCTCTTCCCCGGCATTCGTGCCGGGGCCTCATTGAAGTCCGGCATGCACGAAGCGCAAGCAAAGGAACGATCAAATCTCTTCCCCGGCATTCGTGCCGGGGCCTCATTGAAGTTGCGTCGCACGCGGCGCTCTCCGCCCAACGCTTCCACCTCTTCCCCGGCATTCGTGCCGGGGCCTCATTGAAGTCTCCGGTGGCGCGAAACCGAAGCGAAGGAACGCATCTCTTCCCCGGCATTCGTGCCGGGGCCTCATTGAAGTGCGTCGACCAGTGGCGACGGCCACCAATCCGCCAGCAACTCTTCCCCGGCATTCGTGCCGGGGCCTCATTGAAGTATGTCTGTTACGCGGTCGAGCGATATCGCTCGAACGCCTCTTCCCCGGCATTCGTGCCGGGGCCTCATTGAAGTCGCCGAAGTGCGTCGGCACCTGGAAGAAATCGCGCCTCTTCCCCGGCATTCGTGCCGGGGCCTCATTGAAGTTTGAAACGATCCGCCGCTGATCGCGCCCTCGACTAACTCTTCCCCGGCATTCGTGGCGGGGCCTCATTGAAGTGTCGTCTGCGCGATCCGCGCATCGCGCCAACCAAAGGCTCTTCCCCGGCATTCGTGCCGGGGCCTCATTGAAGTATTTCCTGCTTCGCGCATTCCTTCGCGACCAATGACTCTTCCCCGGCATTCGTGCCGGGGCCTCATTGAAGTCCGGAGCAAGGTAGGTGACCACTATTGGCAACCGCGCGGCTCTTCCCCGGCATTCGTGCCGGGGCCTCATTGAAGTCAGCGGATCAATCATCTCATGCGCGGGCGGAACATGCCTCTTCCCCGGCATTCGTGCCGGGGCCTCATTGAAGTTTCGCGAACAGAATCGGGGTCTTGCGTCGCATCATACTCTTCCCCGGCATTCGTGCCGGGGCCTCATTGAAGTGCCTGACGCTAGCGAAATGGCGCGCGTTTGCGTCCCCTCTTCCCCGGCATTCGTGCCGGGGCCTCATTGAAGTGACGCCTCCGGGCCAAGCGACACAGCGCGTGTTCATCCTCTTCCCCGGCATTCGTGCCGGGGCCTCATTGAAGTGATGGCGAAAAAAAATCTGCATCTACCCCTCTTGCGGGCTCTTCCCCGGCATTCGTGCCGGGGCCTCATTGAAGTGCTCGGCGGACTGTTGGTCCGAGCCGACGAACGATGGCCCTCTTCCCCGGCATTCGTGCCGGGGCCTCATTGAAGTTTGGTTGTCACGCTGCTGTCGCCAACAACGGGGCAGGCCTCTTCCCCGGCATTCGTGCCGGGGCCTCATTGAAGTTGGCACTTTGCTGGGGGCAGGTTTGGGCGCGGCAGGCGTCTCTTCCCCGGCATTCGTGCCGGGGCCTCATTGAAGTCGTCAAGCGGCGGATATCCGCAGATGCCTGCATTCCTCTTCCCCGGCATTCGTGCCGGGGCCTCATTGAAGTCGCATGGGCAACACTAACAACGTCGCTCGTCGGACCTCTTCCCCGGCATTCGTGCCGGGGCCTCATTGAAGTTGGCACGGCGATGCAGCAAAGTCGGCGAGTGCTGTCTCTTCCCCGGCATTCGTGCCGGGGCCTCATTGAAGTTATGATTTTTGTGACTGTATCGCAGCCATGCCGATCACTCTTCCCCGGCATTCGTGCCGGGGCCTCATTGAAGTCGGCGAAAGCAGCGCCGCCACACCAGAAAGCGTCAGCCTCCTCTTCCCCGGCATTCGTGCCGGGGCCTCATTGAAGTGAAGCAGCCCAAACGGGGGTGGAGCTGGTTCAGTTCCCTCTTCCCCGGCATTCGTGCCGGGGCCTCATTGAAGTTTTTTTTCGATCGCAAGACGTTGCGCCTCAACCTTCCTCTTCCCCGGCATTCGTGCCGGGGCCTCATTGAAGTCAAGAAATCCATTTGCGCGGTAAAGCGTAACATTCGCCCTCTTCCCCGGCATTCGTGCCGGGGCCTCATTGAAGTATCGTGCCCTTCTCCTCTTGGTGGCCTCACTCTCCTCTCTTCCCCGGCATTCGTGCCGGGGCCTCATTGAAGTGGCGGCAATCACCCCAGAAACACGCGACGGCCAGTTCTCTTCCCCGGCATTCGTGCCGGGGCCTCATTGAAGTGTTTTCTCCACCGCCGCCACCGCCAGCGTCCCACACCTCTTCCCCGGCATTCGTGCCGGGGCCTCATTGAAGTCTGGCTGCGCAGGGTGGACAGCACGGTGATGCCGGCCTCTTCCCCGGCATTCGTGCCGGGGCCTCATTGAAGTCGGTGCGCGCAGGATTTCTGCATAGTGGCGTCACCATCTCTTCCCCGGCATTCGTGCCGGGGCCTCATTGAAGTACAGTGTTCGCCAGTCACTGGCAGCTCACTCGCTGCCTGCTCTTCCCCGGCATTCGTGCCGGGGCCTCATTGAAGTTGCTGATAATCCTCAGCTGCCGGATCGAGGTTCCGGACTCTTCCCCGGCATTCGTGCCGGGGCCTCATTGAAGTTCGCAGCGCGCGCGGCGGCTTTTGCCGCCCATTCTTCCACGATCTCTTCCCCGGCATTCGTGCCGGGGCCTCATTGAAGTGGAATAAACCTTCTGAAGTCGAAGTGAGCGCAAACAGTGCTCTTCCCCGGCATTCGTGCCGGGGCCTCATTGAAGTTCCACAAACAGCTGGAAAGGGCAAGCGCCGCGCGTTCCCTCTTCCCCGGCATTCGTGCCGGGGCCTCATTGAAGTGAACATAAAGACCCGGTTTGCCGCGTTGCCGGAATCGTACTCTTCCCCGGCATTCGTGCCGGGGCCTCATTGAAGTTCGAACAGGTTGGCCGCACGCACGAATACCGCTTGGCTCTTCCCCGGCATTCGTGCCGGGGCCTCATTGAAGTTCGGTTCGTCCTGCCCCCGGATGCTGAGTTCTACATTCCTCTTCCCCGGCATTCGTGCCGGGGCCTCATTGAAGTGCGCCGTACGCTCGCGGCGTTACGGTGGGAATGCGGCACTCTTCCCCGGCATTCGTGCCGGGGCCTCATTGAAGTCAGGCGAACCACGCTCCCACCGCAACCGCTCAAAACGTCTCTTCCCCGGCATTCGTGCCGGGGCCTCATTGAAGTCATTCGCGCGAGGTGGTATCGTTACGACGCCGACCATCCTCTTCCCCGGCATTCGTGCTTGGGCCTCATTGAAGTCGCTCGATGCGCCAGATATCGGGCTCTAGGTGCGCATTCTCTTCCCCGGCATTCGTGCCGGGGCCTCATTGAAGTGATTACGCACCGCAACAAGCCGCCTTTCCGTGTCGCGGCTCTTCCCCGGCATTCGTGCCGGGGCCTCATTGAAGTCCCAACCGGTTGCGGCCGCTGGCATTCAAGCGCCGCACCTCTTCCCCGGCATTCGTGCCGGGGCCTCATTGAAGTGGCATCGTCGGCCACGGTTTCGATTGCCTCATCCACTCTCTTCCCCGGCATTCGTGCCGGGGCCTCATTGAAGTGGCTCCTACTCGTGTTACGCGGGCGTGTGCCCACCGTCCTCTTCCCCGGCATTCGTGCCGGGGCCTCATTGAAGTACTCCGTTGCCCAGTTTATTGCCGCCGCCCGCTCGGCTCTTCCCCGGCATTCGTGCCGGGGCCTCATTGAAGTCGCGTGGCCGCTATGAGCGGCCCGGGCTTGGCGCGCGCTCTTCCCCGGCATTCGTGCCGGGGCCTCATTGAAGTACGCCAAGCTTGAATAGCCTGCGTCATGTCGCCATCGCACTCTTCCCCGGCATTCGTGCCGGGGCCTCATTGAAGTACGCCAAGCTTGAATAGCCTGCGTCATGTCGCCATCGCACTCTTCCCCGGCATTCGTGCCGGGGCCTCATTGAAGTCAGATCGGCGGCCCTTCGCTGCCCTCGACTCCCCAGGCACTCTTCCCCGGCATTCGTGCCGGGGCCTCATTGAAGTTTGTGATCAGTGCTAGTGGCGCGAGAATCTTCAACTTGCTCTTCCCCGGCATTCGTGCCGGGGCCTCATTGAAGTGCGCGCCTACCCGAACGGCATTACTTACACCGACGGCCCTCTTCCCCGGCATTCGTGCCGGGGCCTCATTGAAGAAGAGACATCACTGTATCGGTCGGTGGCAACTGGGAGGGTGACCTCTTCCCCGGCATTCGTGCCGGGGCCTCATTGAAGACCCAGGCCGCAAAGCACGAAGAGCCATACAACCCCAGGCTCTTCCCCGGCATTCGTGCCGGGGCCTCATTGAAGACTGCATGGCGGGCGGTTTGGGTTGGTGGCGGGGGCGCTTCTCTTCCCCGGCATTCGTGCCGGGGCCTCATTGAAGAGAGGACAGGACGAGACGTGCCAGGCGCGGTCTTGTCGCTCTTCCCCGGCATTCGTGCCGGGGCCTCATTGAAGATGCATAAACCCACGGTGGCGGTTCGTCGTATGGTGGTCTCTTCCCCGGCATTCGTGCCGGGGCCTCATTGAAGACGGTGGTCGCGTTGCAGCAGCGACGACCACCACTGTGACCTCTTCCCCGGCATTCGTGCCGGGGCCTCATTGAAGATGCGTAGCGCGTTACCACACGCGCGCCCACTACAGTGCTCTTCCCCGGCATTCGTGCCGGGGCCTCATTGAAGACTTGCCCGCCGGGTCTTTCTGTGCATCAAGCCCTGCGGCTCTTCCCCGGCATTCGTGCCGGGGCCTCATTGAAGAGCACTGCTTGGGGGCTGCGCGGCTCCGGCGGCTGATTGGGCTCTTCCCCGGCATTCGTGCCGGGGCCTCATTGAAGACGCGCCCAAATGCGAAAACCCAACGAAAAACTATGCCTCTTCCCCGGCATTCGTGCCGGGGCCTCATTGAAGGATGGTCGGGAACATCATCTCGGCGTTTTCCTTGGCGCTCTTCCCCGGCATTCGTGCCGGGGCCTCATTGAAGGACGCCAAAAGATTCGGCAGAGGCAACGTCCGGCACGCTCTTCCCCGGCATTCGTGCCGGGGCCTCATTGAAGCTTCCTATAAGACGTTGCGCTATAAACCGATTCATTCACTTCCCCGGCATTCGTGCCGGGGCCTCATTGAAGCCTGCTGACGCCATCGACGCGGTGCGCCAGACTGCTATCCTCTTCCCCGGCATTCGTGCCGGGGCCTCATTGAAGCATCACCGAAGAGCTCGACATGTCGCCCAATGCAGTGCCTCTTCCCCGGCATTCGTGCCGGGGCCTCATTGAAGGGGCCTCGATGACGTTGACCACGCGCCCAGCATCGATCTCTTCCCCGGCATTCGTGCCGGGGCCTCATTGAAGCCGTCCGATCCGAAACCGTGTCTCGGCTAGAGGAGCTACTCTTCCCCGGCATTCGTGCCGGGGCCTCATTGAAGTCGCACCACGTCCGCCAAGTCCTGCAGCGCGGCTTCTGCTCTTCCCCGGCATTCGTGCCGGGGCCTCATTGAAGCGATTGGATGAGGCATGATTCAAACCGTCGGGGATGGTCTCTTCCCCTACATTCGTGCCGGGGCCTCATTGAAGCCCACGGCGCAGGGAGCCGGCAGTCTCGAGCGAGACCTCCTCTTCCCCGGCATTCGTGCCGGGGCCTCATTGAAGCTCCTCGCTGGGCTCGGTCTCGTCGAGGATGACGGGCCCTCTTCCCCGGCATTCGTGCCGGGGCCTCATTGAAGCTTTCCTTGGGACGTGGCGGTGCACGACCATAGCGCCAGAAATCGTAAATTCCGGAGAGCTGAAGTGGGAGATGCTCGATCGCCCAGCAGACGGGGCGGTTTTACAGCGTCTCCAGGAGACCGTAATCGCGCGGCGCCTGCCTCCAGGGGCAGACAGAGCGCAGCACGTGCACGATCCCGCTGATCACACGCCGGTCGTCCACACGGGTAAGCGGAAACTCCGCCTCGCGTAGCCAACACACATCGCCTATTCTTTTGCCCTAGACAGCACACGAACCCCATCCTGCCCCCCGGCAAATAGACTGATCTCACCCAGGGACTCCGCTTGGCAGCAATGCCCCGGTCTCCGCGGCCCTCACCGTGGCGCGGCGCTGCCGCGCAGCTCGGTCTCTGCGCGCAGCTCGGCTTCGATACGAGCAAGGTCCCCGCGAACGTGCTGCTGGCCGAGCCGGAGGGCCGCGCGAAAATCCTCCGCCGCCTGACGAAGTTCGCCGCGGTGGTCGTGGACCCGCGCACGGCCGTAGAACGCGACGCCGTTCTGCGGGTTGAGGCGGATCGCGTCGTTGAAGTCTGCCATTGCTGCGTCGAGATCGCCGCGTTCCTGGTTGAGCAGGCCGCGCAGAGCGAGCGCCGTGTCGTTGCGCGGGTTGAGGCGTATCGCCGCCTCGAGATCGGCCTTTGCCTCGTCGACCCTGCCGGTGTTGAGCAGGATGAGGCCGCGATTGGTCAGGGCCCAGTCATCGCGTGGATCGAGGCGGAGTGCTTCGGTGAAATCGGCCAACGCTGCCGCCTCCTGCCCGCGCAGGAGGTTAGCGAAGCCACGTCGGCTGAAGGCGATCGCGCGCCTCGCCGCGGTCTCGCCCGAGCGGTTGAGAACGGCCGTGCAGCCGCGGATCTGCCGATCGAGAGCCTGATCCTGGAGGCAGTCGTCCCAGTCAGGGTCGCGCTGCTGCGCCGTTGCCACCGAGAGGCCCGAGGGGCTCACGAGCAGCAGGCCGAGCACGATCAAACGCCTTAGCATCTCGCTCTTCCTGGTCACCGCCACCCATCCGGCCACGACGAACGGAGCGAGGACCACACGGCGCTGACAGCATGGGCGCTGTGCGTGGGGGACATGGTCGCGCGTCCTCGCGGTCGGACGGGCAGGCGCCCAGACTATGCAGTGTCTCGCTTGGCTCCGTCACAGTTCCCTCCGTCAAATCCGCTCGTCCGCTGAACGTGCACTGAGGAAACGCTTCTCTTTCAGCTTTGTTCCCCCCTGGGCGATCACGGCTTCGGGCTTGAGGAGCACGCGACCTCGAACCTTGTTTGGGCGGAGGGGAGGAAGATCGCTGACCGTTCGCACTCGGTCATGTCGATCGTCGGAAGGCACATTCGGCTCCATGCGAAACGGTCCCGGAAACTCAGAGCGGAATAGCCGCGGACAGATCCAGCAGCTTAGGGGCAAAGCGGGCGTTCTCAAAAGCTCGGAGTGCCTACGAACGACCCGCGGAAGCAGATCGGAGCTGGAGCGCTGGAACTTTGGGACACGGTCGTGTGGTCCAACTTCGGACCTCGCAACATACGGGCGCGTTAGCCGCGAAGGTGGGACCTGTTGGACCGGCATTGGGACCGCGCCTCGGCCAGCGCTAGACCCGCCCGCGCCACGGCTGCGCCGGGGCGCGGCCAGATGATCCAGAACGCGACGGACGTCATCGCCGCGTCTGCGGGGGCGGGGCCCGATGCCTCAGCGGCGCCGGTGATCAAGCCGGTGGGGCGTACTCCCCAACCCGGCCGCGTCTTTCACGGGCGAGGTGCCGGTGTCGGAGGTGAGCTGGATCGAGCCGATCGAGCCGCCCGACTGCCGGCCGGTCACCCGCAAGCGTGTGCAGGGTGTGGGGGACAGTGTGGGGGCGGCCAGCGCGCTCGGAGCGAAACCTGTGTGAAATCAACGGGCCAAGCGACCAAAATGGCGTCCTCGGCGGGATTCGAACCCACGGCCCCAGGATTAGGAATCCTGTGCTCTATCCAGCTGAGCTACGAGGACGCACGGGGTCCATATCACGCTCGAGGTCTATTGGCACCTCCGGCCCGAGCCCCGTCACCCCGGAGGCTCTTCGAGCACTGGCCGGATCCGTTCCACAGCCGCGAGCAGGGCCGAGCGTATTCCGGGTTCGAGCGCGGAGTGGCCGGCATCGGGAACAATGGTCAGCCGGGCGCGCGGCCAGGCCTCGGCGAGCGCGAAGGCGCTTTCGGGCGGGCAGATCATGTCATACCGCCCCTGGATGATCTCGGCGGGAAGATGGGCGATCCGCTCCATGTGGCCGAGCAGCCCAGGTTCCGGCAGGAACAGTTTGTTGGCGAAATAGTGCGCCTCGATCCGGGCGAGGCCGAGAGCGGTGCGGTCCTCCGCGAAGGAGGCGACGGTGTCGGGGCTTGGCACGAGCGTGCTGCACGACCCCTCATAGACGCTCCATGCGCGCGCGGCGGGAAGATGCACCCTCGGGTCAGGGTGCTCGAGAAGCCGGCGATAGGCCGCGAGAAGCTCCTCAGCCCGGGTCGCACCGGCGTGCTGCGCGAACGGCTTCCAGACGTCCGGAAAGAAGCGTGCGAGCCCCTCGAGGAACCAGGTGATCTCGCGCTCCCGCCCCAGGAAGATGCCGCGCAGGACGAAGCCCGAGACGCGCTCCGGATGGGCCTGCCCATACGCCAGGGCGAGGGTGGATCCCCAGCTTCCGCCGAACAGCATCCAGCGCCGAACGCCGAGGTGACGCCGGAGCCGCTCGATGTCCTCGACGAGCCTTGGCGTGTCGTTGGCCACAAGGCTGCCGAGGGGCCGTGATCGCCCCGCCCCGCGCTGGTCGAAGATCACTACCCGGAACCGGTCGGGATCGAAGAAGCGGCGATGCACCGCCCCCGCTCCCGCTCCCGGCCCGCCATGCAGGAACAGAACCGGCACCCCGGACGCGCTGCCCACCTGTTCCCAGTACATGGTGTGGCCGTGATCGAGCGGCAGATAGCCGCTGTCGAACGGCGCGATGTCCGGATAGAGGTCGCTGCGGGGCATGGCCTCACCTTGGCAGGGCGCGGACGGCCGTCCGCCCGGCCCTGGCCGGACCCATTTTTATCGGATCGGCGGCGCCCAGCACACCCTCCGCCCGCCTCGCCGCCCGCTTTGCAGCAGTGCGCGACTTCGTTACCTTCGCTCTATGGGGTCGATCGAGATCGCCACCGTCCGCTGCGCGGTGTGCGGACGGGAGAGCCGGCAGAAACTGCTTCGGGGGGTGAGGCAGAGCGGTCCCCCCGACCTCGACCTGCGGCCCGCCGAGATGGCGCGGAGCACGATGCAGCACTGGCTACAGCAGTGCCCCGCCTGCGGCTACGCGGCACCACGGATCGACGAGGCCGAGCCTCAGGCGGCCGAGATCGTCGCGGCCGGCCCCTATCGCGCCCTGCTCGCCGAAGCGAGCTTCCCGCCGCTCGCACGGCGCTTCCTCTGTCGCGCGATGCTGCTCGAGGAGATGGGGGACCTCCACGGCGCGGCTGAGGCGACGCTCCACGCCGCCTGGGTGGCGGATGATTGGCGCAAGCCAGATCTCGCCCGCGCCTGGCGGCTCGATGCGGTGGCCCTGTTCCGGCAGGGGCCGCCGCCCCCGCTCGAGCAGCGGGTGCGGATCGTCGACATCCTCCGACGTGCGGGCGATTTCGTCGGCGCCGCTGCCCAGGCGGGGGAGCTCGAGCGCTCGAGCTTGCCTGAGCCGGTCGATCGCGTCGTGGCCTTCGAGCGGCGCCTGATCGCTGCGGGAGACGTGCGCGCCTACACGGTCGCCTCCGCCCTGCCGCCTCCGGCGGCGCGCCCGCATGTCTCGCACCGGGCCGGGCGCCCCGTGCGCCAGCCTCGGGGCGGCCTGTTCGCGGCACTCCGGCGCCTGCTCGGGCGAGGCTGATCGACGCGTCGACGGCGACGGGGACGCGCCCTCGCCAAGCCGTGTGCCGGTGGCCGGGGCAGCGCCTAAGCGGTGCGATGACCCCGGGTTTGACCTCGCGGCCTGGGCGGCGGACGGTCCATCACCTGCTTGACCGTGCCCGTCACGACGTACCACACCGGCAGCGTGGAGACCCCCGCCCATTCGGCCCGTGCCCGGCTTGATGCCCTGCTTCACGGGCTGCGCGTTCCCCTCCGCCGCGAGGACATCGCTGCCGGTCTCGCCGCCCTCGCCGCCGACCCGAGCCTCGACGACATCGCCCTTGTCTCGGTGCTCGCCGAAGCCATCCGCGGGCGGCTGCGCCGCGCGGCCCAAAAGGGCGACCTCGCGCCGGCCGCGCGCGCGAGCGCAGAGGCGCGGCTCGAGGCGTGGCGGCGTGAGCGCCTTGCGCATCTGCATGTCCGGGCACGGCACCGGCACGAGCAGGAGGTCGTCGGCGCGCTCACGCTCGGCCGCTGGGTCGCGTCCTTCACCGCGGCGCGGTCGATCCGGCGTCGGCTCCTCGCGCTGCTCGGGCCGACCAACAGCGGCAAGAGCCACGCCGCCTTCGACATGCTCGCCGCCGCTCCCTCCGGCGCCTATCTCGCCCCACTTCGCCTGCTCGCCTGGGAGGGAACGGAGCAGCTCGCCGAGCGCGGCGTGAGCGCGAGCCTGCTGACCGGCGAGGAGCGGCGCAGCGTCCCCGGGGCGCGGCATCTCTGCGCGACCGTCGAGATGGCCGACATGGACACGCCGATCGACCTCGCGGTGATCGACGAGATCCAGATGCTCGCCGATGAGGACCGCGGCTGGGCCTGGACGCAGGCGGTGGTCGGGCTGCCTGCGCGCACCCTGGTGCTTGCCGGCGCTCCGGAGTCGGAGCCGATGATCCGGCGCCTCGCGGCGGTGACCGGAGAGGCCGTCGAGGTGCGCCGGTTCCACCGCATGGTTCCGCTGACGCTGCTCGAGCGCCCCGTGCCGTTGCGCGAGGTGCAGCCTGGGGATGCGATCGTCTGCTTCTCGCGGCGCGATGCGTTCGCGCTCCGCGAGGCGCTGATCGCCCGGAACCGCCCCCCGGCGATGATCTACGGCGCACTCGGCCCAGATGTGCGCCGCGCGGAAGCCGAGCGGTTCCGCACCGGTGCCGCGCCCGTGCTCGTCGCGACCGACGCGATCGGCATGGGCCTCAATCTTCCGATCCGCCGCGTGCTGTTCGCTGCGACGACGAAGTACGGGGGCCTGGGGCCGCAGCTGATCCGCCAGATCGCAGGACGCGCGGGCCGGTACGGGCAGTACGATGAAGGGTTCGTCGGCGTGCTCGAGGGGGAGGACCTCGAGCCGGTCCGATCCGCGATCGAGCAGGCTCCAACCCCACTCGACGCGCCGCTTCGCGTGCTTCCGCGCGAGGGACAGCTGCTCGAGATCGGGCGGCGACTCGGTGCCCCGAGCCTGATCCGGGTCCTCAGCGCCGTCGCCGAGCGGTTCCGCTGGCCGGCGAGCGGCTTCGAGCTCAGCCGGCTCGACGATGCGATGGCGATGGCGGAGGTGACCGCCGCCGCGCGCCTGCCGCTTAAGGACGCGCTCGGCTATCTCGGCTGCCCGGCCGATCTGCGCGATCGTCGGGCGGCGGCGCAGCTCCTTGCCTGGATGCGACGGCACGCGCACGGGCTCGCGGTCGATCCGCCGCCGTCGCCGCCTCGCCGGCTCGAGCGAGGTGTGGCCGGAGACCCGTCCGACCTTGCGGAGGCGGAACGGGCGGCGCGTCTTCTCACCGCCTATCTCTGGCTCGCCCAGAAATGGCCCGCGATCTACAGCGGCGAGACAGAAGCGCGTGCGGCTCAAGCCCGCCTGAACGATCACATCGAACGCAGCTTGCGGATGGGCGCAAGCGCCCGCCTTCGCAAGCGCTGGCAGGGAGGGAGCGACGGCGCCGCGTGAGCTTTTCGGCCGCGACGCCTCGCCTCAGGGCAGGAAAATTTCGGCCGGCGCGTCCCGCTTCAGGCTCCGCCCGAGTTCCGCGCCGATCCACGCCGCATCCGACGCCGCCCCCGTCATCACTCGGCGCAACAGGAAGTGTCCGTCCTCGCTCGCAACAAGGCCGGTCAGCCTCAGCATGCCGCCGGGCAGAAGCTCGGCATGGCTGCCGATCGGCGTCCGGCAAGAGCCATCGAGCGTATCAAGAAGTGCCCGCTCGGCGGTCGCGACGATCCGCGCCTCCTGGTCCTCGATCGCGGCGAGAAGCTCGCAGAGCTCCTCGTCTTCTTCGCGGACGGTGATGCCGATGATCCCCTGCCCCGCTGCCGGAACCATCACCTGCGGGGACAGCGGGATGTCTGCGAGGTGCTCGAGCCCGAGGCGACGCAGCCCCGCAAGGGCAAGCAGCGTGGCATCGACTGTGCCGTCATGCACCTTCGCAAGCCGCGTCTGGACGTTGCCGCGAAGCAGAACAACCTTGAGGTCGGGCCGCGCGGCGAGAAGCTGCGCTTGCCGCCGCACCGACGAGGTGCCGACCGTCGCGCCATAGGGGAGCGCGGCGAAGGGATCGTCAGCGTCGGGCGCGCCGCAGCGCGGGCCGAGCACGAGCGCATCCCGCTCGTCCTCGCGCGGCAGGCAGCAGGCGAGGACGATGCCTGGAGGCAGCCTCGTCTCGAGATCCTTTAGGCTGTGGACGGCGAAATCGACCCGGCCATCGGCGAGAGCCTCGTGGATCTCCTTCGCGAACAGGCCCTTGCCGCCGATCTCGGCGAGGCGCCGGTCCTGCACAAGATCGCCGGAGGTCGTGATCGCGTGCTCCTCGAACGCCTTGGCGGCATTCAGGACCGGACAGAAGCCGGTGACCATGCGGAGGAACATGCGCGTTTGGTGAAGAGCGAGCGGGCTGCCGCGCGTGCCGACGCGAAGCGGCAGGCTGCGCGCGTGCGACCGCACCCGCCGCCCGCCCATCGGCAGCGTCGTGATGAGGCCCTCTCCGGCGCTGCCGCCGCGGCCGATCCGGCCATCGGAGAGTGTGCTCATGGCCGTGCCCTCACCGTCACGTGTTGCGTCCCATCCATCGTCTGACCTGGCCTCACGCCGGAACGATCCCTGTCAGGTGCGCGAGGTTCTTGAAGAAGATCCGCACATGCGCGAGCGGGCGCGCCTTGACGAGCTCCTTGTTCATGTAGGCGTCCCAGGTCAGAGTCTGGACGTCGCGGTCGCGGCAGATGCTCACGAAGCGCTCGCGGCGCTCGTCGCTGCCGTACCAGTAGCGCTGCATGATCCCGAGGATCCAGAACACCGGCCCGTGGAGGCGCATGAAGCGGCGCCGCGCCGTCGCGAGAGCCCGCGAATCACCGGTGCGGCAGAACTCCTCCACGGCATCGGCAGCGAACCGGCCACCGAGCATCGCATAGTAGATCCCCTCGCCGGAGGCGGGGGCGACGACGCCCGCAGCGTCTCCAGCGAGCAGAACCGAACGCCCGTCATCCCACCGCTTCAGCGGCTTGAGCGGGATCGGCGCGCCTTCGCGGCGGATCGTCTCCGTGCCGTCGAGCCCGGTGAGCGCGCGGAGCTCCTGCACCGCGCCCTTCAGCGGAAACCCTTTCCGTGCCGTGCCGGTGCCCACGCTCATGGTCGGCCCGTGCGGGAAGATCCATGAATAGAAGTCGGGCGAGAGCGCGCCGTTGTAGTAGACATCGCAGCGCAGGGGGTCGTAGCTCGCGCTTCCCGCGGCCGGCGTGCGGATGATCTCGTGATAGGCGAACACGAACGGCACGCGCTCCGCCCCCGGAACGCACTGCCTTGCGACCGCCGAGTTTGCGCCATCCGCCCCGATGACCGCGCGCGCGCGCACCGTTCGCGACGGCGCGTCCGGCGTCGATCCCTTCGCCCGGTAGTGGATCGTCGCGAGCCCGTCCTCGCCGTGCTCGAGCCGCTCAAAGGTTCCGCTGACGCGCTCTGCGCCGTTCGCGGCGGCGCGCGCACGCAGCCACTCATCGAACACGTCGCGATCGACCATCCCGACATATCCGCCGTCGATCGGCATGTCGACCGAACGATTTTTTGGCGAGACGATCCGCGCGCCTCGGATCCTCGCGCACAAGAGATGGTCCGGGATGCCGAAATCGTCGACGAGCTTCGGCGGAATGGCGCCGCCGCACGGCTTGATCCGTCCCGCCTTGTCGAGCAGCAGCACCGAAAGCCCCCGCCGCGCAAGGTCGTTGGCGGCAGTGGCACCCGCAGGACCGCCGCCGATCACTGCCACATCGAATGCCTCGCCCTGATGCATCCCCATCCCTCCCCGTCTCACCCGCCGACCGCCGATCGTGCCGGCGGGAACGCCGCATGGCCGCTCGCCCGCGCCTTCGGGCTCGCGCCGATCCCGAGCGCGAGCCACGCAGCGGCGATGAAGAGCAGCGCGTCGCCGACGAACACCGCGCTGTAGGCGGCAACCGGGTGGCTGAACACAGCGCGGGCGGCATCGAGCGCGACCGCACCGGCGAGGCTACCCGTGCCGAAGGCGATCGCCTGCGCCGCGCCCCACAGGCCCATGCGTATCCCCTCGCGCCGTTCGCGGCCGCGGCTGACCATCTGCATCATCGAGGCGATCGCGGCTGCGGCGAAGACGCCGTTCGCAAGCCCGAGCAGGAAATAGGACAGACGCAGCGGATACCCCTCGCCGACGCGCCCTGCCACCGTCAGCATCAGGACGGCGACGGCTGCGGCGAGGCAGCCTCCCACCGTCCAGGCGCGCATGCTGCCCAAGCGCGTGCCGGAGGCGAAACTGCCGACGAGCGCGATCACGATCATGCCGGCGAGCACGCCCCCGTGCTGGAGCGAGGCGAGCCGGGTCGTCTCGCCGAGCGTCATGCCGAAGACCTGGCCTGCGAACGGCTCGAGGATCAGGTCCTGGGCGCTGTAGGCGAGCATCGAGAGGAAGACGAACACGGTGAAGCGCCGGGCGTCCCGCTCGGCCCAGACTTCGGCGAGCGCCTGCCGGAACGGCGTGCGCGGCCCCTCCTCCGCCACTGCAGCGCGCGCCGCAGCCGGCAGGGCATGGCGACGCTCGATGCCCCAGACGGCCACGAGTGCAAGCGCGAGGGCGACACAGGAGACGCCGGCGGAGACGGTGATGAGCCGCACCCCCGAATAGGGATCGAGCAGCCTTCCCGTGATCGCGGTGGTGAGCACGAACCCGGCGATCATCATGATCCAGACGAGCGAGGCGGCAGCCGGCCGACGACGCTCGGCGACGACAGCGGCGAGCAGGACGAGAAGCGACGTCCCCGCGGCGCCGACGCCGAGACCGATGAGGAGGAAAGCTAGGAGCGACAGGGCAAGGCCTGCGGCCTCTGCATGCTCCATCAGGGCGGTGGCGCAAGCCGCAAGCACGCCGCCCGCAGCGAGCACTGCCATGCCGCCGATAATCCAGGGGGTGCGCCGCCCGCCGATGTCGCTGCCATAGCCCATGCGGGGACGCAGCATCTGCACCGCGTAGTGGACCGCGACCAGAACGCCAGGAAGCGTCGCCGGCAGTGCGAGTTCGACGACCATGACGCGGTTGATGGCCGAGGTCGTCAGCACGACGATCGCGCCGAGCGCGGTCTGGACGAGCCCGAGTCGAAGGATCCCGAACCACCCGAGCCCCGGCGTGCCCCCGCCTCCCCCCATACCGGCTTCTCCCTTCATGTCACGTCCCGGATGGCGAAGGCGGTCACAAGCATCCCGAGCACGTAAAGGGTCGTTCCGGTCGCGTTGTACCAGGGTGCGAGCCGGCGCGGGTCGGTCAGCAACCTGTGCATCAGCGCGGCCTGAACCGCGAGCAGGGCGGCGACCGTCGCAGCATGGACCGGCCTGTCCCAGCCCGCGAGCAGCCATACGACCACCGCCTGCGGCAGGGCCATCACCATGCAGGCGAGCCGCGCCGCGGGCACGACACCGAGCCGAACCGGCAGCGACCGGATGCCGAAGCGCCGATCCCCTTCGACCGCCTTGAAGTCGTTCAGCGTCATGATCCCGTGCGCGCCGATGCTGTAGAGCGCCGCGGCGGCGAGCACGGCGGGCGACGGCGCGCCACCGCACATCACCGCCGCGCCGGTGATCCATGGCAGCCCCTCGTAGCAGGCACCGCAGGCGGCGGCCGACCACCAGCCGTTTCGTTTGAGCCGGATGGGCGGGGCGCTGTAGGCCCAGGCGAGCACAAGCCCGACCACCGTGGCCCAGAACCCCCACGGCCCAAGCCCGGCAGCAACCAGGAGCGACAGGACGGTCATGCCGATCGCGATGCACAGACCCAAACGCCCCGGAATGCGCCCCGAGGGGATCGGGCGCCCGGGCTCGTTGATCGCGTCGACATGGCGGTCGAACCAGTCGTTGACGGCCTGGCTCGTTCCGCACACGAGCGGACCGGCGAGCAGCAGCCCGAGCAGGAGGAGATCGAACCGCTCCGACGGCGCCACACCCGAGGAGACCACGCCGCAACCGAACGCCCACATCGGCGCGAACCAGGTGATCGGCTTGAGCAGCTCGATCGCAGCGAGCGGCGAGAACCCCGAGCGGCCCGGGAGGGCGACGGGCACACCGCCCGCCGTGATTTCGCGCTCGTCGCTCATGTCGAACCCTGCCCCGAGGCGAGGTCGCCGAGCCCATAGCGCCGCAGCTTCACATAGAGGCTCTGCCGCGACAGGCCGAGCATCTCCGCGGCCGAGGCGCGGTTGTCGTTGGTGAGCTCGAGCGCCGCCTCGATGCAGAGCCGCTCGATCACATCGGTCGCCTCGCGCACGAGGTCTTTGAGCGGCACGCGGCCGATCAGCTCCGACAGCTGCTGAACCGAGCGCGGCATCTCGCTGCGCGCGCCCTGGCTTGGCGCGAAGCGCGGCCCGACATCACGGATCGCGAAGCCGAAGCAAGGCGTGCTGCCGTCCATCATCGCCACCGCCGAGATCTCGACCTCGGCCTGGGCGCCGTACTCGCCACGCAACGTGCTCGGGAAGAGGCGAACCGGGCCCCGCTCGCGAAGATTGGCGAGCAGCACTTCGAGATCGACACCCGGCCTGCCGAGCCACCGGTCCAGAGGTTCGCCGCGGGCCTGGTCCTCGGTCGCAAGCTGCGTCATCTCGAGGAACGCATTGTTCGCGGTGATGATCCGGCCGTCGGGTCCGGTCACCACGAAGCCGTCGGGGGCGCTCTCCATCAGCTTGAGGAGCTTGAACTTCTGCTTCGCGACGGTCACCGCCGTCTCGTCGCCGGTCGCGACAGCGAGCAGGCGGACGAGGAAGAACACGGTGTTTTCCTGCCGGAACAGCGAGGCGGAGACATCGACCGCGCGCGAATCGAAGGCGAGCGTGGCGCGCACCTCATCGCCCCTGCCGGCTGTGCGAACTCCGGCGAGGAGGAGCTCGACCGCACGCCGGCCTTCAGCCGAAAAGAGCGAGAGGAACTCCTGGCCGACCTCCGGGCGATGGGAGGATCCGAAGATGCGCTCGGTTGCCGGGTTCACCTCGACGATCCGCCCCGACTCGGCATCGACCACAAGGACGGGATCGGACGACATCTGGAACAGGAGGCGGTAGCGCGTCTCGGCGTAGCGGAGGCGTGCGTAGTCGCGCTCGAGCGAGGACTGGGCATCGACCAGTCGCTGCTGCAACGATGCGATCGGCCTGAGGTCACGACCGAAGGCGACGGATCGCCCGGCGTTTCCGACCCTGACCGCGCAGAACAGAACCGGCAGCGTGCCGCCCGCCGGGGTGATCAGGTTGAGATGGCGCCAAGCCGAGGGCTGGCCCGCCTCGGCTGCGCGGAGCATCTCCTCGGTCTTCGCCTTGCTGTCGAGGGCGACGATCTCCGCCCAGGGCCTGCCGCACCAGGACCTCGCATCGCCGACCTCGCGGGCGATCTCATCGGTGTTGCAGGCGACGTCGAGCACGGTCCCGTCGGAATCGAGCACGAGCGCGATATCGGCTGCGGCCGAGACCAGTGCGGCCACCGCCTCGGCATCCAGATCGCCGAGTGCTGTCCTTGGGGCCGTGAAACGCATTCCGTCCCGCCTCATCCTCCTCGCCGGCGTCAGACTCGCCGGAACACCGCCACTTCCCAACCATTCCGCCGCACGCGGCTGTCTGCTTAGGCCTTCGCCTCAGCCGTCGCGCCGCAACAATGCGAACAACGCATCCGCCTGGGTAACCGCATGGCGCGCATCGGTCGCGGTCGCGTCAGCACCGACCCTGATCGCGAGCTCGGGATCGGCGCAGAACGCCGGCCCGCCGACCATGACGCGCAGCCTCCGGTTCTGCGAGGCGCGCCGCGCCCGATGGATCACCCCGGCGATGACTTCCGGCTCGAGGCCGCAGCTGTCGGAGAGCCCGAGCACCGCAAACCAGCCGTCATGGAGGGCGAGGCAAAGCTCGGTCTCCTCGCGCGGGGTGAGCGTCACGACCTCCCAGCCGGCACGGCGCAGGAAGGCGCCAATGACATCGACGGCGAGGCTGTGCGGCTCGCCCGGCATCGAAGACAGCAGCGCCCGCCGCGCAGGGTCGCGATGGACCGCATCGGCGCAGAAGCAGAACGCATGGTCGAGCGCATGCAGAAGGCGCTGCAGGGCGAGCACGCCGATCGTGACATCGGCGAAGGTGATTGCATCCTCGTGCCAGAGCCTGTCGAGATGGCGTGCCGCAGGGCAGATCAGGTCGAGATAGATCGCCTCGAGCGAATGGCCGCGCGCATGCAGCTCTCCGACCAGCGCTTCGGCCGCGACCACATTGCTTGCCGCTGCGAGTCGCGCGAGTGTGGGCACGAACTCGGCCAGCGCTGCATCCGGCGGCGAAGCCGTTCCGGCATGCGCCTCGCTTCTGCAGCGATGGGCCAGAACGAGGAGAGGGACGACCTCTTCGGCGATCGTGTTCGCGAGCGAGACGGATTCCTTGTGCCGGAGCCGATGGCTTCGCGCCCCTCGAGCTTCGAGGGCGGGCGGGGCGAGCCAGCCCGCCCCGTCGGGGGCGCCATCCATTGCGGCTCTCTCGGCATCCTCCGGTGGCATATCCGCCGGCATCAGGAGTGGCGGCGACGCTGCCGGGGACCCTTGGGTCATCGCTTCCATGGCTCTCGTGCTCATCACCCACTCCTCCCGAATTCTATCCCGCCGCGGGACGCCGGGTGTCAAGTTCGATTTACGTCAATCTCCCTTGACACCTGATCGACGCGGCCACTAGCCTTCCCCTCGCGCGCCGAAAGGCCCGTAATGAGGCGGAAAGTCGGCCGGAAAGCCCGGAACTGCATCGGAGCAACTCCTGCCGGTCGACGCCTCGGACGATGGTCCCACGAGGCCAGGTCGGCGCGGCGTGAACCGTGACGACAGCGGACCTTTTCGGGAGGGGGCTTGTCAAGCGATGCTTACATACCGGGCCGTCCAGAAACTGCTTGACTCGGTCGACTGCAGCCCATGGGGAACCGCCTGCGGCCGCACGATGCTGCACGGCCGGACAGCACCGGGAGAGCGCCGCGAACCGCTCTACACGCCGGAGCAGCGCGCACGCCGCGACGCGTCGAAGTGGACACTGGTCCAGGGAATCCTCGCACCGCTTCAGTTCGCGGTGTTCCTGGTGAGCCTCGGCCTCGTGCTGAACTATCTCGCCACCGGCCATGGCTTCGCGGCGGCGACCGCCTCGATCGTGATCAAGACCCTCCTGCTCTACACGATCATGGTCACCGGCTCACTCTGGGAGCATGACGTCTTCGGCAAGTACCTGTTCGCACGTCCGTTCTTCTGGGAAGACGTGTTCAGCATGCTCGTGCTCGCGCTGCACACGCTCTACCTCGTCATGGCAGCCGCAGGGATCGGCTCGCCGCGCAGCCAGATGCTGGTGGCGCTCGCGGCCTATGCGGCCTACGTGGTCAATGCCGCGCAGTTCGTCCTGAAGCTCCGTTCGGCCCGACGCGACAGTCGGGATCTCTCCTCCGCCGCGGCGGAGGGGCGCGGCCGGCCGGGCTACGCGCAGTGAACGACGTCGCGCTTCCGACGCGGCATGCGGATGACCGCCTCGGGCCTGGCGGTTGCGCCTCGGTCCCGGTCGTCCATGAGCGCGGGCAGCGCGAGGTCTTCTGCGGGCTCACCGCGATCGTCTGGCTGCACCGCAAGATCCAGGACGCGTTCTTCCTGATCGTCGGCTCGCGCACCTGCGCGCATCTGATGCAGTCGGCCGCCGGCGTGATGATCTTCGCCGAACCGCGCTTCGCGACCGCGATCATCGACGAGCGTGACCTCGCGGGCCTCGCCGACGCGAACGAGGAGCTCGATCGCCTCGTCGCGCGGCTCGTCTCCCGAAGGCCCGACATCAAGCTCCTCTTCCTTGTCGGGTCCTGCCCGTCGGAGGTGATCAAGCTCGACCTCGGGCGCGCCGCACAGCGGCTCGACCGGCGCCTCGCGCCGTCCGTCCGGGTTCTGCACTATTCCGGAAGCGGTATCGAAACGACGTTCACGCAAGGCGAGGACGCCTGCCTCGCCGCGCTCGTTCCGGAGCTTCCGCGCGCGGAGCGCGGCGAGCGCTCGCTGCTCGTGGTCGGCGCGCTCGCAGAGGCGGTCGAGGACCAGTTCCAGCGCCTGTTCGCGGAGATGGGACTGCGCGAGGTGGCGTTCCTGCCGCCGCGGCGCGCCGGCGCACTTCCGGCGGTCGGCCCTCGCACGCGGTTTTTGCTCGCGCAGCCCTACCTGGCCGAGACCGCGCGCCGCCTCGAGGAACGGGGCGCGTCGCGGCTCGATGCTCCTTTCCCGCTTGGGGTTGAGGGGACAGTCGGCTGGCTCCACGCCGCCGCGGCGGCATGCAACGTCGCGCCCGAGGCACTGGAGCGGGCGATCGCCGCGCCGCGCCGTCGCGCCGAGGTCGCCCTCGCGCCGCATCGTGCGCGGCTCGCCGGAAAGCGGATCTTCTTCTTTCCCGACAGCCAGCTCGAGGTGCCGCTTGCACGCTTCTGCGCGAACGAGCTCGGCATGGTCCCGATCGAGATCGGCACGCCCTATCTGCACCGGGAGCATCTCGCGGCCGACCTCGCGCTCCTGCCGCCCGGTGTCCGGATCACGGAGGGCCAGCATGTCGAGCGGCAGCTCGATCGTTGCCGTGCGGCGCGCCCCGACCTCACTGTCTGCGGCCTCGGTCTCGCCAATCCGCTCGAAGCCGAGGGGCTCACCACGAAGTGGTCGATCGAGCTCGTGTTCACGCCGATCCAGGGCTTCGACCAGGCCGGCGACCTCGCAGGCCTGTTCGCTCGCCCCTTCGCGCGCCGCGAGGCGCTCGCGGTGTAGGGCCATGCACCTCGCCGTCTGGACATATGAAGGGCCGCCCCATGTGGGGGCGATGCGCATCGCGGCGGCGATGCGTGGCGTGCACTATGTGCTGCACGCGCCGCAGGGAGACACCTACGCCGATCTGCTCTTCACCATGATCGAGCGGTCGAAGACGCGCCCGCCGGTGACCTACACGACGTTCCAGGCGCGCGATCTCGGCAGCGACACGGCCGACCTCTTCCGCGCGGCTCTCCGCGATGCCTACGACCGCTTCCGGCCCGAGGCGATCCTGGTGGGCGCCTCCTGCACGGCGGAGCTGATCCAGGATGATCCCGGCGGCCTCGCCTCCGGCATGGGGCTCCCCGTTCCAGTGGTGCCCCTCGAGCTTCCCGCCTATCAGCGAAAGGAGAACTGGGGCGCCTCGGAGACATTCTACCGCCTCGTCCGCACCTTCGCCGGGCGGAACGCGTCGCCGCCCGGCTCGGCCCGCCCCGCTCGCCACCCGACCGACAGGCCCCGCTGCAACATCCTCGGGCCCACCGCGCTCGGCTTCCGCCACCGCGACGACGTCAAGGAGGTGACAGGTCTTCTCGAACGGCTCGGCGTCGAGGTCAACGTCGTCGCCCCGCTCGGCGCGAGCCCCGCCGACCTCGAGCGGCTCGGCGAGGCGGAGATGAACATCGTCCTCTATCCGGAGATCGCTGCGCAGGCGGCCTCCTGGCTCGCGCGGACCTTCGGCCAGAAGACGATCCGAACCGTGCCGATCGGCGTGGGCGCGACGCGCGCGTTCATCGCCGAGGTCGTCGAGGCCGCGGGGCTCGATGCCACCCACCTCCTCAACGCCGAGGAGAGCCGGCTCCCCTGGTACTCGCGCTCGGTGGACAGCACCTATCTCACCGGCAAGCGTGTTTTCATTTTCGGCGACGCAACGCACGCGATCGCCGCCGCACGGGTCGCTTCGACGGAGCTCGGTTTCGCAGTCGTCGGCTTGGGCACCTATTCGCGCGAGTTCGCGCGCGATGTGCGCGAGGCAGCGGCGCAGTACGGCGCCGAGCCCCTGATCACCGATGACTATCTAGAAGTCGAGGCGAAGGTCGCCGAGCTGCAGCCGGAACTCGTGCTCGGAACCCAGATGGAACGGCACATCGCCAAGCGCCTCGGCATCCCCTGCGCCGTGATCTCCGCACCCGTTCACGTCCAGGACTTCCCGGCGCGCTACTCGCCGCAGATGGGCTTCGAGGGAGCGAACGTCCTGTTTGACACCTGGGTGCACCCGCTGATGATGGGGCTCGAGGAACACCTCCTAGGAATGTTCCGGGAAGACTTCGAGTTCCATGACGCCGCCGCGCCGTCGCATCTCGGACATGCGCCGAAGCCGCGCGAGACCGCGGCTGGGGCGCGTCAGGCGCCCGCGCCATCGCCCGCACCCGTGGCGGCGGAAACCGGCTGGACGGCCGAAGCCGAACGCGAGCTCGCCAAGATCCCCTTCTTCGTGCGCGGCAAGGCGCGCCGCAACACCGAACGCTTCGCCGCCGAGCGGGGCATCACCCGCATCACCATCGAGACGCTCTATGACGCGAAGGCGCACTTCTCCCGCTGACGCGCCGGCCGTGCGCGTCGCCATCGTCACGATGGACAGCCATTTCGGCGGTGCGGTCGCCGTCGCACGCGAGAGGCTGCGGCGTGAGATCCCGGGCCTCGACCTCGTGCTCCACGCGGCCGACGAGTTCGCCTCTGACGCGGCGAAGCTCACTGCCTGCCTCGAGGACATCGCGCGCGCCGACATCCTCGTCGTCGGCATGCTGTTTCTCGAGGACCATATCCGCCTCGTCGAGCCTGCGCTTCGGGCGCGTCGCGAGCACTGCGATGCCATCGCTTGCTGCCTCTCCGCGCCTGAGATCGTGAAGCTCACCCGACTTGGCCGGTTCGACATGTCGGCCCAGGCATCCAGCATCGTCGGCCTGCTCAGGCGATTGCGTGGCCGGACGAAGCCGGGGGAGGCGCCCGCAAGCGGCAAGGGGCAGATGAAAATGCTGCGGGAGCTGCCGCGGCTTCTCCGTTTCATTCCCGGCACGGCACAGGACGTTCGGGCGTATTTCCTGACGCTTCAGTACTGGCTCGCGGGCTCGGCGGAGAATCTCGCGGGCATGGTTGCGATGCTCGTCAACCGGTATGCGAATGGCCCGCGCAAGGGACTCGCAGGCACCCTCAGCGTTCCGGCCCCGGTCCATTACCCTGATGTCGGCCTGTATCACCCGCGGGCGGAGGGGCGGGTGACGGAGCGGCTCGAGGCGCTGCCGCGGCAGGGAAGGCGCGGCACCGTTGGCGTCCTCGTTCTGCGCTCCTACGTTCTTGCGAGCAACGCGCGCCACTATGACGGCGTGATCGCCGCGCTCGAGGCCGAGGGGTTGACCGTGATCCCCGCCTTCGCCGCCGGCCTCGATGCGCGCCCTGCGATCGAGCGCTTCTTCATGCGCGACGGCCGCGCGGCGGTGGACGCGGTCGTGTCGCTGACCGGCTTCTCGCTGGTGGGTGGCCCCGCCTATAACGACTCGCGCGCCGCGGAGGAGCTTCTCGCACGGCTCGACGTGCCCTACGTCACGGCCCACCCGCTCGAGTTCCAGACCATGCGCGACTGGAGCGCCGACCGGCGCGGCCTCCTGCCGGTCGAGGCGACGATGATGGTCGCGATCCCGGAGCTCGATGGCGGAATCTGGCCGATGACCTTCGGGGGCCGTTGCGGCGGCGCGCGAGAGGGCACCCCGTGCCCCGGCTGCGACGGCGTCTCCTGCGCGCGCGACATGATGCCGCATCCGGAACGCTCGGTGACGCTCGCGCGGCGGGTCGCGCGGCTCGTGGACCTGCGCAAGCGGCCCGCCGCCGAGAAGAAGGTCGCGATCGTGCTCTTCAACTTCCCGCCCAACGCGGGCACGACCGGCACGGCCGCCTATCTCGGCGTCTTCGCCTCCCTGTTCAACACGCTCGTCGCGATGCGCGACGCAGGCTATGCGGTCGACCTGCCGCCGACGGTGGACGCGCTCCGCGAGGCGATCCTCAGCGGCAATCGCGAGCGTTTCGGGACGGTGGCGAACGTCGCGGCGCGGATCACGGTCGACGACCACGTGCGACGCACACCGTGGCTTGCCGAGATCGAGAAGCAGTGGGGGCCTGCGCCGGGGCGCCACAACACCGACGGGCGTGACCTGTTCATCCTCGGCGCGCGGTTCGGCAACGTCTTCGTCGGGGTTCAGCCGGGCTTCGGCTACGAGGGCGATCCGATGCGGCTCCTGTTCGAGCACGGCTTCGCTCCGACGCATGCGTTCAGTGCCTTCTACCGCTGGCTGCGCGAGGATTTTGGCGCCGATGCGGTGCTTCATTTCGGCACCCATGGCGCGCTCGAGTTCATGCCCGGCAAGCAGGTCGGCGTCTCGGCGGAGTGCTGGCCGGACAGGCTGATCGCCGATCTTCCCAACATCTACCTCTACGCCTCGAACAACCCTTCCGAGGGGCTGCTCGCGAAGCGACGGGCTGGGGCGACGCTGGTGAGCTATCTCACGCCGCCGGTGACACATGCCGGCCTCTACCGCGGCCTGCTTGACCTCAAAGCCTCGCTCGATCGCTGGCGCGCGCTCGAGCCGGATGCCGATGCCGGCCAGCGCGCGGCTCTCGCCGGGATGATCCAGGCGCAGGCGGCGGCGGTCGACCTCGCGGCGACCGAACCCGTGTGGAGGGAAGAGGCGGCGGAACGGATCGCGGCGCTCGGCGCCGCCCTTCTCGAGCTCGAATACACGCTGATCCCGCACGGGCTGCATGTCGTGGGGGAGCCGCCTGACGCGGCGCAGCGCGCCGAGCTCCTCGACGCGGCCGGCATCAGCGACCGCGAGATGCGCGCGCGCCTCGATTCGCTGCTCGCTACCGACCACGAGATCCCTGCCCTCTTGCGCGCGCTCGAGGGCCGTTACATCCGACCCGCCCCAGGGGGCGATCTGCTGCGCAGCATGGACGTGCTGCCGACGGGGCGGAACATCCACGGCTTCGATCCGTTCAAGCTTCCGTCCGCGTTCGCGGTGGAGGATGGCAAGCGCCAGGCGCAGCGGCTGCTCGAGCGTCACCTCGCCGAAGGCAACCCGCTCCCCGAAACCGTGGCGATGGTGCTCTGGGGAACCGACAACCTGAAGACGGAGGGCGGGCCAATCGCTCAGGCGCTTGCGCTGATGGGTGCTGTGCCGCGGCTTGACAGCTACGGCCGCGTCACTGGCGCGGCACTGGTTCCGCTCGAGACGCTCGGCCGTCCTCGGATCGATGTGGTCATCACCACCTCCGGGATCTTCCGTGACCTCCTGCCCCTGCAGATGAAGCTTCTCGCCGAGGCTGCCCTGCTCGCGGCCAAAGCCGACGAGCCCGAGGAAATGAACTTCATCCGCCGCCACGCTCTCGCCCATGTGGCGAAGCACGGCGGAACGCTTGAGGAGGCAGCGCTCCGCGTCTTCAGCAACGCGGACGGCACCTATGGCGCCAACGTCAACCAGCTGGTCGGCGAAGGCGCCTGGAACGACGAGGACGAGCTCGCCGAGGCGTTCGTGAAACGGAAGGGCTTCGCCTTCGGCATCGACGGCAAGCCTGCGCGCAACGACACGGTGCTCGCAGAGATCCTCGCCACCGTCGACGTCACCTACCAGAACCTCGACAGCGTCGAGGTCGGCGTCACCACGATCGACCACTATTTCGACACGCTCGGCGGCATCAGCCGTGCTGTGCGGCGCGCCCGCGGCGGCCTGCCCTCGGCGGTCTATATCGGCGACCAGACGCGCGGCGAGGGGAAGATCCGAACGATCGCGGAACAGGTTGCGCTCGAGACGCGCACACGGATGCTGAACCCGAAATGGTACGAGGGCCTCCTCAAGCACGGGTTCGAGGGGGTGCGCGAGATCGAGGCGCATGTCACCAACACGCTGGGCTGGTCGGCGACGACGGGCGAGGTCGCCCCGTGGGTCTACCACCACCTCGCCCAGACCTACATGCTCGACCCCGAGATGCGCGAGCGGCTCGCGAAGCTGAACCCGACCGCCTCGGCGCGGATCGCCAACCGGCTGATCGAGGCGCATGAGCGCCGCTACTGGAGCCCCGATCCAGAGATGCTCGAGGCGCTCCGCCGCGCCGGCGAGGACCTCGAGGACCGCCTCGAAGGCATCACCCAGGGAGTTCCCGCATGACCGTCATCACCCCCCCCCGCCCCGCAGCGCCGGCGCTCTCCCGCACCGCAGCACGCGCGCGCGGTGATGGCGAGGGCAGCGTCCAGGTCCATCCCGACACGATCTATCGGATCGAGGGAGCGAAGGTGTTCGCCGTCTACGGCAAGGGCGGTATCGGCAAGAGCACGACCTCCTCCAACCTCTCCGTCGCCTTCTCGAAGCTCGGCCGCCGCGTGCTGCAGATCGGCTGCGACCCGAAGCACGACAGCACCTTCACCCTGACCAAGCGGCTGATCCCGACGGTGATCGACGTGCTCGAACAGGTGCAGTTCCACGCCGAGGAGCTGCGGCCCGAGGACTTCGTCGTCGAGGGCTATAACGGCGTGCTCTGCGTCGAAGCCGGCGGGCCGCCGGCTGGCACAGGCTGCGGCGGCTACGTCGTCGGCCAGACGGTGAAGCTTCTCAAGGAGCATCACCTCCTCGAGGAGACCGACGTCGTCATCTTCGACGTGCTCGGCGACGTGGTCTGCGGCGGTTTCGCGGCTCCCCTCCTGCATGCCGATCGCGGCCTCATCGTTGCCGCCAACGACTTCGACAGCATCTTCGCGATGAACCGGATCGTCGCGGCGATCTCGGCCAAGGCACGGAACTACACGGTCCGGATCGGGGGCGTGATCGCCAACCGCTCGGAGAGCACCGACCAGATCGAGCGCTACAACCAGGCAACGGGCCTGCGCACCCTCGCGCACTTCCCCGCACTCGATGTGATCCGACGCTCGCGGCTGAAGAAAGTCACCTTGTTCGAGATGGAGGACAGTCCCGAACTCAAGGCGGTGCAGGAGGAGTATCTCAGGCTCGCCGAGACGCTCTGGGCCGGCGTCGAGCCGATCGAGGCGGAGCCTCTGAAGGACCGCGAGATCTTCGACCTGTTGGGGTTCGACTGATGGCTGCAGCGACCTATCACGAGCGGCGCGGAGAGCTTCTCACCTATTTCGACCGGACAGCGGTCGAGGCCTGGAAGAGGCTGACCTCCGATGCGCCCGTGAGCGGCATCAGGGCGACCGTTCGTGCCGGTCGCGAGATGATGCGCGCCACCCTCCTCTCCTGGCTGCCTGAGGACCTCTCGGGCCTGCGCATCCTCGATGCCGGGTGCGGAACGGGTTCCCTTGCCGTCGCTGCGGCGGCGCGCGGCGCCGATGTCGTGGCGGTTGATCTCTCGCCGACCTTGATCGGGCTCGCGCGAGAGCGGGCCGAGGCGCAGCACCTGCGCGGCAGGGTGACGTTCCATGCAGGCGACATGCTCGATCCCTGCTTTGGCACCTTCGACCATGTCGTGGCGATGGACAGCCTGATCCACTATCGGGCGGCTGACGCGGTGGAGGCGATTGCGGGGCTCGCCGCGCGCACGCGGCTGAGCATCCTCTTCACCTTCGCGCCGCGAACGCCCGCGCTTGCCCTGATGCACGCGGTCGGGCGGCTCTTTCCGCGCGGCGATCGTGCGCCGGCGATCGAACCCGTCGGCCCGAGGCGGCTCGGGCGACTGATCGCAAGCGAAGAGGCCCTCTCGGGCTGGCGCCTCGGCCGCACCCGGCGCGTGTCGCGGGGCTTCTACACGTCGCAGGCGCAGGAGCTCGTCCGGCAATGGTGAGGACCGGATGAAGGGGCTGAACGAGAGGCTCGCGCGACGCTGGCGGCGCATCGCGCCGAGGTTCCTGCCGTTCGCCGATGTGGCCACGCCTGACCTGCCGCTCGGCCGGCTGCTTCGGCTCGCTTTGTTCCAGGTCTCGGTCGGCATGTGTGCGGTGCTGCTGATCGGCACGCTCAACAGGGTGATGATCGTCGAGCTCGGCGTCCACGCCTCGGTGGTCGGGGTGATGATCGCTCTGCCGATCGCCTTCGCTCCGTTCCGGGCGCTGATCGGCTTCCGGTCCGACACGCACCGGTCGCATCTCGGCTGGCGTCGCGTTCCCTACATCTGGTTCGGCACGCTGCTGCAGTTCGGCGGGCTCGCGATCATGCCCTTCGCGCTCCTGCTGCTCTCCGGCGACACGACCTGGCCCGCGATCTACGGCCAGCTCGCCGCAGCGCTCGCCTTCCTTCTGGCCGGGGCGGGGCTGCACACGGTTCAGACGGTCGGGCTCGCGCTTGCGACCGATCTCGCCCGCGAGGAGAGCCAGCCGCGGGTGGTGGCGCTGATGTCGGTGATGCTGCTCGTCGGCATGATCGTCTCCGCCCTCGCCTTCGGCGTCCTGCTCGCCGAGTTCAGCCAGCTGCGGCTGATCCAGGTGATCCAGGGTGCCGCGGTGCTGACCATGGTGCTGAACGGCATTGCTCTGTGGAAGCAGGAGCCGCGCGACCCCGCCCGGACGGCGCACAGCGCGCCGCGCCCGAGCTTCGGCGAGGCCTGGGCCGAGCTGCGGGCGGGCGGGCGCTGGAGCAGGCGTCTGATCGCCGTCGGCCTCGGCTCGGCGGCATTCGGCATGCAGGACGTGCTGCTCGAACCCTATGGCGGGCAGGTACTCGCGATCCCGGTGTCCGGAACAACGCTTCTGACCGCGCTTCTCGCAGGCGGCGGCATCGCGGGCTTCGTCGCCGCCGCGCGCGCGATCCGCGGAGGCACCGACGAGCACAGGGCGGCGGCGCACGGCGCGCTCGTCGGCGCCTTCGCCTTCGCCGCCCTCTCGCTCTCCGCCCCGCTCGGCTCGGCCGTGCTGCTTGCTGTGGCGACTGCGCTGATCGGCCTCGGCAGCGGCATGTTCTTCCACGGCTCGCTCACTGCCTGCATGCGCTTCGCCAAGCCCGGCCGGATTGGGCTTGCGCTCGGCGCCTGGGGAGCGGTTCAGGCGACCGCCTCGGGCGCGGCGATCGCGGCCGGGAGCGTGATCCGCGATCTCGTCTCGGGCTCAGCCGCCTCGGGCGCGCTCGGCGAGGCGCTGAACGATGCCGCCACCGGCTATCTCGCCGTCTATGCGCTCGAGATCGCGCTGCTCTTCCTGACGCTGGCCGTCATCGGCCCGCTCGTGCGCCACGCGGGGGCGCCGCTTCCCGCAACAACGCTCGCCCAGCCGCCGCGCTCCGCTGGCGAGCCAACACCCAGCCTGGCGAGGTGACCCATGCCGTCCACGACCATCACCGAGCACTTCGACATCGCCTTCATCAGCCTCTACGTGTTCTGGCTGTTCTTCGCCGCCCTCGTGTTCTGGCTCCATCGCGAGAGCAAGCGGGAGGGCTATCCGCTGGTGACCGACCGGAAAGGGCGCGTGCGCGTGGTCGGCTTCCCCGACATGCCGCCGCCCAAGACCTTCATCACGCATGACGGCCACAGCATCACCGTCCCGCGCACGAACGAGGTGGAGCCGCCGGTGGTAGGCGCCGTACCGGCCGCGAGCTTCTTCGGTGCGCCACTTGTTCCCACCGGGAACCCGATGGTGGATGGGGTCGGGCCGGCGGCTTATGCGCAGCGCGCCGACGTGCCGGACCTCACCTTCGATGATGGCGTGCCGAAGATCGTTCCGCTCCGCACCGCTCCCGGCTGGACCCTCGCCGCTGAGGACCCGGACCCGCGCGGCATGCCCGTTGTCGGTGCGGACGGCAAGGTCGCCGGAACCTGCACCGACGCCTGGATCGACATCTCCGAGGTGCTCGTGCGGTATCTCGAGGTCGATATCGGCACACGCCGGGTGCTCGTGCCGATGACGCTCGCGCGCGTCGATGGGAAGAAGAAGCAGATCCGGGTGGTCTCGGTGCTCGCGAGCCAGTTCGCCGACGCGCCGGGACTTGCGAATCCGAACCAGGTGACGCTGCGCGAGGAGGACCGGATCTGCGCCTACTTCGCCTCCGGACACCTCTACGCGACACGGGCGCGACAGGAGCCGCTCATCTGAGTGCGTATGCCAAGCCAGAGGAGAGCCGCCGTGCGGGAACATGACCACGAACCTATCCCTGGGCTGCCCGAGGTTCTGCCCGCCGGCGAGACCATCCTCTGGCAGGGCGCTCCGGATCGGGGGGCGCTCGCGCGGCGCGCGCTGCACGTGCGCACGATCGGATGGTATTTCGCCGCGCTCGCCGCGTGGCGCGGGCTCTCGCTCGCATCTGACGGTGCCGCCGCCGGTGACATTGCCGCCGGAGCAGGCCTGCTCCTGATCCTCGGCGCGGCGGCGATCATTCCGCTCGCTCTCTATGCCTGGGCCGCGGCGCGCAGCACGCTCTACACGATCACCGATCGCCGCGTGGTGATCCGCGCCGGTGTGGCGCTGCCGATGTCGTTCAACATCCCGTTCGCGGCGATCGAGGCGGCCGGGCTGAAGCTGCATGGCGGGGGCGTCGGCGACATCGCGCTGCGCTTGGTTCCGAACCAGAAGATCGCCTATGTTCTCCTGTGGCCGCATGCGCGGCCGTGGCGTTTCGCGAGGCCAGAGCCGATGCTGCGATGCATTCCGGAGGCCGAACGGGTCGCGCAGCTCCTCAGCCGCGCCCTTGCCGCCGCGACGGAAGCGCCCGTACAGCCGCTCGAGCTGCCGGCGGATCAGCCGATCGGGGCTGAGCGGCCCGCAGCGGCGATGGTGTGAGCGCCGGGAGGACAGGATGGACACCGAGCCGACCACGCCAAGCCCGCGCCCAAGCTTCCCGCGCGCGCCGCTGATCCTTGCGGCGGCGGCCATCGCGATCACGATCGTCGGTGTGGCGGTCGTCCGCAGCATGGGCGTGGAACCGTCGCGGCCCGCCGGCACGCCGCAGATCAGCCGCGAGCTTCGCTTCGAGGACACGTCCTACGGAGCGATCCGAATCTCTGATGCGCAGACGGGCGAGCTCGTGAGGGAGTTCGCGCCGGGCACGGGCGGCTTTGTGCGCGCCACGCTGCGCGGGCTTGCACGCGAACGGAAGCGCAGCGCAGCGCCCGGGCCGGAGAGCCCCTTCAGGCTCACCGCCTGGAGCAGCGGGCAGCTGACGCTCGAGGACCCGGAGACGGGCCGCTTCGTCGATCTCGGCGCCTTCGGGCCAACCCAGGTCGAGACCTTCACCGCGATCCTGCTCGGCCCCGGCGGCAGCGCGCAGCGATCTGCGGCGCAGGCCGTGGCCGTGCACGCGCCCTTTGCACCGGGAGGAACACCGCGATGATCGACTGGCTCCTTGGCCGCCGCACGGAAGAGATCCTGGTCGATCTCGATCTCGAGCAGACCAGCGACAGCCTGCACGCCTACTCGATCCCCGTCGGGGTCGAGGTGAGGCCCGGAGACGAGATCGTGATGCACGGCGCGCCCGCCGGCATTCCCTTCGGCGAGCGGAAGACGATGCAGGTCAGGGCGACCCTCCGTCGCGGCGGGTGGTTCGATCGCGCGCTGGTTCACATCGCCGGCTTCTTCACTTTCGCCGAGCTGTTCAACGTCGGCTTCGAGGACATCGAGCTTCCGCAGGAGGCAGCATGAACGCCGTCACCCCGCTCAAGGCGACGAACGAGACCACGCGGCTCGCGCTGCAGGACACGATCCTGACGCCGCGCTTCTACACCACCGACTTCGACGCGATGGACCGCCTCGACGTCAGCCCCATCCGCGAGGACTGGGATAGGCTGATGCAGGAGTTCCGGGCCGACCCGAACAAGGGCCATTTCGTGCGCACGCCCGAGTTCGACCAGTTTCGGCTCGAGGATCTGTCGCCGCAGCTGCGCAAGGAGTTCATGGAGTTCCTGGTCAGCTCCGTCACGGCGGAGTTCTCGGGCTGCGTGCTCTACGCCGAGATCAAGAAGCGCATCAAGAATCCTGACGTTCAGGAGCTCTTCGCAGTGATGGCGCGCGACGAGTCGCGTCACGCCGGCTTCATCAACGAGACGCTGAAGGGCCTCGGCGTCGGCGTTGATCTCGGCTTCCTGACGAAGGCCAAGAAGTACACCTACTTCAAGCCGAAGTTCATCTTCTACGCCACCTACCTCTCGGAGAAGATCGGCTACGCCCGCTACATCACCATCTATCGCCAACTCGAGCGCAACCCGGAGCGGCGCTTCCACCCGATCTTCCAGTGGTTCGAGAAGTGGTGCAACGACGAGTTCCGCCACGGCGAGGCGTTCGCGCTCCTGATGCGCGCCAACCCCGAGCTCCTGCGGGGCCTGAATAAGCTCTGGGTGAAGTTCTTCCAGCTCGCCGTCTATGCGACGATGTATGTGCGCGACCACATGCGGCCCGAGTTCCACAAGGCGCTCGGGATGGACGCGACGAGCTACGACATGCAGGTGTTCCGCATCACCGCCGAGATCAGCAAGCAGGTCTTCCCTGTGACTCTTGATCTCGACAACCCCGCCTTCCTGCGCGGGCTCGACAAGCTGTTCCGGATCAACCAGGCGCTCGGCGAGGCGAAGTCGCAGCGAGGCATCGGCGGCAGGCTGCGCCGGCTTGGCCTCCAGGCCAACGCAGTCGCGACCTTCCTCCGCCTCTTCCTGCTTCCCGGCAAGCACGCCGCACTGCCCGAGCGCGTGCGCCTCGCGCCGGCCTGGTAGCGGTGGCGGCGGCGACCGGAGGCGAGGCGCGCGCAGGATGACCGAGCTCCTCCTCCCGGCGGTCTTCACGGTGTTCGCCTGGTGGTTTTCCACCGGCGTGATCCTCTGGCTGGATCGGCTTGATCCGCGAACCTTCCGCGCAAGCCTCGGCATCGCCACCGCGCTTGCCGCCCTCGCTCTCTGGGGCCTCGGCGAGACAGCGTTCGACACCTCGCTCGCCGGCGCCTATCTGGCCTTCCTCTGCGGCCTGATGATCTGGGCATGGCAGGAGATGGCGTTCCTGATGGGGCTCCTCACCGGCCCGCGCCGGATGCCGGCCGATATCGACGCCACGCCGCTTCGGCGCTTCGGCCAGGCGGTGGGCGCGATCCTCTATCACGAGCTCGCCATCCTCGCCGGCGCGGTGCTGATCGTTGCGTTCACCTGGGGCGGGGAGAACCTCGTCGGCCTCTGGACCTATCTGCTTCTGTGGGTGATGCGGCTGAGCGCCAAGCTCAACCTGTTTCTCGGCGTGCCGAACCTCGCCGAGGAGTTCCTCCCCGATCACCTCGCCTATCTGCAGACTTATTTCCGGCGGCGGCCGATGAACCTCCTGTTCCCGCTGTCCATCACGGGCGGAACGATCGGCTCGCTGCTGCTGTTCCAGGGCGCGACCGCCGAAGGGGTGAGCGCGTCGGCGGCAGCGGGCCAGATCTTTCTCGGCACCATGTTTGCGCTTGCGGTGCTCGAGCACTGGTTCCTGGTGCTGCCCATTCCATCCGTCCTGCTCTGGGCGTGGAGTCTGCGCGCGGAGGCACGCGGCCGGGCACGCAGCGCCTGGACAGCCTCCCTTCCGGGCCCATGTGACCCGGTGACGCTGAAGCGCGTGCTCGACGACGCGTCGCGCGGCGCCTATGGCGAGGTCGAGACCTTGAGCGGCAGCGTGCGTGCCGGGTCAGGCTGGGTCGAGTTCTACGCCACACCGCGCGGCGCGACGATCAGCGAATGCGCCGCGCCGGCATCCGCCGAGGCGCGCGTCACGGCAGTCGGCCGAGGTGTGGATCTCGCGCGGCTCCAGGCGGCGATCGCCGCGTGCGCGGCCGCCGAGCCCGTGCCGGAGGCGACATGACGACGTTCGACACGACCGGGATGACGCCGCACGCTCCCGGACGACAGGACGACGGCGTGCGGCAGAGCCGCTTCGCGGAGGCACCATGAACTACGAGGCCTTTTTCCGCCAGCATCTCGACGGTCTCCGCCGGGAGGGACGGTACCGGGTGTTTGCCGACATCGAGCGGATCGCCGGCGCATTCCCCCGCGCGATCCTGCACACGGCGCAGGGCCGTCGGGAGGTGATCGTCTGGTGCAGCAACGACTATCTCGGCATGGGGCAGCACCCGGATGTGCTTGCCGCGATGCACGAGGCGCTCGACCGTTGCGGCGCCGGCGCCGGCGGCACGCGCAACATCGGCGGAACGAACCACTATCACGTCCGGCTCGAGGCCACGCTCGCCGAGCTGCACGGCAAGGAGGCGGCGCTCATCTTCAACTCGGGCTACATGTCGAACTGGGCGAGCCTCGCCACCCTCGCCGCACGTATTCCCGACTGCGTCGTCTTCTCCGACGAGGGCAACCACGCCTCGATGATCGAGGGGATACGGCACAGCCGCGCCGAGCGCCGGATCTTCGCCCATAACGACCCCGACGATCTCCGACGCAAGCTCGCCGAGTTCCCCCGCGAGCGCCCGAAGCTCGTCGCCTTCGAGAGCGTCTACTCGATGGACGGCGACATCGCGCCGATCGCCGCGATCTGCGACGCGGCGGAGGAGTTCGGCGCGATGACCTATCTCGACGAGGTGCACGCCGTCGGGCTCTACGGCCCGCGCGGCGGCGGCGTGGCCGAACGCGAAGGCCTCTCCGACAGGATCACGGTGATCGAGGGAACGCTCGGCAAGGCGTTCGGCGTGCTCGGCGGCTACATCGCGGCCTCCGCCGCGCTGTGCGACTTCGTCCGCTCCAACGCCTCTGGCTTCATCTTCACCACCGCGATCCCGCCCCATGTCGCGGCAGGTGCCATCGCCTCGATCACGCATCTCAGGAACAGCGGCACGGAACGGGCGCTCATGCACGAGCGGGTCGCGCTGCTCCGCCGTCGCCTCGACGCCGCCGGCGTGCCGCACCTCGCCAACCCAAGCCACATCGTTCCGGTGATGGTCGGAGACCCGGTCGCCTGCAAGCGGATCAGCGACATCCTGCTCGACGCCTACGGGATCTATGTCCAGCCGATCAACTATCCGACCGTCCCGCGTGGCACCGAGCGGCTTCGCCTCACGCCCTCGCCGCTGCATACCGAAGCCGACATCGAGCATCTCGTCGGCGCGCTGTCGGAGATCTGGTCGGAGTTGAGCCTGCGCCGTGCGGCATGAGGCGGCGCTTGCCGCAAAGCGGGGTGCGGGTCATGCTCGCGGCGTGACGCCGCGGCCCCTGTTCCCCTTCTCGGCCATCGTCGGCCAGGACGAGATGAAGCTCGCGCTTCTGATCGCTGCGGTCGACCAAACGATCGGCGGGGTTCTCGTGTTCGGTGACCGCGGCACGGGCAAATCCACCGCCGTGCGCGCGCTCGCCGCCCTGCTTCCGCCGATGCGCGTGATCGCAGGCTGCCCCTACGCCTGCGCCCCGGAGAAGCCTGCGGGGCTGTGCGACGTCTGCCGCGGCGGCGGGAAGCGGCACCGCGCGGCGCTCGTGCCGGTGCCGGTGGTCGATCTCCCGCTCGGTGCGACGGAGGACCGTGTGGTCGGCGCCCTCGACATCGAGCGCGCCCTCGCCCAAGGCGTAAAGGCCTTCGAGCCCGGCCTGCTCGCGCGCGCACACCGCGGCTTCCTCTACATCGACGAGGTAAATCTTCTCGAGGACCACATCGTCGACCTCCTGCTCGACGTCGCCGCATCTGGAGAGAACGTGGTGGAACGGGAGGGTCTCTCGATCCGCCATCCCGCACGCTTCGTGCTCGTCGGCAGCGGCAACCCGGAGGAAGGAGAACTCCGCCCGCAGCTTCTCGACCGCTTCGGGCTCTCGGTGGAGGTTGCGACCCCGACCGATCTCCCCACCCGGGTGGAGGTGGTGCGGCGTCGTGACGCCTTCGAGCGCGACCCTGCCGGTTTCGCCGCCGCCTGGGCGCCGGAGGAGGCGAAACTGCGGCGCCGGATCGTCGCCGCGAGGCGCCGGCTCGACGACACTACTGTGCCCGATGCTGTGATCGAGCAGGCCGCACGCCTCTGCCTCTCGCTCGGCACCGATGGGCTGAGGGGCGAGCTCACCCTCGTGCGTGCGGCCCGGGCGTTCGCCGCCTTCGAGGGCGAGCGCGTGGTTGCCGCTCCCCATCTTCGCCGTGTGGCGCCGCCCGCCCTGCGCCACCGGCTTCGCCGCAACGTGCTCGACGAGACTGTCGCCACCACGCGCGTGGAGCGGGCGATCGCCGAGGTGTTCGGCGCGTGACCGGGCCAGCGGCTTGGGCGGACGCCACGCTCGCCGCCATCCTTCTTGCCGTCGACCCCGACCGTCTCCGCGGCATCGTCCTCCGCGCCCGGCCAGGACCGGTGCGCGACCGCTGGCTCGCTTGGTTCCGCACCCTGTTTCCCGAATCCGTTCCCTTTCGCCGCCTGCCACCCGGGGTGGGCGACGAGCGCCTGCTCGGCGGGCTCGATCTCGCCGCGACGCTTCGGGCAGGACGGCCGGTCGCCGAGCGGGGGGTCCTTGCCGAGGCCGATGGCGGCGTACTGATCGTTCCCATGGCGGAGCGGATTCCGCCGCCCCTCGCGGCTCGCCTCGCCGCCGTGCTCGACCGCGGTGAGGTCGTCGCCGAACGCGACGGGCTCGCGCTCCGGCACGCGGCGCGGATCGCTCTCGTGCTGATCGACGAAAGCGCGGGCGAGGACGAACGCTGCCCTGCTGCCCTGAGCGAGCGGCTCGCGCTCTTGGCCGACCTCACCTCGGTGCCGCTCGGCGAGGCCGCTCTGCCCGATGTGAACGCCGACACCATCGCGCGGGCGCAGCAACGCCTCCGCGCCGTCACCGTCACCGACGCGGCGGTCGAGGCGCTGTGCCAGACCGCGCTCGCCTTGGGCATCGGCTCGCTGCGCGCACCGTCGCTCGCCCTTTCAGCCGCCCGGGCCGCCGCGGCCCTGCATGGCCGCGAGGAGATCGGCGAGGAGGACCTGATCGCCGCCGGCCGGCTCGTGCTTGCGCCGCGCGCCACCGTGCTTCCCGCCCCGACCGAGGAGGCGGAGGCGCCGCCGGACCGCGAGCCGGAGGACGCGGCAGCTCCCGACCGCCCCCCCGAGGGAGATGACACCGAGGGCCTCGATCCGAAGGCGCTCGCCGAGGTCGTTCTCACCGCCGCGGCGGCGGCGGTTCCGCCCGACCTCCTTTCGGCGCTTGCGGGCGCAGGACCGCGACGCGCTCTTGGCGGGGGAAAGGCAGGGGCGGCGAAGGTCTCGAAGCTGCGCGGGGCGCCGCTCGCCGCGCGGCCGGGCCTGCCGCGCGGCGGAGCGCGCCTCGCACTTCTCGACACGCTGCGCGCCGCGGCGCCGTGGCAGCGTCTGCGGCAGCCCGCCGAGGCAGGGGGCACGCGGCCGCACATTGCCGTCAGGCGCGAGGATTTCCGCATCCGGCGCTATCGCGAGCGGAGCGAAACCACGACGATCTTCGTCGTCGACGCGTCCGGCTCCGCCGCTCTCGCGCGCCTCGCCGAAGCGAAGGGCGCGGTCGAGCTTCTGCTCGCAAATTGCTACGTGCGGCGTGACCGGGTTGCACTGATCGCGTTCCGCGGCCGCGGCGCCGAACTCCTTCTGCCGCCGACGGGCTCGCTGGTGCGTGCGCGGCGCTTGCTTGCCGCCCTGCCCGGTGGCGGCGGCACGCCGCTCGCGGCCGGCCTCGAGGCGGCGGAGGCGCTCGCCGAGGCGGTGCTGCGCCGGGGCGGCACGCCGGTTCTGGTGCTGCTCACCGACGGGCGGGCCAATGTGACCTTGGCTGGCACCGGGGGGCGCGAGGCGGCGGAGGCCGAGGCGCTCGCGGCGGCGCGTCGGCTCGCGGCGCGTCGGCTCGCCGCCGTGCTCATCGACACGTCGACGCGGCCTCAGGCCCAGGCCGAGCGGGTCGCGCGCGCGATGGGGGCGCGCTACCTGCCGCTGCCCTATGCCGATGCCGCCGCCCTGTCGCGCGCCGTGAAGGCCGTTCAGCCGGGCCAGACCCCGGCGCGCGCCGCCTGAGCGTCAAAGGCGGTCATGTCGGGCCGCCCGGCTTGGGAGCACGAGGGCCGTCACTGGCCGAACCGGGAGGCAAGCCGCTTCCTCCGCGCCGGCGGGTTCCGCTGGCATGTCCAGGTCGCCGGAACGGGCCCGGCCCTCTTGCTGCTTCACGGGACCGGAGCGGCGACCCATTCCTGGCGCGGGCTTCTGCCGCTGCTCGCCCGGGCCTTCACCGTGGTCGCTCCCGACCTGCCCGGCCATGGCTTCACCGACACGCCGCCGGCGCACGCCCTGTCGCTTCCCGGCATGGCAAGGTCGGTTGCGGCGCTGGTCACAGCGCTCGATTTTGAGCCCGCGGTGATCGTCGGCCACTCCGCTGGCGCCGCGGTCGCCGCGGCGATGTCGCTCGACGGGCTCGCGCGCCCGCGCGCGATCGTGTCGCTGAACGGAGCGCTTCTGCCACTCCGCGGCGGCCCTGGGGATCTCTTCATCTTCTCCGCCCTTGCCCGCATGCTCGTCTCACTGCCGATCGTGCCGTGGCTGATCTCCCGTCGGGCAGCGGATCGCTCCGCCGTCGAGCGTCTGTTGCGCGGAACCGGCTCGACCCTCGATCCGGCGGGCATCGACCTCTATGCCGCGCTGATGCGGCACCCAAGCCATGTCGCCGCTGCACTCGGGATGATGGCGGCGTGGGATCTCAATGCTCTCGCCCGCGCCCTGCCGCGGCTCGCTCCGCCGCTCACCCTGGTCGTCGGCGAGAACGACCGCACGATTCCACCCTCTGACGCGCTTCGGGTGAGGGCGATCCTTCCCTCGGCGCGGATCGTCACCCTGCCGGGCCTCGGCCATCTCGCGCATGAGGAGAAACCGGAGGAGATCGCCGCCATCATCCTCGAGGCGGGGAGCGGGGCCGAGGCGAGAGACGCCCCCGAGCCGACGGCGACCGAGCCGCCTGCCGGCTGACATCGTCCTAGGCAGGCCCTGGCTCTCCCGACCGGCGGCGTCCGACGGGTGGCGACCCCGGCGTGACTCGAACACGCAACACCCTGCTTAGAAGGCAGGTGCTCTATCCGGTTGAGCTACGGGGCCGCGGGGCTTGGCTACACGGTTCGGCGGCGGCACGGCAACCGGGAACGCAAGCCGCGACCCGACACCTCGACCCGCCCATCTTGCGGCGTCGCCGCCTCGCTCAGTGCGTCCAGTTCTCGATCCGGCCATAGCGGAAATTGTCCGCGTAGGCCTTCGGCTTCAGGGTCGGCGCCTGCACCGGCTCGACCTCGTACGTAATGCCATGCGCCTTCGCATAGGCCTCGGCCGCCTCGAGCGTAGGAAAGCGGAGCCGGACCTGGCTCGCCACCGTGTCGCCCGAACTGGTCCAACCCATCAGCGGGTCGGGGCGACGCGGCTCGGAGGGCTCGAACACGAGGATCCAGTCGCGCGTCACGGCGCGGCCGGACTGGGTTGCCGGTTTCGGTGGCCTCAGGATCCTCGCCCGCATCGTGCCCCGTCGCTCCCTCGCACCCGAGCGTGCCGCAACTGGTCGGGGCGGCCGGATTCGAACCGACGACCTTCTGCGCCCAAGGCAGACGCGCTACCAGGCTGCGCTACGCCCCGATACAGCCCGTGTGACGCGCGGCACCCTAAGGACCGGCTCAGGCGGACGCAAGCACGCGCGGTCATCGCGGCGAGAGCTGGTCGCGCGCGAGCGCCTCGCGCAGGGCGCGGAGGCCGCGCACGGCCTGGGGCGGCACGACGAGCCGCGACAGTGCAGCGCGCGGCACCTCGGGGGGACCGCGGAACACCGGGGCGGAGAACGCGGCACGCGAAGCCGCCTCGTCACCGCGGCGCAGCGCCTCCGTCACCGACCAGAGCGCGTCGATGACACGCTGCGGCTCCGCCTCGCCGATCAGGCCCGCAGCGGCTCGGAGATGGGGCCTTCCTTCGCGCATCAGCCGCCCCGGGTTCTGGTCGTGCAGCCGGCCGTTGCCCGCCTCGGCCGCGGCATACTCGTAGAGCATCACGGCGAACGCCGCCTCGGCTGGCTTACCCTCGAGGTTCTGAGGCCGCATCGCCAACGCAAAGGATGCGATCTCGGCCGCCTGCCAGAGCGGATCGGCCGTGCCGCGAAGCGCGGCGACGGGAAGCGAGACAGGCTCCACCTTGGGCCCTTCGTCGCAGGCGGCGAGCGCGAGCGCGCCGAGGAGGGCGCCGCGCCGTGTCACTCCGCCGCGCCGCGCAGGGCGGCGCTGCGCAGAGCGGCGTACTCTGAACGATACTGGGCGCCGAGAGCGGCATAGTGCGGAGCGGTCTCGGCGAGGAAACGGTCCTTCTCGCCGAGGGGGCGCATGAACGTCGCGGGCGACCCCGCCCAGAGCTCGCCCGGGCCGATCACCTTGTTCGGCGTCAGCACCGCACCGGCGGCGAGCATGCCGCCCTCCTCGATCACCGCTCCGTCGAGAACGATCGCGCCCATGCCGACGAAGCCGCGGTTCTTGACCGTGCAGGCATGCACGAGCGCCATGTGCCCGATCGTGACGTCGTTGCCGATGATGCACGGATGGGTGGCACGGTTGACGTGCAGGATCGAGCCGTCCTGGATGTTGGTGCGCGCGCCAATCCGCACATGGTTCACGTCGCCGCGGATCACGACGTGGAACCAGATGCTCGCCCCCTCGCCGATCTCGACATCGCCGATGATCGCCGCCGTGGGCGCGATCCAGGCCGTGGGGTGGACCTTCGGCATTTTGCCTTGGAAGGGGTAGAGAGGGCCGTCCATCCGAAGAGCTCCATTCGCGCGAGCCACGCTGCTCAGGCGGCGAGCGCCGCCTCATCCTGTTCGAGGCCGAGCATCAAGGCGAGGTTCTGCACCGCCGCCCCGGAAGCGCCCTTGCCGAGATTGTCGAGCCGCGCGACCAGCACCGCCTGGCGCTTCAACTCGTGGCCGAACACGCGAAGCTCGAGCAGGTTCGTCCCGTTCAGAGCTTCCGGCTCAAGCCGCGTCTCGCCTGCGGTGGGGACCACCCGGACACAAGCGCTGCCGCCGTAGCGAGCCGCAAGCGCTGCCTCGAGATCGGCGGGCTTAGGCGCCCCGGGGAGCGCGTCGAGATGCAGCGGGATCGAGACGAGCATGCCCTGGCGGAAATTGCCGACGGAGGGGACGAAGATTGGCGCCCGCGTGAGCCCGGCATAGGTGACGATCTCGGGCAGGTGCTTGTGCTCGAGCCCCAGAGCGTAGAGCTCGAAGGCGGGTGCGGTGCCAGCCTCGTAGCTCGCGATCATGCTCTTCCCGCCGCCCGAGTAGCCCGAGACAGCGTTGATCGTGAGCGGGTGGTCGGGCGGGATCAGCCCAGAATCGACGAGGGGGCGGAGGAGCGCGATGGCCCCGGTCGGGTAGCAGCCCGGGTTGGCAACACGGCGGGCGTGTCGCACCGCCGCCTCCTGCTCGGCCGAGAGTTCGGGGAAGCCGTAGACCCAGCCCGGGGCGACGCGATGGGCCGTCGAGGCGTCGAGCAAGCGCGGGCCGCCTCCGGGCAGCGTGTCGGCGAGCGCGACCGCCTCGCGCGCGGCATCGTCAGGCAGGCAGAGCACGGCGAGGTCGGCCGACGCGAGCGCCTCGGCGCGTGCCGCGGGGTCCTTCCGCCGCTCCGGCGCAAGGGTGACAAGCGAGATGTCGCGTCGGCGCTCGAGCCGTTGGCGGATGAGAAGGCCCGTGGTTCCGGCCTCTCCGTCGATGAACACCGTGCGCTGTGCCATCCCACCCTCCTCGACCCTCAGCGGCGGGGCGGGAGGCACTTTCCCAGTGCGGCGCCGGCGATGGCAAGGGGGCGGAGCCAACCGGCCCCGCCCCCCGATACAAGGCTGCCCCGCGTGCGCCGCGAGGCGAGCAGCCCCCGCTCAGCGCTTCGAGAACTGGAAGCTGCGGCGCGCCTTCGCGCGACCATACTTCTTGCGTTCGACCACACGCGCATCGCGCGTGAGGAATCCGGCCGCCTTGAGGATCCGGCGCAGTTCGGGGTCGTAGTTCACGAGCGCGCGCGACAGCCCATGCCGAACCGCTCCGGCCTGGCCCGAGAGGCCACCGCCGCTCACCGTGCAGAACACGTCGAACTGGTTGTAGCGGTCAGTCACAAGGAAGGGCTGCGCGATCAGCATCCGCAGCACAGGGCGGGCGAAATACTGCTCCGCCGGCTTGCCGTTGACCTCGATCTTCCCCTTGCCGGGCTTGACCCAGACGCGGGCGACGGCGTTCTTGCGCCGCCCCGTGGCATAGGCGCGCCCGAGCGCGTCGCGCTTCGGCTCGCGCTTCGGCGCCTCCTGGGCCGTGCCGGCGGCGCCGGCGATCGACTTGAGGTCGGCAAGCGAGGTCAGGGTTTCGGCTGCCATCTCAGCCCACCTTGTTCTTGCGGTTCATCGCGGCGACGTCGAGCGGCTTCGGGGCCTGTCCCTGGTGCGGATGGGAAGGCCCGGCGTAAACATGCAGGTTGCGCATCTGCCGCCGCCCTAGCGGACCGCGCGTGATCATACGCTCGACGGCCTTCTCGATCACACGCTCCGGATGCCGGGACTGGAGCCTTTGCCGAATGGTTCGGCCCTTCACGCCACCGGGGTAGCCGGTGTGCCAGTAGAAAACCGACTGGTCAGCCTTGTTGCCGGTCACCCTCACCTTCTCGGCATTGATGATCACGACATGGTCGCCGCAGTCCACATGCGGCGTGAAGGTGGGCTTGTGCTTGCCGCGCAGGCGGCTTGCGACCAGTGAGGCAAGACGGCCGAGCACCAGCCCGTCAGCGTCGATAAGCCACCAGTCCTTCTTCACCTCGGCCGGTTTGATCGAGACGGTCTTCATCGCATTCCGATCCATCGAGGCCGGGACGGCCCCGGCGCAACGCGTTCGGGTCACTAGGGGGGATGACGCCGGAGGTCAAGGAGAATCAGACGTCTCCTGGATGTGGTATCCGGATACCGCAACCCTTCCCCGGATCGTGCGAGAGCCCTACCGTGGCGTGCAGTAGCGAGGAGCGGAGCCATGGGCGAGGATCGAGCAGAGGGGCCGGGCGGGCTTGCGCGCAACGCCGCGACCTATGGCGACCGCGATTTCGCCCTCTATCTCCGGCGCTCCTTCATGTTGTCGATGGGCTGGTCGCGCGAGGCGCTTGGGCGCCCGACCGTTGGCATCTGCGACACGAGCTCGGGGCTGAACAACTGTCACCGACATTTCCCCGAGCTCGTCCGAGCCGCCGAGCGGGGAATCCTCGCCTCGGGCGGGCTTCCCCTTCCCTTCCCGACGATCAGCGTCTGCGAGCCC
The DNA here is from genome assembly GCF_019203965.1 of Elioraea tepida. Taxonomy (NCBI): domain Bacteria; kingdom Pseudomonadati; phylum Pseudomonadota; class Alphaproteobacteria; order Acetobacterales; family Elioraeaceae; genus Elioraea; species Elioraea tepida. The sequence continues at coordinate 617,839 of NZ_CP076448.1, forward strand.
TCGCTCTCCCCCTGCTCGATGTATTACCGCAACCTCGCGGCGATCGACACGGAGGAGATGCTGCGCGCCCAGCCGCTCGATTCGGTCGTTCTGCTGGGCGGCTGCGACAAGACGGTGCCCGCTCAGCTGATGGCCGCTGTCTCGGCCAACATCCCCTGCGTTCTCGTCGTCGCAGGCCCGATGCTCGCCACGCGGTTCGAGGGCGAGCGCCTCTCCGCCTGCACCGATTGCCGGCGCTTCTGGGCGCGCTTCCGCGCGGGCGAGATAGACGCCGGTCGGATCGAGCGGATCGAGGGCAAGCTTGCGACCACCGCCGGAACCTGCGGCGTGATGGGAACCGCCTCCACCATGGCAGCGATCGCCGAGACGCTTGGCTTCACCCTCCCGGGCACGGCGGCGATCCCGGCCGTGCACGCAGACCGGATGCGAGCGGCGGAAGCCTCCGGCGCGCTCGCGGTCAGGCTCGCGACGGAACGGCGCGCGGTGCGCCCGCGCGATCTCGTGACGCCCGAGAGTTTGGAGAACGCCCTGCGCGTTCTGCTCGCGCTTGGCGGCTCGACGAACGCGATCATTCACCTCACGGCGATCGCCGGCCGCGCCGGCATCAGGCTCGATCTCGCCCGTCTCAACCGGCTCTCCGACGAAACTCCCGTCCTTGTCGACCTCAAGCCGACGGGCGAAGGCTACATGGAGGATTTCCACACCGCCGGAGCGATGGGGGCGGTGCTGCGCGCGTTGCGGCCGCTCCTCCATCTCGACGTGCCGACGGTCACCGGCGAGACGTTGCGTGAGCGGCTCGACCGCGAGGAGGGAAGCTTCTCCGACCCAGCGGTGATCCGGCCCGTCTCCGACCCGGTCTCGCCGGTGGGGGGGCTCGTCGCCCTGTTCGGCTCGCTCGCGCCGCGCGGGGCGATCCTCAAGCGCTCAGCCGCCGATCCGTCCTTGTTCGAGAAGGAGGCGCGGGCGGTGGTATTCGCCTCGCTGCCCGACCTTGCCGAGCGGATCGACCGCGACGATTTGGACGTGACGCCCGAAGACATGCTCGTGCTCCAGAACGCGGGCCCCAAAGGCGGGTATGGCATGCCCGAGGCGGGCTACCTTCCGATCCCCAGAAAGCTCGCCCGCGCCGGCGTGAAGGACATGGTGCGGATCTCCGATGCGCGGATGTCCGGCACCGCCTTCGGAACGATCGTGCTGCACGTCACGCCTGAGGCGGCGGAGGGCGGCGCGCTTGCTCTCGTGCGCACAGGCGATCGGATCCGCCTCTCGGTGCGCGAGCGGCGGATCGACCTGCTCGTGGCCGAAGACGAGCTCGCCCGCCGCCGCGCCGCCTGGACGCCGCCGCCCGCCGCCCTGCGCGGCTGGGACAAGCTCTGGCAGCGCGAGGTGCTCCAGGCCGACGAGGGGGTGGATTTCGCCTTCCTGCGGCCGCGAGGAGAATGACCCGCCTCGGGACGCGCCCGGGGCTGTCACGCGCGCCGTTGCCGATCGCGTAGGAAGCGGCGCATCGTCCAGCCTGCCTCTGCGTGAACCGCGGCCGGGTGGTGCGAGGCCGGCAGCGGAGGCGGGTCGGCACGAGGGGGCAGAGGCCTTGATCGATGACGGGGAATGCCGAGGGGATGGGCGGCGGGGAGCGTGATCGCGGAACGGAGGGAGAGGCGGTCGGTGGCGGGCAGTCGGCACCGCGAACCGTGGCCGTGCTCGCCGCCGGGGGGAAGAACGGCGCCATAGTCGCGCGTGCGTTGCTCGCGAGAGGCTTCGGGGTGCGCGCGATCGTCCGCAGCGCCGACCGTGCCGGCGGCGTTCCCGCGGGCGCCGACCTCGTCGTCGCACCCGACCCCGCCGGCCAGGCGGAGGGCTGCGCCGGCGCCGACAGCGTCGTCTCCTGCGCCCCAGCTGACGCCTCCATCGCCCTACTCGACGCTCTTCGCCCACCCTATCCGCATCTCGTTCTCTTGGGCTCGACGCGGCGCTACACGCGCTTCCCCGACCAACGGGCGCGGGGCGTGCTCGCGCTCGAGGAGCGATTCGGGGCGCTTGGCTCCCCTGGCGTCCTCCTCTACCCCACGATGATCTACGGCGCCGAGGGGGAGAACAACGTGCAGCGGATCGCCCGCCTCGCCCGGCTTGGTGTGGTGCCCCTTCCCGCAGGCGGGCGTAGCCTTATCCAGCCGGTGCATACGACCGATCTCGCCGCGGCCATCGTCGCCGCCGTCGAGCGGCGCGTGAGCTCGCCACACCCGATCGTGATCGCTGGCCCCGAGCCCGTGCCTTATGCGTCGTTCGTGAAGGCCGTCGCGCGAGCCGTCGGTCGGAGCGTCAGGATCATCCCGGTGCCGCTTGCGGTCGCCCAAGCGCTCGGTGCGATCCTGTCCGCCGTGCCAGGGCTGCCGCGCGTGCGACAGGCCGAGATCAGGCGCCTTGTCGAGGACAAGGCGTTCGACATCGGCCCTGCGCGCGCCCTGCTCGGCTTTTCCCCGATGCGCCTCGAGGAAGGCCTCGCCCTCACCTTCCCTCGCTCGAGCGCTACCTGACGAACGGAGACACTGATGCCCGTGCACAACCGGATCGCCGCCTTCCACGACGAGATGATCGCCTGGCGGCGCGACTTCCACGCCCATCCCGAGCTCGCCTTCGAGGAGGTGCGCACCGCGGCAGTGGTGGCCGAGAAGCTCAAGGCGTTCGGCGTGGACGAGGTCCATACCGGGCTTGCGCGGACAGGCGTCGTCGGCGTGATCCGAGGGGCGGAGCCGGGCCCTGGTGCGATCGGGCTGCGCGCCGACATGGATGCGCTGCCAATCCAGGAGGAGACGGGCGCTCCTTACGCTTCGACGCGGCCCGGGGTGATGCATGCCTGCGGCCATGACGGGCACACCACGATGCTGCTCGGGGCGGCACGCTATCTCGCCGAGACGCGGAACTTCGCCGGCACCGTCTATCTCTTCTTCCAGCCGGCCGAGGAGATGGGCGGCGGCGCGGAGGTGATGATCCGCGAGGGCCTGTTCGACCGCTTTCCGGCCGATCGCGTGTTCGCCCTGCACAACTGGCCCAAGGCGCCGGCCGGAATGTTCCTGTGGCGCACCGGCCCGGTCATGGCAGCCGTCGCGGCAATCGACATCACCGTCACCGGCAAGGGCGCGCACGGGGCGATGCCCAATCTCGGCATCGACCCGGTGCTCGTCGGCGCCCACATCATCACCGCGCTCCAGGGCGTGGTCGCGCGCAACCTAGACCCCGTCGAGAGCGGCGTGCTCTCGATCACCTGGCTCGAGGGAGGATTCGCGCACAACGTGATCCCCGAGACCGTCCGGCTTCGCGGCACGGCGCGCTGGCTGACGCCGGAGACGGGGGCGCTGCTCGAGCAGAGGACCATCGAGACGGCCGAGAACATCGCCCGCGCCTTCGGAGCGACCGCAAAGGCCGAGTTCCAACGCGCCTATCCGGCGACCGTGAACGAGGCGGAGAGCACGGCTCTCGCGCGGGACGCGGCGATCGCCGTCCAGGGCGAGGCACAAGTTGCGGAGATGCCGCGGCCGACCATGGGCGGGGAGGACTTCGCCTTCATGCTCGAGCACAAGCCCGGCGCCTATCTGATGCTCGGCGGCGGCAGGGGCGAGGACGACGCCGCCGTGCACCACCCCCGCTACGACTTCAATGACGACATCCTGCCGATCGGCGCGTCGTGGTTCGCAACACTCGCGGAACGGCTTCTGCCGCGGAGGGCGGCCGGCTGACGCGCGGCTTCGAGCCAGCCCCGGGCGCGGTCAGGGGAGGATCGCGCGCACGCCATCGAGGGTGATCTGCGCGGCAAGCGCGGCGACGACCAGCCCGAGCACGCGGCCGATCACGTTCGTCCCCGTCTCGCCGAGCAGGCGCATGAGCCGCTTCGCCGCAAGCAGCGACACAAGCGTGACGATAAGCGCGACCGCGAGCGCTGCGCCGAGGGCCGCAAGCAGCCATGGATCGTCTCCCGCACGGCCGCGAAGCAGGACCATCGTCGTCATCGCCCCAGGGCCCGCGATGAGTGGGATCGCGAGCGGAAAGACGGCGATGTCGGTCTCGCGCTCGGCTTCCGCTGTCTCGCGCTCCGTGGTCCGCCGCAGGCCGCTGTCGCGCACCATCACCATGTCGGTCGCAAGAAGGAAGAGAAGGATTCCGCCCGCCACCTGGAAGGCAGGAAGCGTCACCCCCATCGCGCGCATCAGCCACTCCCCGCCGAGCGCGAAGCCCGCGAGCACCGCGAAGGAGATTCCGACCGCGCGCACAGCCTGCTCTCGGCGCTTGGCGTCGCTGTCGCGCGGGGTGATGGCGATGAAGATCGCCGCCGTTCCGGGCGGATCGAAGATCACGAGCAGGGCGACGAAAGCGTAGAGGAAGGTCTCAACCATGCCTCAGCGTGGCACGGGCGCGGCCGGGCGACCATGCTTGACGGGCGCCCGTCACGCTGCCACCTGCCGCCATGCCCGGGGTTCGGGCCCCTCTGGCAGGACCGTCCTGCGATGTCGGACCCTCGCTGGCTGTCTCCGGAGGGGTGAATGGATCTCGTGTGGCTTCTCGCGGGCTTGGGCCTTCTCGTTCTCGGCGCCGAAGGCCTCGTGCGCGGCGGCGTGGGGCTCGCGCGGCGTCTCGGCGTCTCGCCGCTTCTCGTTGGCGTCACGATCGTCGCCTGGGGCACCTCGACGCCCGAGCTCGTCGTCTCGGTGGAGGCGGCGCTGAAGGGCTTGGGCGGGATCGCCGTCGGCAATGTCGTCGGCTCGAACATCGCCAATGTGCTGCTGATCCTTGCCGTCGCCGCTCTCATCTGGCCGATCTCGGTCAGGCCAGAGGCGATCCGGCGCGATGGGCTGTTCGTGCTCGGCGCGACGGTGGTGTTCCTCGCCATCGCACTCTCGACCGACAGGCTGCTCTGGTGGCACGGCGTGCTCTGCCTCTGCCTGCTCGCCGGAGCGACCGTGCTCACCTACCTGCAGGAGCGTGGCGGCGGCACGGCCTCGGGTGCGCTGCACGCCGCCGAGGCGGAGGAGGTGCAGAAGGTTCCACGCACCCCGCTGCTGTCGGCCTTGATGGTCGCGGCCGGCATCGGCCTGCTCGTGCTGGGCGGCGAGCTGATGATCGGGGCGGCGGTTGCCATCGCCCGTGCCATCGGCGTGTCGGAAGTGGTGATCGGGCTCACCCTGGTCGCGGTCGGCACCTCCCTGCCGGAGCTTGTGACCTCGATCGTCGCCGCGTTGCGGCGCCATTCCGACATCGCGCTCGGCAACATCCTCGGCTCGAACATCTACAACATCCTCGCCATTCTCGGCGTGGCGTCGGTGATCGCGCCGACCGCGATCCCGCCCGAGATCGCGCGCACGGAGATGTGGGTGATGGCCGCGGCAAGCCTGCTTCTTTTGCCCGCGATGATCTCCGGGCGCGTCGGGCGCGCGCTCGGCGCCGTGATGCTCGCGGGCTACGGGCTCTATGTGGGGCGGCTGATCCTCGGCGCTTGAGGCTACGTCCCGACCTTCAGCGTCGCGGTCAGCCCCCTCAGGCAGGCGAGCAGGGACAGTGGGGTGATCTTGCCGGTGCGGGGGTTCTCCTCCGACGGAACGTTCTCGATCGTCATCGTCAGCCGCACCGTGTCCGCCTCCACCGTCACCGTGTGGGTGTTGCGCGTGACGGTCGGATCGGCCCAGATCTCGAGCCGCGTGCGATCCGGCTCGATGCCTGCGAGCGCGAGCGCGGCTGCGACATTGACGTTCGCCGGGAACCCGATCGCTCCCTCGCGGGCACTGCCTGCGAACACCCTCGTCGGCGTCGTGATCGTTGTCACATCGATGCCGTGCTGTTCGAGATAGGGAGCGCCGGCAAGCCCGCGGGGCGGCTTACGCGTCACGAGCGTCACACTCTCGACCTTTCCCTCGGCAGCGGCGCGGACGGCATCGAGGCCGAGGAGAGCGCCGGTCGGCACGATGATCCGCGCGCCGGTCTCCCTGGCCCGCTCGACGAGCTGCATGCGCGGCAAGAGCGCGCCGACGGAGGACACCACCGCGATTCGCCCCGCCTCGATGGCGGGCGAGACGATCGCCTCGAAGGCGGCGGCGGGAGCGGCCTCCACGACCACGTCGGCGAGCCCTGCGAGATCGGCGACGTCGGTCACCACGGGCGGGGAGGCGAAGCCCGCCACCGCCGCCCTCGCCTTGTCCCTGTCGCGTGCGGCGACCGCAACGAGGCGCAAGCCCTCCACACCGGCATCGAGCGCCTTGGCAAGCGTGAGACCGATCGCCCCGAGCCCTGCGATTCCAACCGTGAGCATCTGCCATACCTTTCTGAGAGGACCGACACTTCGGGAGCCGCGGACGGGCCGGCACGGCCCGCCATCGCGCCACGCGGCCCGCGTCACCGCGTGACGGCGCCGCTCGCTCCCGTCAAGTGAGATGGCGAGGCGGAGCGATACCGGAGAGCTCCGGCCGACCAGCGCGCAGAGGCTCCTTGCGACGGAGGAGTAGGGGGCGAAGACGGTCTGTGCGACAGCGTCGATGCTCGCCTCGACCTCGGCGCACGACGAGGCGCTGATGTATCGGCGCGATTGTGCCGCTGCCGACGGCGCGTTTGACAGGGCGCCCTCGACCTCCACTGGTGCGCGAGCACGACTCGCACGAACAAAACGGAGGCCGCGAACCGCCCTGTCGCCCGGACAGACCTGAGTGGACGGATCAGCTGTGCGTGATGATCAGTCGGGCCGGACAATCGGTCCGGGGCAGCGCTGGGGCGACCTACGGGACTCGAACCCGTGACATCCAGGACCACAACCTGGCGCTCTACCAACTGAGCTAAGGCCGCCGCACGGCGGCGCCAATACGCCTCCTCGCCTCATGCCGTCAACGCCCTCGGCGCACCCTGGGGCGTGCGCGCGGACAACGCCGCCTCAAGCCGCGCGAGCGCGAGGTCGAGCGTCGAGTTATGCTTGCAGAAGGCGAACCGGACATAGTGCCGCGGCGCCGTCGCCGCATCGGCATAGAAGGCTGAGACCGGGATCGCCGCGACTTTGGCCGTCTCGGTCAGCCACCGGCAGAAGGCGACGTCGTCGCCCGCGAAGCCCAAGGGACGGAAATCGGCCGAGACGAAGTAGCTGCCGCGCGTCTCGAGCACGCCGAAGCCCAGGCGCGCAAGCCCGGCAGAGAGCCGGTCGCGCTTGCCTTGGAGCTCGGCGGCGAGCTCCGCGAAATACGCATCCGGCTTGGCAAGGCCAAGAGCGACCGCGCGCTGCAGGTTCGGCGGCGTTGTGAAGGTGAGAAGCTGGTGCGCCTTGGCGACGACGCCAGCAAGGCGCGCCGGCGCCGTCACGTAGCCGACCTTCCAGCCGGTCAGAGAGAAGGTTTTGCCTGCCGAGCCGATGCGCATGCAGCGCTCGCGCATGCCAGGAAGGCTCATCAGCGGGATGTGGCGCCAGCCATCGAAGGTGAGATGCTCGTACACCTCGTCGCAGATCGCATAGGCGTCATGCTTCTGCAGGAGGTCGGCGAGGAAGGCGAGCTCGGCGGCGGTGAACACCTTCGCGCAGGGGTTCTGCGGTGAGTTCATCAGGAGCGCCTTGGTGCGCGGCCCGAAGGCGGCGGCAAGCGCGGCACGCGGCAGCTCCCACTTCGGCGGCTCGAGGCGGACGAGTTTCGGCACCGCCCCGAGCATCCGCACCACAGGCAGGTAGGTGTCGTAGAGCGGCTCGATCAACACCACTTCGTCGCCCGGGTCGAGCACAGCCATCAGGCAGGCGGTGATCGCCTCCGTCGCCCCTGAGGTGACGACCACCTCGGTCGCCGGGTCGGCCTCGATGCCCCAGAAGCGTCGATTGGCAGCAGCCACCGCGGCGCGAAGCTCAGGCACTCCGGTCAGCGGCGGGTACTGGTTCCGCCCGTCGAGCAGGGCATCGGCCGCTGCCCGCACCACATCGGCAGGGCCGTCGGCGTCGGGGAAGCCCTGGCCCAGATTGACTGCGCCGTGCTCGACGGCGAGCGCGCTCATCACGGTGAAGATCGTCGTGCCGGTATTGGCAAGCAGCGTGTTCGGCGCCTTCATCGCTCGCGCAGCCCCCATCGTTGACCGAGGCATCCCCCGCCGGACTATGGGCGTGGCGCCGCTGCGGCGCAACGCCGACATGGCGCTCTGCCGCAAAAACAGGCAGATGCTCAGAGCCGATGCCGGCCGCCATCGCCCCGACATCCCCACGCTTCGACGGCACGGGCTTGATGGCGTGGCACATCCCGTGCAAGGTCGGCGCGCCGTGAGGACCGGGGGGCCGCGCCGCGGCGTTCTTGGCACGTCGGCGGTAGTGGGGATCATCCCGGAACAAGCGTCATGAAAAAGATCGAGGCCATCATCAAACCGTTCAAGCTCGACGAGGTGAAGGAGGCGCTGCACGAGGTGGGGCTTCAAGGGATCACCGTCGTCGAGGCGAAAGGGTTCGGGCGCCAGAAGGGCCACACGGAGCTCTATCGCGGCGCTGAGTACGTCGTCGATTTCCTGCCGAAGGTGAAGATCGAGGTCGTCTGCGAGGATTCGCTCGTCGATCGCGCGGTGGAGGCGATCATGTCGGCCGCGCGCACCGGCCGCATCGGTGACGGCAAGATCTTCATCACCTCGGTCGAGGAGGCGATCCGAATCCGCACCGGCGAGCGCGGGGAGGACGCGATCTAGCGCCTCAGAGGCAGAGACAGTCTTCAGCTCTCCCGTCCGCCGCGGCAGAAGCGCGAAGGGCGGGCCGCGCGGCCGGCGGCAGTCCCACAGGCCGATCCTCCGCCGTGCCCGGAGCGGGCGCGGCTCCAACCTGACCGGAACCACGCAAGGAAGGGGAACCATGGCTCCGAAGCCCGAAGTGAAGAAGGTGCTCGACATGCTCAAGGAGCACTCCGTCGAGTACGTCGATCTCCGCTTCACCGACCCGCGCGGGAAGTGGCAGCACACCGCCCAGCACGTCTCGACGATCGACGAGGACGTGTTCACTGACGGGATCATGTTCGACGGGTCCTCGATCGCCGGCTGGAAGGCGATCAACGAGAGCGACATGATCCTGATGCCCGATCCGGCGTCGGCGGTGATGGACCCCTTCGCAGCGAAGCCCTCGCTGATCCTCTTCTGCGACATCATCGAGCCGTCGACGGGCCAGGCCTACACGCGCGACCCGCGCTCGACCGCCAAGAAGGCGGAGGCCTATCTCGCCGCGACCGGCATCGGCGACACCGCCTATTTCGGCCCCGAGGCTGAGTTCTTCGTGTTCGACAGCGTGAAGTTCGGCACGGGCGGCAACTACGGGATCTACCAGCTCGACAGCATGGAAGGGCCGCAGGCGAGCCTGAAGGACTATCCCGAGGGCAACATGGGGCACCGCCCGGCCGTGAAGGGCGGCTACTTCCCGGTCCCGCCGGTCGACAGCGAGAGCGACCTGCGCGCCGAGATGCTCTCGACCATGGGCGAGATGGGCGTGGTGATCGAGAAGCACCACCACGAGGTCGCCCAGAGCCAACACGAGCTCGGGATGAAGTTCAGCACGCTGCTCCGCATGGCGGACCAGATGCAGATCTACAAGTACGTGATCCACAACGTCGCGCACAGCTACGGCAAGACCGCGACCTTCATGCCGAAGCCGATCTACGGCGACAACGGCTCAGGGATGCACGTGCACCAGTCGATCTGGAAGAAGGGCAAGCCGCTCTTCGCCGGCAACGGCTATGCTGACCTCTCCGAGACGGCGCTCTACTACATCGGCGGGATCATCAAGCACGCGAAGGCGCTCAACGCCTTCACCAATCCGACGACGAACTCCTACAAGCGGCTTATCCCGGGCTTTGAGGCGCCGGTTCTGCTCGCCTACTCGGCGCGCAACCGCTCTGCCTCCTGCCGCATCCCTTACGCGACGAGCCCGAAGGCGAAGCGCGTCGAGGTGCGCTTCCCCGACCCGTCGGCCAACCCCTATCTCGCCTTCTCGGCGATGCTGATGGCCGGGCTCGACGGCATCCAGAACCGGATCCATCCCGGCGAGGCGATGGACAAGGACCTCTATGACCTGCCGCCCGAGGAGCTGAAGGGGATCCCGACCGTCTGCGGCAGCCTGCGCGAGGCGCTCGGCGCGCTCGAGGCGGACCACGAGTTCCTGCTGAAGGGGGATGTGTTCAACCTCGACCAGATCCAGTCCTACATCGAACTGAAGTGGAACGAGGTGTACCGCTTCGAGCACACGCCGCACCCGGTCGAGTTCGAGATGTACTACTCGGTCTGAGCAGCGTCGCTGCCCCGGGGAGAACGCCGGTCCGCACCCTAGCGGGCCGGCATTCTCCTGGGAACTCCGAAGGGAAACTGAGGGAGCCCGCCGCACGGCGGGCTCCGCTTTTTGCCTCCCCGCCGGTCGGCGATCAGGCGAGTTCGCGCACCCGTTCCTCGCGTCGCTCGGGCGCAGGCAGCGCGAGCGGGCGGGGGATCAGGCAGTCGGGCAGAGGCTTGCGCGGCATCTCCTTGCGGTCAT